>CALKAR010000175.1 GCA_937988745.1 uncultured Peptococcaceae bacterium
AAACTCCAGCTACAGGCATTATGCCTGGTTTTTCCAGCTGGGCTCACGGGCCAGCACAGGCGCGACTGACCGCTATGTGGGTCACTCAACACGGTTTCCCACTGTGTCAATATAGGATAGACAGCTGGCCACCCAGAATTAAGACTCAAAGGGTGGACAGAGAGGATGCAACGGATTGAAGCATCGAACCGACAAGGTCTCAGCACAGCATCAGACCGCTAGTGCGCCTAGCTTCCAAGCGCCTGACCCGGAAGTAGTGGCCAAGCCGCAACGGCGCCGGTTTACCGCCGAGGAGAAACAGCGCATTCTCGATGAAGCTGACGCATGTGCTCACGGTGAACTAGGAGCCCTGCTGCGTCGCGAGGGGCTTCACTAGTCGACACTAAGGCAGTGGCGTAGGGCACGGGACAAGGGTGCTTTTGAGGCGCTCAAGAACCAGAAGCCCGGTCCGGTTGCCAGCGAGGCGCATCCAGCTGAAGCGAGAGTCGCCGAGCTGGAACGGGAAAATCAACGGTTGAAGGAAGAACTGACCAAGGCCAAGATCATCATTGATGTCCAAAAAAAAGTTTCAGAGTTGCTGGGTCTCAGCCCTCAAGACGAGAGCAGCGAGACGTCTTGATGGAGGCTGTCCAGCAACTCGCCAAACAAGTCGGTGTATCTCGCGCATGTGAGGCCTTGAACGTTCCAAGGTCGTCTTATTACGCCAAGTATCGTCAGACGCCGCCGAGAAAGGTCTCTCGGCGGCCTTCTCCCCGGAAGCTGGCACCAGAAGAGGAACAGCATGTCCTTGAGGTACTCAACTCTCCGAGATTTATGGACATGCCGCCCCGTGCGGTCTATGCAGCCTTGTTGGATGAGGGCATCTATTTGTGTTCGGTGAGCACCATGTACCGTGTTCTCCGTGCGCATGATCAAGTTCGAGAACGACGCAATCAGCGGATTCATCCACCCTACATCAAACCGCAGCTTGTGGCGACGGGTCCAAACCAAGTGTGGACGTGGGACATCACCCGGTTGTTGGGACCGAGAACAGGCATCTACTACTCCTTATACGTCATCTTGGACCTGTACAGCCGCTACGTCGTGGGTTGGATGATTGCCGAGGGCGAGAGTGCGACTCTTGCCACGAAATTCCTCTACGATACGTTCATGAAACACGGAATCGAACCTGAACAGCTGACCGTCCATTTCGAACATGGCGCGGCGATGAAGTCGAAGATGGTGGCGCAGCTGTTGGCCTCTCTCGGCGTCACAAAAACGCATAGCCGCCCTCGAACAAGCAATGACAACCCGTACTCTGAATCCCATTTCAAGACGCTCAAGTACAGACCGGAATTTCCTGACCGCTTTGGTAGTCTGCAGGACGCACAAGCCTTCTGCCGCACCTTCTTCACCTGGTACAACAACGAGCATTATCATACCGGCCTTGGCTTGCTTACGCCTTACCAGGTGCACTACGGTCACGCAGAGGAGGTGATCGAAAAGCGCAATCAAGTGTTGGCGGCAGCGTATGCAGCACATCCAGACCGCTTCGTCCGAAAACCGCCAACAGCGGACGAGCCACCTGCGGAGGTTTGGATCAATGAACCGACAGCAGAAACCATCGCATTTCGACCCTTAACTAACAAGCCGGCTGTCTAAAAGGGGTTGACACATTCCGTTCGGGCCGCGTTACAGATCGGATGGAAATCCGTGACAGACGACGCTTTCGCGTCACCCCAGCTAGGGCCCCTGGGCCACTTTGGCACTTCCTGGGAGTGCTCAAAACTGAGCATCTGAAGGGCGCAGCCGGCTC
>CALKAR010000176.1 GCA_937988745.1 uncultured Peptococcaceae bacterium
AAGGCTGCAGGAACATAGACAAGTTCTTCGATGAGCTTGAATCTTTCCCAGCTGGGCCGCATGATGACTTAGTGGATGCATTCTCTGGCGCATTTAATACATTAGGAACATTGCCAGTACAGGCTGCGCCGATCCAAGTGGGTGATGGAGAATTTGCTTCATCCTACTGGGAAGAAGCCTCAGGTTTTAACAATGACATGGTAGGGGTAAGTTACTGGAGTCACTAGAAAGGGAGGTGGGTAAATGGCTGAAGATGCAAATAAATACCCATACGATACCGCTATGGCGGAGTTGGGTTATTCCGGGTTGAATAGATTTAACGGAGATGTGTACGAGGAATTCCTTGTAGACCTGCGGTATCCTAATGCTGCCAAAATATACAAAGAGATGGCGGACAACGACCCGACAATTGGTGCTGTACTCTATATGATGAAACAGTTGATCCGGAGAGCTGGATGGGAAGTAGAAGCGGCAAGTGATTCACCTGCTGACAGAGAGGCGGCGGAATTCCTAGAAAGCTGCATGCATGATATGAGTATGTCCTGGGATAACACAATCTCAGAGACACTTTCTATGATTGTTTACGGATTCAGCTTCCACGAAATTGTGTACAAAGTGAGAAAAGGGCCAGATGCAAAATCTTCCAAGTACAGAAGTAAGTATGACGACGGAAGGATTGGCTGGGCCAGGATCCCCATACGTTCACAACATTCCTTAAGTCACTGGAAATTCGCTGAGAACGGGGACATTAAGGCCTTTGTACAGTGGGGCCCACCGTCCTACGAGAAAGTAGAGATTCCACTATCTAAGGGATTACTGTTCAGGACAGAAGTAACTAAGGATAACCCAGAAGGAAGGTCCTTGTTGCGTAACGCATACCGACCATGGTACTTCAAGAAACGTATTGAGGAGATTGAAGGTATTGGGGTCGAGCGGGATTTAGCGGGTTTACCTGTAATAATTCCTGCTGAGGACGTAGATATCTGGGATACAGAGAGTGCAGAGGCAAGGAAACAGCGGTACCAAGCTGAGAGCCTTGTACGAAATATCCGCAGAGACAGAAGTGAGGGTGTTGTTTTGCCTCATGGATGGGAATTAAAACTGCTAAGCACTGGCGGTACAAGGCAGTTTGACACTAATGCAATCATCGGACGATACGATAATAGGATAGCAATAACGATGTTAGCTGATATTGTTATGATGGGAGCAGATAAGGTTGGATCCTTCGCTCTCGGGGAAGTAAAACGAAGCCTGTTGGCTGCGTCCTTAGAGGCATTAATTCAGCATATAGCTGATACTTTTAACAAGTTCGCAGTGCCAAAGCTGTTTGAGTTTAATTACTTCCCAGGAATCACTGGCATACCTAAAATTGTGCCAGGTGAAGTAGAAACACCAGATATCAAGGAGCTTGCATTCCTATTACGTGCTGGTGGCTTAAAGGTACACAAAGATCTTCCTCTTATGAATCTGATTCGTAGACTGATCAGCCTGGATCCGTTGGAACAGGAAGAATTTGAGGAATTATACGGCCAGGAAGAACAAGAAGAGGAACAAGCGCCAGGTAGAGAAGGGATGGATCCGGACGACCTAGACGATGATCCAGAGAAGGACCCGGACCTAGAAGACCTACTAAACCATTCGATAGCTGATAACAGTCAGAACTACGTAGACAAATAGGAGGTGAACAGATGCCATACATCGATACCTATGCCTGGTTTGATACCAAACTATGCCCACAAGAAGGCGAAGGATACCAGGACTTCATGGATAGGGTAGTCCCGGCAATGCTACAGCTGCAACCCGAAGCTTCTGAAGCCGAGGCACAGAAAGTAGCAAATGCCGCATGGGCGAATCACGTCTTGAAGACAGCATCCGAAGTTACATTAACTATGAAGCGGGAGATACACCAGTATTCAGATGTTTATTCAATGGAGACCTATTGGTCGGACTGGGAAGTGACAGAGATACACGCTGCTCGGATGGCTAACATATCATTCTCTTCCCTTGAAAAGACGCGGAAGAATGGGGACAAAGAGTTCCAAATTGCCAAATCAGCCGACGAGAAGCAGATTGTCTTTGGGTGGGCAAACATTGCTAAGGACGTTGACGGCTCATTCCCACTTGATTGGGACGGGGACGTAACTAGACCGGAGGACCTCGAGGATGCTGCTTACACCTTTGTACTTAAGTACAGAGAAGCAGGAGAACAACACGAGGGAGAGGCTATTGGTCAACTTATCGAAAGTGTAGTGTTCACCAAAGACAAACAAGAAGCTATGGGAATCCCTGAAGGAATAGTACCTGAAGGTTGGTGGGTAGGCTTTTATATCCCTGACAAGGAAGTATTTGCAAAGATCAAAAGTGGAGAATATGAGATGTTTTCCGTTCAAGGAAAAGCCATACGCACCCCTACGGGTCACTGAGAGGGGGTGAACAAAGATGCCAGATAAATTGATGCCTTGGCACAAGACTTACCTGACAGACATCGAATACGATCGTGTTGACTTGGTTAAGGAGGGTGCTAATTCAAAGGCACATATAAAGTTATTCAAATCCAGAGGAGGTCAAGACATGAATCTTGAGGAGATTTTAAAGCAGTTGAAGCCTGAACATCGTGAGGTTGTTGAAAAAGCAATCAAAGATGAACAGGACAAAGCCGAGAAGGCAGAAAAAGCGCGAAAGGCAGCTGAGGACGAACTAGCCAAAGCAAAACAGAACGAAAAGGTTGAGGGCTCTGAAGAGGATATTCTTAAGTCCGTTAAAGATCCCGCAATCCGCCAATTACTTGAGACTCAGATTGCTAAGACTAAGGCAGCTGAGGAAGAGTTGCGTAAAGCACGCGAAGCGCAAGTACAGCAAGAAGCAATCGCTAAGGCTAAAGAAGTACCACACATTGGTGCTGAAGAGTCTAAGTTAGCTGACCTGTACAAGAAGTTGAAACTTATGGATGAGGCGACAGCAGACGAAGTATTTGGAATCTTTAAATCGGCAAGTGCACTGATTGCAGAAGGCGGAGCATTAACTGAAATCGGTAAAACTGCTGCGAGTTCAGAAGAGGGTGTAGCTTCTAGCGAAGCTGAGGCATGGGATAAGATTGACAAGAAGGCCGACGAGATTGCAAAGTCTGCTAACATTAGTAAGGCGGCAGCAATCACTAAGGCGATTGAAGAAAATCCTGAGTTATACGAAGAATACCTTAAAGCCCAACGCGGCCAATTTTATTAATAAGGGAGGCGCAAGCAAATGGCATTTGAACAAGTATGGAAGTCCGTTACAGGTGTGCCAGCGGTTGACCTAAAGGATCACCGCTACGCATTTGTTAAGTACACCGAAGACGGGAAGATAGTTCCCGCGAAAACAGGGGACTACGCAATTGGCGTTAACTACGAGCCAAACAATGTAGACGAACCGTCTCAAGTAGTGGCTCAAGGGTATGCATTCATCATCTTAGGTGAAGAAATCTCTGCAGGAACACCTGTTATGTCTAATGACGACGGCCATGCAGTAGCACACACGGCAGCAGCCGAAGGAACTAATCACGTTCTTGGTGTATTGGCTGTAGGTGGAGAAGCAGGAGATATTGGAACAATTCTATTACGCTAAAATTAAAAAGAAAAGGGGTTGAGCGAATTGCCAACACGTCAGCAAATTCACATTGATAGACCGTTGACTAACATCTCTGTTGCATATATGCAGAGTGCTGATAACTTTATAGCGGATAAGGTATTCCCAATTATCCCAGTACAAAAACAGAGTGACACTT
>CALKAR010000177.1 GCA_937988745.1 uncultured Peptococcaceae bacterium
CTTGGGCAGCCTGCAAAGTGGTAGCAATTACACGATTGATTTCGTTCCGGGTGAATTGCAGATAGAGGCGGCTGGTATCGTCAGGCGTCTGGGCGATCGCGGTAAGAGTTATCAGGATGCATTGGTGGTCGCGCTACAGTCCGCGGCCCAGGCTGGTCCTGGACCTGCGTCCAATATCTGCTTTGAACTCACTGCTTCTTCTGAGCCCGACGATTCCGACTGTAGCGATTATCCCGTCACCGGCTTTGCATTCGGCATGTCGCAAGCCTCCGACGGCATCTCTGTCGTACAGGGACTTTACTCAATTGTGAACGGTGGTCTGCGACTGCCTGAAGGATTCGACGAACAATGAAGTCATATCACTTTCGTACCCTTGTACTTTCGCTTCTGGCGCCCGCGGTGACTTATGCCCAGGTGGCGCCCGATGCCGGACAAAGCATTCGCGAACTGGAACGCCCCCAGTTGCAGGCGCCCGCGCCCGACAAGCTGGAACTGAATCTGCCATCCCTGGATGATTCCGCGCCTGTGTCGGGCGGACCCAGCCTCCACGTGAATCGTTTTCGGATCACCGGCCACAGTGTTTTCCCGGATGCCGAGCTGCGTGCATTGCTGGCTGATCTGGAAGACCGCGAGCTGAGCTTCGCTGAACTTCAGGCCGCGGCGCAACGGCTGTCGTCCTACTATCGGGAGCATGGCTACATGCTGGCGCGCGCCTATTTACCAGCTCAGGAAGTGGAAGACGGTGTCATTGAAATCGCCGTATTGGAAGGGGGCTATGGCGAGATTCAGGTTGACGATCAGGTTGGCTTGCGCGGCTTTGCCATGGCATCCATCGACTCCCTGCAGAGCGGCGAAGCGGTGCGGGCAAAACCGCTGGAGCGCAGCTTGCTGTTGCTGGCCGACACACCCGGCGTTGAGATCGATGCAATGCTGCGGCCCGGCGCCAGTGTGGGAGCCTCGGATCTGATCGTGAACGTCATGCCGGGTCAAGGCTTTAGCGGAACCCTCCATCTGGACAACCACGGCAGCCGCTACACCGGCGCAGCCCGACTCGGTGGAGCCTACAGTTTAAATAATCCCCTGCGCCTGGGTGACACGCTCGACCTGCGCCTCATGACCAGTGAGGAAGATCAGCTTTACGTCCGTGCCGGTTACCAGCTGCCGGTGGGCCCCTGGTCGACCCGCCTGGGTGTTGCCTACTCGTATATGGACTATGAGCTGGGTGAAGACTTTGCCGATCTGGATGCGACGGGCCGCGCCCGCATTGCCAGCGCCTTTGTGCTCCAGCCCCTGCTGCGTTCCCGGGCGCTGAGCCTCTATGCCTCCTTGCAGTACGACCACAAACGCCTGGAAGACAAGGTTGGTCTGTTCGATAGCCGCAGCGACAAGAATTCCTCAGTGTGGATTGCCTCCCTCACCGGCGACAGCCGCGACAGCTTTGGTGGAGGCGGAGTGAACAGTTTCTCGCTCGCCTATGCCGCCGGCAAGCTGGAACTGGAAAGCCCTCTTGAGCGTTTGCAGGACAGCTTTACCAGCCGCAGCCACGGCCGCTTCGATCGGATGAACGTCTCCCTGCTGCGCCTGCAAAACCTGCCAGGACGTTTCAGCCTCAGCACCCGTCTGCAAGGGCAGTGGAGTAACGATAATCTTGACTCATCGGAGAAGTTCAGCCTTGGCGGTGCTCACGCCGTACGCGCCTATCCCCAAGGTGAGGCATCCGGCGACCGCGGAATGCTGGTGAATGTGGACCTGAATTACGCAGTGGCAGATGGTTGGCAGGCAGCCCTGTTCGCTGATTACGGCCGGATCCGGCTCAACGCCGAACCCTGGACGCTGGAGAGAAATCATCGGGAACTCAGCGGTGCCGGGTTGGCCTTGCGTGGAATGGCTTATGGCTGGCGTCTCGAGACCAGCGCCGCCTGGCGGCTTGATGATGCGCCGCGCAGTGAGGCCGATCGCAAGCCCAGAGTCTGGCTACAGTTGATGCGGCAGTTTTGAGGAGCGCTGTGAGCCCCGGTTTGTCAGAGCTTCCTGCCCATTAAAAAAAGGATACGTCCACCAGAGGGTTTATCGCCCGACCTCCCCGCCCGTTTCGTCATTCGATATTCTACACCCGCTCGCGTATCTGCTCGATGCGGGTCTTCAGCTCCACCGCGCTCTGAGTGGTGTCTGCGGCGATGGATTTGGAAGCCAGGGGGTGGGTTGAGCACTTTGTGCGCTGGTACAACACCGAGCACCGTCACAGCAAGATTAACTTCGTTACACCAGCACAGCGCCACCAAGGTAAAGACAAGACGTTGTTAGCCCAACGTA
>CALKAR010000178.1 GCA_937988745.1 uncultured Peptococcaceae bacterium
GCCATCACATTCGATACCGGCGAGGTATCTACTCGGGTTGTCCGGATCCAGCACGCCGATGTCTACAAAGTAGCCGTCCACGCCGACCTGGGGCACGACCTCGTATCCGTGCGTTCGCAGGCGTTCGGCCACGAAAATTTCGAAGTCCGAATCGGGCTCTCGGCCTGTGACTTTTCCGAGCGCCTGAAACCCGGAGCGCGCAAACTCCAAGTAGCCGCGAAGGACGTAGACGCCCCGGCTGCTCCGCTCCGTTGGTTGAATATCCTCAGGCTTCAGTGAGGAAAAGACCACTACCTGTTCTTTGGCTCGGGTGAAGAGCACGTTGAGTCGCCGATGACCCGTTTGAGTGTTGATAGGACCAAACCGCTGCGCGACCTGCCCGGTTTCCTGATCGGGTCCGTACACGGTGGAAACGAAAATGACGTCTCGTTCATCTCCCTGGACGTTCTCGAGATTCTTGATGAAGAACGGCTCCAGCGTGGCCTCCCACTGCACCCGGTACTTCTCGGCCTCCGGTGTGTGGGCCATCCGCATGCTTATTTCCTCTTGTAACAGCTCGGTTTGCTCCTTATTGACACAGACGATACCCAGCGACCGCTTTGGATACTTCTTCATGAACTCAATGGCGGCTTCAGCAACGCGCTGCGCTTCAACAGGATTGATCCGCTTGTTCCGAATGTAGGTTCCCTGCACATGAACGTACCGGACGCCCAGGTCCCTATCGTCCCGATGTGCCGACGGGAAGACAACCAGGGACGAGTCATAAAACTCTTTGTTCGAAAACGCGATTAAGCTTTCATGGCGAGATCGGTAATGCCAGCGGAGCTGGCGCACCGGATGGAAGGTGCGCAAGGCCAGATCGAGGATGGATTCGCTGTCAACAAATTCTTCCTCATCTTCGTCCCCATCGACGTCCTGGTAATCGAACCGCCGGAAGAAATCCGTCGGGGGAAGCTGCTCCGGGTCGCCCACAACAACGAGCTGCTTTCCGCGAGCGATGGCCCCGAGCGCCTCCTCCGGGCGCATTTGGGAAGCCTCGTCGATGACAACCAGGTCGAATTCGACCGTTCCCGGTGCGATGTACTGAGCCACCGATGCGGGAGACATCATCCATCACGGTTTCAGTGCCAGTATAGCCCTCTTCGCCCTCCAGAAAAGTTGACGGAGAG
>CALKAR010000179.1 GCA_937988745.1 uncultured Peptococcaceae bacterium
TCCGGCCTCCTGCTCCCAAGGCAGGCGCGCTAGCCAAACTGCGCCACGCCCCGACGGGTCTCTCTGAGAACCTCTCAGAACTGACATGAACAATATTACCACACGAACAGGGACTCTGTCAACCTCATTTCGCAGGTTTTTCGTATCTTTTCAGCAGGCCTTTTAGCCCCTCGACGGCTCTAGCCCTGTGACTGATCTTATTCTTCACTTCTGGAGACAGTTCAGCAAAAGTCTGACCAAACTCCGGAACTATAAACAAAGGATCATAGCCAAACCCATGCTCTCCCTGCAGCTCAAAGCCAATTTCGCCTCGGCAGATCCCTTCCGCGAAGTCGACAGTGCCATCAGGGGAAGCTAGAGCCATTACGCAGCGAAACTGGGCACCCCGCCGCTCTGGCGGAACATCAGATAGGAGTTCCAGTAGTTTGGCGTTGTTAGCCGCATCGCTGGCTTGTCCGCCGTGAAGAGAGGCAAAGCGGGCAGAATGAACCCCAGGGGCACCACCCAGTACATCTACCTCCAACCCCGAATCATCTGCCACAACCAACTCCTGCGTCCACTGCATAACCTGCACCGCCTTTTTCCGTGCATTATCTGCAAAGGTTTCCCCATCTTCTACAACTTCGGGGAAATCTCCTAGATCCGCAATGGAAACGACTTGAAAGGGCAGCCCCTTTAGCATCTCCCGAATCTCGTTTACCTTATGTTTATTGCGGGATGCTACTACTAAGCGGCGCTGCTTTTCCATCTCTAATTGCCCCCAAATTTTGTGGTTAAATCAGCTGTGAGCAGCTGACGCTGCAGCGTGATCAGCTCATTAATTCCGCCTTCAGCCAAGTCCATGAGCTGCATCAGTTCTGCCCGGGTAAACGGATGCTGTTCCGCTGTTCCCTGGACTTCCACAATTTTGCCACTGCCGGTCATGACCACATTAAAGTCGACCTGGGCAGTGGAATCTTCACTGTAATCAAGATCGAGAAGCGGAACTCCATCAACGATACCAACACTGACTGCCGCTAGGTAATCATTGATGCCCGTCGATGAAGCATTAGTTTCAGCTTGAAAACGACGCAAAGCATCGTTGAGCGCCACAAAGGCTCCGGTTATAGAGGCGGTTCTAGTTCCACCATCAGCCATAATTACGTCACAGTCAATCCAAATTGTACGCTCCCCAATGACAGATAAGTCTACTATTGAGCGCAGAGCACGCCCGATCAAGCGCTGGATCTCATGGGTCCGCCCACCTAAGCGTCCTCTCGACGCTTCGCGCACATTCCGGACCTGCGTGGCACGGGGAAGCATCGAATACTCAGCAGTGATCCAGCCCGTTCCCTGTCCGCGCAGGAAAGGCGGAACCTTATCTTCAATCGAAGCCGTACAGATAACTTTTGTATTGCCCACCTCAATTAGAACCGAACCTTCCGCATGCGGAATGAAATCCCGGGTAATCTTGACCGGGCGCATCTGATTCGGCTGGCGGCCATCATTCCGTGTAATACTCATTAAATAGCCTCCTCAAGACTGGGATCGCGATACTGTGCCACACCAGCCTTGTAAATATTCCCACCATGGCTGTCGATCGCTACAATTAAGGGCAGATTTTCGACTACCATGCGGTGCACTGCCTCCGGACCAAGGTCTGGATAAGCAATTACTTCGACTTCCTTAATACATTGTGCAATATAAGCACCCGCACCGCCGATTGCAGCAAAGTAGACTGCACCATGCTCCTGAATGGCTGCTTCTACTTCGGCACTGCGGCCTCCCTTACCGATCATGCCCTTCAATCCCTTTTGCAAAAGAGGGATTGTCAATCCGTCCATCCGAGTCGAAGTAGTTGGCCCGGCAGATCCAATCACTTCACCAGGTTTAGCTGGACACGGCCCCACGTAATAGATCACCGCTCCATCAATAGGAAAGGGCAGCTCTTCACCGGAGTTGACCAAGTTAACCAGCCGCTGATGAGCCGCATCACGGGCAGTATAGATCACACCGGAGAGAAGTACTTCATCTCCTGCCTTGAGAAAACTCAAATCCTGGAGGGGAGTTGTCAGTTCATGCATAGTTTATCCTCCTCTATCAACATCTGAACAAGCCTGCGGAAATGCTCGCCTCGTTCGGCAAAATTGCGGTACATACCATAGCTGGCACACCCAGGAGATAATAACACAATATCGCCTGAAACAGCAAGGGAACGGCCAATAGAAACGGCCTCAGCTAAGTCATCTGCAAAATGTACATCAAAGGGGCCGAAACTTAAGACCGCGTCGCGAATCTTACCTGCTGTGTCACCAAAAACAATTACCGACTTGGCCCGAGCGTGAATCTCCTGAGCCATTTCAGTAAACGACAGTTTCTTGTCGTAACCGCCGGCTAAGAGAATCACCGGCTCTGAAAAAGTTCTGAGCCCTGCGATGGCTCGAGCTGGTGTTGTGGCAATCGAATCGTTGTAGTAACGTACACCATCCAGTTCACCCACAAGTTCAAGGCGATGTTCTACACCCTGGAAACTGTGACATACATTGGTGATTGCCTCCCAGGAAGCACCGCCCAGGCGTGCCACTACCGCCGCGGCCAGGAGATTCTCTAAATTATGCCTCCCAGGAAGCTTGATATGACGAGTTAGAGCAAAGGAAACTTTTTCAGTGCCTTCCTGATAGACCAAATTGGAATCCTCAAGATAAGCTCCTGGATTCACCGCGTTTTCGAGGCTGAAGTAGTATACCTTTGAAGGTGCCTCGGCAGCCATTATCTGACCAAGGGGATCATCATAGTTGAAAACCGCACAGGCATCAGCCCGCTGGTGACGGTAAATCTCCTGCTTAGCTGCGATGTAGGCCTCCATTGTGCCGTGTATATCCAGGTGATTTTCGCTGATATTTGTCACCAAGGCATAATCAGGGCTCTGTCCTAGCTGTTCCAGCTGAAAACTAGATAGCTCCAGCACCACCCGCGCCTCGGGAGGAATCTCCAATACCTGTTCAATCAAAGGTGTGCCGATATTTCCCCCCACAAAGGTTTTAAAGCCGCTTTGGCGGAACATCTCCCCTACCAGCGTAGTGGTTGTGGTTTTGCCGCTGCTGCCTGTAATGCCAAAGATCGGTGCCCGGCAGTAACGCATCACCAGGCCGATTTCACTCAATAACTCGGTCTTTCCAGCTAAAGCAGTCAACTCAGGTAGATCTTTTGGAATTCCGGGAGTTAAAAAGACGGCATCATACTGCTCAAGCCCTTTTAAATAAGCATCTCCCAGAATTAGTTCAATGTCAAGCTCCTCCAGTTGGGCGATGCGCTCCCCCAGATCTTTTCTGCAAGCTCTATCCCGACCGGAGATGTGGGCACCAAAGCGGTGCAGAAAACGAATTAAGGGGACATTACTGACCCCTAACCCGATAACTGCCACTGACTTACCCTGCCACTCTTTTCGAATTCGTGCTTCCATCACCAACCATCTCCTACTGCACTGTAGCGCTGTACCTGAGGTAAGGAAGAGCCCAAAATATCTTGGGCAAGATTTTGGAACCGCCACGGATCGCCACTCACCCAGAACTCTGTGCGGCAGTTTCCTGGGGAACACTGGGGACTTCTTCCCTGCAGGAACTGAGCTACATCTTCGCGGATCTGCTCAGCAGGATCTAAGATAGTTACCCTAGGACCAACGAGCCGCCTTATTTCAGGCAAAATAAAGGGGTAATGAGTGCATCCAAGTATAATAGA
Source organism: uncultured Peptococcaceae bacterium (assembly GCA_937988745.1). Classification (GTDB taxonomy): domain Bacteria; phylum Bacillota; class Limnochordia; order Darwinibacteriales; family Darwinibacteriaceae; genus JAAYMS01. The sequence continues at coordinate 3,718 of CALKAR010000179.1, forward strand.
GTCTACCCTAGCCTGCAGAAGAGGCGTAACATATTCAGTGACAGCCTCGCGAATCATAGGTCCACCCAACAAACCAGCCTCAATAAAGGGAACCAGCTTAGGGCACGCTTGGCTGACCACTTCCAAATCGGGAGCCGCGTTCTGAAGGGCACGAGGATAAGCACCGCTCTCTGTTGTTGCCCGAGTAGCCAGCACACCCACACGTCCTTTGGTGACTGGTACTGCCTGCGCTACCGCTGCATCGATCATATTAAAAAGAGGCAGTGGTGGATTGGGTCCAATCCGTGGTACAACCACCGCACTCATAGTGTTACAGGCCACAACAACGGCGCTCACCTTACGCTGCATAAAGAAATCCATGATTCTCCGGAAATAGCCGAACAACTGTTCTGGAGTCTTTTCTCCATATGGTATATGAATTGTATCACCGAAATAGATGATATCTTCTGTCATAATGGGCTGCAGTGCCTGCCAAACGGTCAGCCCACCTACACCAGAATCAAAAATTCCAATAGCCATTCATTATTCCCCCACCCGCGCCGCAGCGGCGCGGCATCAGTTCCTACCTAGTATATGCAGGCAGGCTCATTATTAGATCAGCAAAGCACCGGCCAAGCTGTAATCTGGGGGCAGCGGTTCACCAATATATAGATGGCCCGCAAGGCTTTCTAGGCGACGCCCTTCCACCAATATCTGGACCTTTTCCACTCCGGTAAGGCTGGCGAAGGTGTTGACAATCCCATACACCGTGACCAATTCACCAGAACTGCCCCCAGGGTGATTGACCACTAGATGCCTGCTGAAGTCTACATAAACAACGTTATCCCGCTGATACACAGCAAGAATTGAAGTTTCCGGCGGCAGCACCGCCAAGAGCTCCCTGCTCTTAGGACCTTTCACAAGGATGTGAGCCAAGTCCTGCAGAGAAGGATCACCCCAATAAAACTCTGGTTCAAGCATGACATGAGTGGAGCTTGCGAAATACACAGCCGCCGCAGGCCCGCCTTCCGTCTGGAAAACGGGGACAGCGTCTTTCATAAGCAGTGACCGTGCTCCGACAACAACCAGCAGCAGAAGAATCAGCAGTGCAATCCGCCGCTCCATCCCCATTTTTATTCCTCCTTGGGGCTGTGTTCAGCAAAATATCTAACGATCCCGTTAAAGATGCCTCTTGCAGCTGCCTCTTGAAAGCCAGGAGCCCGCAGCAGCACTTCTTCTTCAGGATGATTCAAGAATGCTACTTCCACCAAAGCAGTGGGAATCTGCGAGCCATTCAAAACTGCCAAGTCGGTGCGCTTGCGCAGACCGCGGTCATACAGCTGCAGTTCCTCAACTAGTTCTGTCTGGATAGCCTGAGCCAACAGCTTGTTGCTCTCTCTATTCGGGTTGTACAAAGTCTCTGTACCGCGAGCGATATTCTGATCAAGATAAGCATTGGCGTGCACGGAGACCAAAATATGTGCCCCTACATGGTGAGCCATCTGCGGCCGCTCAAAGATGGAAACGTAAACATCTTCTGTACGGGTATAATGCACTTCAGCCCCTGCTTCCGCTAAGAGCTCTCCCAAAAGGAGAGAAATAGCCAGATTCACATCTTTCTCAAACGTACCATATGGGCCAATCGCTCCCGGATCTGAACCACCATGACCCGGATCGATCATAATGACGTAGCCAGCTAGGATACCATCACGCTTAGGAGTTTCAAGTTCAGGAGCGTCTACCAAGGCCTCGTCAGGCTGCTTCGCTCCTTCTTCTGCTTCTTGGGCGGCATGGCGAGCTTCCTCCAAGGCTCGAAGCGCTTCAGCCCGTTCGCGGGCAGCGATTTCTTCCCGTTTAGCCGCAGCCTGCTCTGGTGTACCTTCGAAGAAGATCAGGCGGTACTGGCCGTTGTCCCCTTCTACATCCCACAGTGTAAGAGGTTCATTCAGCTCCAAAACTATGCGGGTAACAGCCGGCGTATTCTGACTGACCCGCCAGCGGCGCACCACAGCATCCTCGACAGCAAACTCGGCAGCACCCCCAATTAAGGAGGTATTGTGCAGGTCTACAACCAGCCTGCTCGGCTGTGTGAGATGTATGGTTTCGATAGGAGGCTTATCCGTTGCCTCGATCACAATCTGCGGCACTCCATCAATGCGCGCAAAATCTACAGCCAAGAGCTGATAGTTAAACTCTACTTCCAGCCCGCCTTCTGGCCACGGTGTAATGGTGTAACCTGTGGCTTCATTCAAATCAAACACAATGCGAATGGTGCTGCCATCAAAAAGGCTGGAACGGATCTGCTTGACAATAGGCCCGTCCACAATTTGGTCAGGCAGAGGGTCGCCTTGAACGCCGTAGAGATCCAGCACCAGCCGATCAGGATTAACTAAGAGCATAGTCTGATAACCACTATAATTAGCCACATCCACAAAAACGCGGGATCGAGGGCCACCTATGTACACGATCTCTTTCAAATCCTGCTGAGGTTCAGGCGTGTAGATCACATATTCGCTTTCTGAAGGCTGTACAGCTGGAGAAGGGGCATCTGTTTCATCAAGATAGCCGCCGTGAATGCGCAGGGCACCTCTCTCTCCATCAAAAGTCAGACTGAGATGAAGGTGATCAACAATAAAGCGCAGGGGAACCATTAAGTCACCCTGGCTGAATTCGATAGGGACATCCAAGCGATAGGAAGACCCGTTTACTAGTGCACTTTCTTCACCGACACGCATAGTTATGTTTAGGTCAGGAAAGTCCAGCTGCACCGTCTCTCCCTTGGCCGACCAGGTAACCTGGCCTCCGAGATAATCGGTAATCACATGCAGCGGTACGAGGATACTTCCGTTTACGATGCTGATAGGCTGGCTGAGAACTGCTTCTTCTTCGCCTACAACCAAACCAAGGGCCTGGACTTGAGCTGTTCCTATCCAGGCAGCAGTGAGGATGATAAATAAGTAGAGTATGAGTGCGGGTTTTTTCATGCCTTCTCCTCCTGTTAGTGTCACTTGCAAAGTTTCGCTATCTCTGGAGGTGAATCCTGCATCCAAAGGAGGAAACATGCAGTGCGAGAACGCCAGTGGGTACGTATCATAAAACGGATCGCCGTGGTGGTAATCGGTTATGGCCTACTTGTATTTGCACTCCTGATCACTACTATTATTCGCAGCGAACTCCAGATTTGGGGTGGGAGTATGGCACTTCCTGCCTACGCTGAGCTTGAATCCCGAGCCCATCTGCGCACTTATGTGCGGAATATTTTTGGCGATCCCCTTCCATACGCAGTGGTCCAGGTGGGCGGACGAGTAGTACAGGCTGATAACACCGGGTTCGTTGAAATCACAAATCTGAGGCCTGGACGTTACCAGATGGATGTGCTGGCTGGAGGGTATCAACCATTTACTCTGGAGGTACAGCTCGAAGAAGGAAACAATAGTCCAGTAATCAAGTATGATACTGGATTATGGCCAGAGGAGTTCTTAGTTGATTTCCACATCTACTACAGCAGTGATCAGCGGCTCTTGGGGCTTACCGGTTTTGCTAATGGATCCAACGAACCGCTCTATATTGTTCGAGCGTCTCTTCTCTCCCCGCAAGGGGAAGTGATCACTGATCTACTCCATGAAAACGATGGATTTGCTTACTACGCTGATTTTTCGAGCAAGATTGAGGTCGTAAATGAACCGCAGAAGGCGCTCAAGTGGCCGCCGAAGACATGGCAGCCCGCAGAATTTCCTACCATCCCTGGATTTTTTCGGGCAGGATTGTATACCCTGGAAGTACACTATGGCACACTCGCAGAACATGAAAAAGGTGAGTACCGTATTTTTCAGATTACAGATCATTTAGATTATGAACTCACGGGAAATCCCCATTCCACCGATCTCTATTGAGCGCAGCTCTCGAGTCTGATATACTTGAGTGGGGAGGGATTTCTTTGGCCGACCACTACAAACAAATTGCAGAAAACCGCAAGGCGCGGCATGATTATCATATTGAAGAAACCATCGAAGCCGGAATTGCACTTCAGGGTACTGAGGTGAAATCTCTGCGGTTAGGGCGCGTTAATCTGCGAGACAGCTTTGCCCGTGTACAGAATGGCGAAGTATTCCTCCACGGGGTGCACATCAGCCCTTACGAACAGGGAAACCGCTTCAACCACGACCCGCTGAGAGTGCGCAAGCTCCTGCTGCACAAGCGGGAAATCCGACGTCTAGCCGCCAAAGTTCAGGAACAAGGCTATACGCTTGTGCCTACCAAGCTTTATTTCAAGAACGGTAAGTGCAAAGTAGAGCTTGCCCTGGCTAAGGGTAAGAAGCTCTACGATAAGCGCGATTCCATCGCTAAGCGAGAAGCAGAGCGCCGGGCTCGACAGGCCGTCGCTCGAGAACGTTAACTTGACGCTAACCACTCTGTATGGTATTCTTTATGTACACCATGGGGGTGAATTAGTTTCGACGTGGATAGGGAGTGCATCAGCAGCGAGCCGAGGTCCCCAATTCCTCGTAAAACCTGGGAACCAAATAACTGCAAACAATAATTACGCCTTAGCTGCTTAAGTTCAGCTAACGCCGCTTAGTTTGATGCCTGTTCAAACTAAGATGGTGTCATAACTACAGGCTGCCTCGGACGGTTGGCCCGGACCGGCTGGGGGAGATTGACGGGCTGGCCCACTCAAAAGCTGGCTGCGGAGCGTTTGAGTAGGCGAGACTTAATACTGCAGCTGCGCTCGGAGACGCTGGTGTTGGCCCATTCGCGGACAGCGGTGCAACTCCGCTCACCTCCACCATAACACATCGAAACAAAAACGGGATTCAGTACAAAGCTGGATCCCGCTTTTTTTGTGTAAAAGAAAAACCTCTGCCCGAGGACAGAGGAAATTCATCTGCATTTTTATTAAAACCACACAGCTAGAATTACCGACAGGACCATGAATCCTACGGCCAGATAGGTGGTGGCGGTACTTAAAAGCTCTTCACGCCCCTTCCGGCGGTTGAAGAACAACGAGCTCCCTCCACCGAGTGCGCCCAGCCCCTCACCCTTACTCTCCTGAAGCACTACCACTGCGATAAGCGCGATCGATAAGAGGAACTGGATAATCATTAGAAAGGTTCTCATGCCTTGAAGACACCTCCCTGCCGGTAATGTTTGTCACACTAAAACATTTTACCATAACATCTGCTGTATAGGCAAGATGTAAATGGGCCCCGCCAACGCGGGACCCGTTTCGTCAATTACTTCTTGATATTGTAGAA
>CALKAR010000180.1 GCA_937988745.1 uncultured Peptococcaceae bacterium
AGTTGGTCGTCACGCAGCGATGGTCGCCTGCGTGGCCGGTCCGGATGGAGGCTGAGGTGTCGTTGTGGCGCACCGTCCGCGACTGGGATTACGGCGTCGGGTTCTTATGGCGGGTGACGGAGCGGCGGGTGGAGCCGTGGATGATGGTAGCTAGGCCATGGTAGCCTCGCAAAAGACAACCCGCAGCTCAGCGGTCGGCAACGTCGGAGCTGCGGGCGCGAGAAGGAGGCTTATTCAGATGTATTATACCACCGGACTAGGCAAAGCGTCAACCATAACACTTGCTGTGAATGGAGGTGTGGGTTCCATCAAAAAGATAAGGCGGGGGAGTCAATCCCCCGCCTTCTCCCTATGCTTCTTGATTATCGCCTTTGAATACGCCAGCAACGCACGCCTGGAGAAGTCTGAGAGATACCCCTCCACATCCCCGTGACGTACCTTGCAGGCGTACTCCACGACCTTCCGTTCCCGCTGCGACATACGGATGAACAGCGGTGTTCCCTTTGTTTTTAGATCACCCTCCGGTGTCCCTTTCTGTCGCCGGGGCACTTATCCCCCTCCCCTCCATCAAACTTGCAGAACAGAGAGGAGGGAGAGCACCCACTCAAGCTGCGACGTGTCCTGATCCCGCTCACGGAGAACCCGGATACGGTGGTTGATAGCCTCAACCAACAGCGGTGCCGGGACTTCCGCGGAGGTTGCCACCGCTTGCTGCTGATCCGCCAAGACGACCGTGGTTGTGGCGGTGCTTTCTTCCTTGGCCTCAGTCTTCGGTGCAGGCTCTTCGGCCTTCGGCTCCTCCGCGCTCTTCGGCTTGCGCCCACGCCTCTTCGGCGCAGGGGCCTCCGCTTTTTTCGGCTCTGGCGTTTGGGGCTTCTCTTCCTCCTCCTCGTCCACAGACAAGTCCTCGACCTCCTCATCGAGATCGTCTAAATCCAGGTCCCCGAAGTCCAGGTCCTCAAGACCCTCCAGTTCGAGATCCAGGTCCTCAGTTTGAGCTTGCTTCTTCGCCATCTTGATTCCTCCCCTTTCTAGCAGTATGCACATATTCGTCGATAACGTCAAGCACTTTTAACGCTTGCTTGACGCTACGCACTACCACCACGATAGCTTTTCCCTTCTGGCGCATTTCCTGCTGTGTGGCGGCTTGTAGCGGTGTCAACCTGCCTCGGTCCGTCTTCACCTCCATCGCCACAAACAGCCCGCGGTATGCCCCGAGGATGTCTGGCACTCCCCCTGTGGAGTAGCGGGGGCCAGCGTGGTACTTGACCCACCAGCCCCCGCGCTTCCGCAGGGCGCGGAGGATGACGCCTTGCAGGTTAGCTTCCCTCATAGGTCATCGTCGTCAAAATCCAGGTCGTCGTCCTCCATCAGATCGTCCTCAACAACGTCCTCCTCCACATCGTCTTCCTCGGGTTCGGGCTCGTTCTTGCCGTAGGGCTTGATGTTTTGCAGGATCTGGAACTTACCACCCTGCTTGCCCTCTTGCACCCTCGCCTCCGCGATGAGCGCCTTCCCCTCCAGCTTGGAGAGGTTAAGAGCCGCCGCCTTGTTGGGCACCTCGAAGCCGATGCCCTGGAGAAGCTCCCGCAAGGCACGCAGGCCAGGGGCGTTGAAGTTGTAGAAGATCGTTACCTTGCGGCCCTTGTGCTTCTCGGGAGCTAGCACGACGAACTGAATCTCCACACGCTGCTCGCCGCTTTGCGACTGTCCGGCGCGGGCGTCCACGATGCGGAGGGCGTACTTGCCCTCGGGAAGTACGTATGCCTCACCCGCCTGCTCCCACGGAACAATGATCTTCTTAGCTGCCGTCGCCATCGTTGTCTTCGCCTCCTGTCAAGATTTTCCCGTAGCGCTCCATGATCTTGTCCCACGTCGGGTTTGCAATCGCCTTGGGCATGACACCATACCTGTCCGCCGCCATTGTCCCCGGCCTGTCAAACGCCATGCGGAACTGGAGCTTCCCGTCCTTGTGGACCCGGTAGGCGTACCCGATGAGGCTCACAAGCCCCAGCAGGTAGCTCCGCACGGAAGGTTGGAGGTCGGGGACGTACCATTCCACCTCCTGTGTGCCGGTTTCCTCGTCGGGCGCTTCGTCTGCCCGTTCGTGGCAAACCCAAATCTTGTGTATGGGCAGGCTACGGTACATGGTGATCCAATGCCGCATGATGCGCGCCGCCCGCCCGTAGTCGTCCTGCTCCGCCTTGTAAGCGCTCTTGCGTGGATCGCGCTGGACCTTCTCCGCAAGCACGTGCTGGAGCGCAAGCTCCATCGCCATCGTCGCCGTGTCCCAGGCCACGGCCTGGAACGGGTGCTTCTGCGTCTTGAGGATCCAGTACCACAGAGCCACGTCGTTGAAGGACTCAACGGCCACCCGCTTGCCTCGGAAGCCAGGGAACTTCTGCTTGGTGATGATGCTGGATCCCTGGTCGAAGTCGAGGATGAGGATGTTCGGGATGCTCCCGAGGAAGTGGGTCTTCCCCCGCTTGGGCTTCCCGTACACCACCATTTCCAACCATTGAGCGGCCTGGGTCGGCGTCTCGGCCTTTTTCCACGCCGCACGCATGGCATCGACGTCGGGAATCTCATACGGGTTTGCCAGCGCCGTGCGCTCGTTAGCCTCGGCCATTCCTGTTCACCACCTCGAAGCGGTCTTTCAAAGCATGCTCGATGTTGCCGCCCTGGATCTCGATGAGGCACAGGTCCTTGTACTCGCAATCCCAGCGACAACGTGTCCGGTCCAGCGTGCGTGGGTAGTAATCCTTTGGAGCCAGCAGCTTTGCCGCCTCCATCATTTCACGCTTCTCGTTTTCCAACCGCTGTTTCGTGACCGTCACGGCCCAGCGGTCGAAGAACGGTTTTTGCTCCCTGGCGATTTGCTCAAGAACGTCCTTGTAGTCGTCTGGGTTCAGGCCGTGCTTTTGGATGGTGTTGTAGTAGGTCCAGTAGTCGGTGTCAATCTTGGCTCTGCTGAGGGTTCCGTCCTTATTCAGTTTTGGCTCTGCCGGAACACGGTCCCGGATGTAGTCGTAGTAGACGACCACCCCCTTGATCTTGTTGCCCAGTAACCTCTTGCGCCGCAGGACCTCCTCCATACCCAGCACGTAGCGCGGACCCTGGTTGTCCAGTAGCCGGTCCTCCTCGTCAGGGATGGTCCCGACGACCTTGTGGTCCATGATGACCACCTGGTTCCATTGATTGAGGAACACCAGGTCGCACTTGAACGTAAAGGGCACAGGCAACCAGTCGAGCTTAATGGTAATCTCCTGTTCCACCCACAAGATCTTCCGCATGATCTTGCGGTCGTGGTCTTCCCAATACAGCGTGTAGCGCTCGAAAATCTTCCATGCCTGGTCGGGCAGGTCTTTGCCCAACAACTCCTTCTCCTCGTCGAAGAGCGGGTTCCACCACTCCTCCAACAGTTGCTGGTGCTTGGCCTCGGCAGCCACCAGTCCATCCCGACTGTCCTTGATAGCGACGTAGAACGCCGCCAGCAGTTCGTGGATCCACGTGCCGCGCTCGATCTTCGTGCCCTTAATCCTCGGCACGTAGCCGCGAACGTAGCGGTACTCCGCCTTCTTCTGGCAGCGCTTGACGGTTTCCAGAAGGGTATGGCTGATAGTAGGTGCTATCGTAGCGGCAGGCATGGTCTCACCTCCTGCCACTACGATAGCACAATATGATAGATCATGCAAGTACTTTTTCGTATTTGCCCCAAGATGAGCCAATGGAAACTTCTGCCGCAAGGGGAATGGGGAAACGGTAGCCGAATTGGCGCTCCACGTAGGCGGGGGTTTCTTCTTCCATCGTCCTCTTGACGAGTTCTGCCACAGCCATGGCGTGCTGATCCGAGCACTCCAGCAAAATCGAGTCGTGGACTTGGCCGATGACCACAGCCTCCAGATCTGGCCGCTCCTTCAGCGCTTTGTCTACAAGCACCATCGCCGCCAGGGTGAAATCGCTAGCGGTTGCTTGCACGGGGCTGTTAATAGCCTGGCGCACAGCCTCGGAGCGCAGGTACTTGTCTTGGCTGTGGACATCCGGCAGGTGCCGGACTCGCCCCAGCGGACTGACCACATAGCCGTGGCGAAGGACGAAATCCTCCACCTCACGGTGCCACGCCACAAGACCGGGATACAGTGAGAAGAAGCGGTTGCGCACCTGCTGTGCTTCCTCCAGCGTGAACTCCAGGTCGTACTGCTCAAAAGCGTAGCGCACGAAGTTGCGCGCCCCCATGCCGTACAAGAACCCAAAGTTCACCGACTTGGCGCGCTGGCGGTCTTCCTTCGTCACCTGGTCCAGAGGCTTGCCCGTGATGGTCGCCGCGGTCAGCGTGTGGATGTCCTCACCGCGCTGGTACGCAAGCATCATTCGCTTCTCGTTCGCCAACGCAGCGGCCACACGCAGTTCAATTTGCGAGTAGTCTGCTACTACCAGTTTTCTCCCAGGCGGCGCTGTGACAACGGAGCGGATCTCGCCGTCCCGTGGGACCTGGTGCAAGCTCATGCCCATCTTCTCCCGCGGGAACGTCTGCACATTGGTGCAGGCCAACCTACCGGTGACGGTGCCTGTGATGTTGTAGCTGGACCGCAGGCGGCCATCCGGCGTGAGCTTCCGACTCCACGGCTCTAAGTACGAGCCGATGTACTTCTGGTGCTTGCGGTAGTCGAGAATGGCCTGGATGAGCTTGGGACTGTACTGCTTCACACGCTTTAACGAATACTCGCTGGTGGTCGGTGCTCCGCCGCCCGTAAACTCCACCACGGGTAGTTGCAGTTCCCCAAACAGTATCTGCGCCAGCCATTGCGGGCTTGACAGCTTCACTTCGGACGGCTCCTTCTTCAGCAGCTTCGCCGCCCGCAGGGTGGCACGCCGCATTTCCTTGCGAGAGTGCTCCATCGCACGCTCCAACTCGTCACGGCTGACGGGAACGCCTACCTGCTCCACTCCCTGCAGCACCCTGCTAACCCTGACCAGGAATCCATGCAGACGTTTTTGCTGCGGTGTCATGCGTCGCCGTAACTCGTCAAACAACATCCTCTCAATGGCGGCGTCCAGCGCGGCGTATCGAGCCAAATCCTCCAGGGGAGGAGCCGGGATT
>CALKAR010000181.1 GCA_937988745.1 uncultured Peptococcaceae bacterium
GGAGAGTCTGTCAAGAAAAGAATCTTGGCGATGGCACCTTGTTTGCCTATGATTTCCGCAACGGAGAAGAGGAACTGCGGCAGTTTCTGCTGTCAAGGGAATATACCGCCTGTATAGCGGTGAACGGCTATGTGGCAGCCGACATTGTGCGGGTATGCAGAGCAAGTAATCTGGAGATCCCCCGGGATCTGTCTTTAATCAGTTTTGATGATCCCCATGTCTTGAAACGCCTGGGAGTGTCCCTTACCACAGTTGTGCAGCATACTGAGATGATTGGTTACCAGGCGGTTCGTTTACTTGTTGAGGAAATTGAAAATCTTGAGAAGTTCGGCCGCGACTTTATCCGATGCTATACACAGCACTATTTCCCTGTACAATTAATTGATCGTGGGTCGTGCCGCAGGTTGTGTGAGCATATAACATAGCTTCCGAGTTTACAATATGCAGCTTTGTCCGGAGAATCCTAGCACTAGCTGGGGTTCTCTAGTTTATTTTCTGACAGGCAGAGCATATGAAAGACGAAGTGACTCGCCGCATTCCGGACAGGGTTGGCCTTCTTTGCAGCCGGAATGGGGTAAAACACTATCAAGAATGGAGAAACGATCATGAGCTATATCCAAGAAATGCGGAACCTAATTGGCAACAGGCCTCTGCTGCTTGTGGGGACCAGTGTTGTTGTTGTTCAGGACGGGATGATCCTACTGCAGAAGCGAGCAGACACAGGTGATTGGGGTTATCCCGGTGGTTATCTTGAGCCGGGAGAGACACCAGAGCAATCAGCCGCTCGGGAGCTCTTAGAAGAGACCGGGTTAGTTGCCAACCATCTAGAGCTATATGGAGCATTTGGCGGGGAAACCAGGCACTTTACCTATCCGAACGGCCATGAAGTATATGTCGTTGACGTTGTCTACATCTGCACAGACTTTACACCTTCGGGAGCTTCACCCGATGAGGAAGTGCTGGAAGTTAGCTGGTTCCCCTTTTCTGATCTTCCGGAGAAGATCTCCCCGTCAACGAAGGACATCATTGAACAGTTTATTGCAGAGCAGTCTTAGGTTTGTATTCAGCCCCTTTTTGGGGCTTTTTCTATGTGTTCTCTCCCGTGCAGCATCTTCACCTAGAGCAAAATGGTTCTGCAAATAAGAAGGAAATTAGTGTACACAACAGGAAAAAGTCAGAATGATGGCCAAGACATATCTGAGCTGGACAAAAACTTAGGAGGAAGAAGTACTTGGCTTACCCGTTTGACTGCATCACTGATTTCATTTTCGTAGAAACACCTCTTGAACCAGCCGATGTCATCTTGGTTCCCGGGGGAAGTATTCCACAGCTGATGGAGAGGGCAGCAGAGCTCTACCACCAAGGTTTGGCTCCCTATATTCTCCCATCCGGAGGAAAGAACCGCAAACTTGACACGACCGAATGGGAGTTTCTGCGCTCTATTGGCCTCAAGCTTGGTGTTCCTGAGAATGCGATTCTAAAAGAAGACCGAGCAAGCAATACCTTCGAAAATGCCAGATTCTCTTGGTTAGAACTTCAGTCTAGGGGAATCGAAGTTAAGAAAGCGATTTTGGTCTGCAAGTCCTTTCATGCACGGCGAGCTCTTCTGACCTACCAAGTGGAGTTTCCTAGAGATGTGGAGTTTTTCGTAAGCCCCGTCCCCGATAGGAACGGTACCACACGAGACAACTGGTTCGTTAGTGAACGGCGGATCGAACTTGTGATGACCGAGGTCACGAAGATCGGCCAGTACTTTCAAAAGCATATTCCTAATTGGCTGTGACATTAACCTGCGGATGGAGGTGCTCTTCTCGCGGGGGTAATAGAGTGTTAGGATGCAAAAAACATCTAGGGAGGATTAGCATGATGTGGTTTACCGGTTCTATCGGAGCGGCAGCGCTCATACTGCGTATTTTAATCCCGATCTATCTCTTCTTCAAAGCTAAAGAGTCTAAACTCCCTCAGCCTGGCTGGTGGATTCTCTTTGGTTTTTTTGAACCCGTTATTGCTCTTATGGCTTTCTACGTAATCGAGGTGCTTAAACAGAAGAGTCCTGAAAGCTCGTCACAGTGATACTTCAGAGTGGAACCCTTACAAGGACAAGCGGGGGGAGATGATCGAAAATGATTTCCTACAAGAACGCCTTGGAGAAGATTGAGGAAGTTATCAAAAGGGGCCCTTTTTCAGATGACTGGGATTCATTAGGGAACTACCAAGTCCCAGAATGGTATCGGAATGCTAAGTTTGGCATCTTCATTCATTGGGGCGTCTATTCTGTCCCTGCCTTCGGGAATGAATGGTATCCCCGCCATATGTATATCCAAGGTTCACCTGAGTTCGAACATCATATCGAGACGTATGGGAACCACAAGGATTTCGGGTATAAGGACTTTATTCCCATGTTCACTGCCCCCAAATTTGATCCGCAGGAATGGGCGCGCTTGTTCAAGGAAGCCGGTGCTAGATATGTCGTCCCTGTGGCAGAACACCATGATGGGTTCCAAATGTATAAGAGCGAACTTTCCAAGTACAATGCCTTTAATATGGGACCTAAGCGAGATGTCTTAGGCGAGCTCTTTAAAGCTTTTCGCGCAGAAGGCCTTGCGGCCGGTGCTTCCACCCATCGAGCTGAACACTGGTTTTTCATGGGACACGGTAAGCAGTTTGACAGCGACATCAAAGAACCCCTAGTACGCGGAGATTTCTACTGGCCTGCCCAGCCAGAACCCGGATTTCATGATCTCTACGGGAAGCCCGAACCCACAGAAGAGTTTCTCGAAGATTGGCTCCTGCGGTGCTGTGAGATAGTGGACCAATACAGGCCCAAGATCGTTTACTTCGACTGGTGGATTCAGCACAACGCCTTTAAGCCGTATATCAAGAAGTTTGCAGCTTATTATTACAACAGAGCACATGAGTGGGGCCAAGAGGTAGTGATTAACTACAAACACGATGCCTTTATGTTCGGAACCGCGGTGGTGGATATCGAGAGGGGTCAGTTTGCTGAGGCGAAGCCTTACTTCTGGCAGACGGATACGGCCATTGCCAAGAACTCATGGTGCTACACAGAATACAACAGTTACAAGACCGCCTACCAGATTATCTGCGACCTGGTGGATATAGTGAGCAAGAATGGCACCCTGCTTCTCAATGTGGGCCCGAAAGCCGACGGAACCATAGCCGAAGAAGAACGGCAGGTTCTGTTGGACATCGGCAAGTGGCTCCAGATCAACGGTGAAGCAATCTATGATTCCAAGGTTTGGAGAGAATCCGGGGAAGGGCCAACCCAAATCCCCGAAGGCCAGTTCACAGATAACGACGAAAAACCGTTCACACCCGAAGATATTCGCTTCACCGTAAGAGGATCCAACCTGTACGCAACAGTCTTGAAGTATCCACAGGATGGCAGAGTCCTCATTCGATCGCTGGCAGAGAGAGATGCCTCAAGCAAGCCTTACTTCCACGGAATTATTGAGGATGTGACTGTTCTCGGTTTTGATGAGAAAGTCAAGTGGATCCGCAGCGAAGAAGGTCTCTTAATCCAGACCCAAGAGGTTAAGAGTGACCTGCCTGTGGTGTTTAGGATAAAGATTAAGTGAGCACAGCTCTGTCCGAAAAACAGTAAAGGGGGCAAGCCAGTGATGGATCAGTCTAAAGTTCATTCTCCAGAGAGTTTTTTGGTTATTCAGTGCGTTTGAGCCAGCTTTCCGAGGAGGATGGCGGTGGTTGGATAGCGTTCGTACCTGAACTGCCCGGGTGCTTGACTGATGGCGAGACTCCTGATGAGGCATATAATAATCTTAAGGAGGTTTTGCCTTTCTGGCTTCAGGTGGCTAAGGAAGCGGGAAAGAAGATTCCGCATCCGACTGTCTAGGAAGAAGAACAGTACGGAGGCAAAATCTTGCTGCACCTTCCTAGGAGTTTGCACCGAATTTTGGCTGAACAAGCCGAGAGAGAAGGTGTAAGTCTCAACCAATACATGGTTTCTCTCTTGAGCTTCAATGCTGGGCGTTTTGAAACACAGC
>CALKAR010000182.1 GCA_937988745.1 uncultured Peptococcaceae bacterium
ATCCACCGCTTGTGCGTTAGGTATGTGAAGCCGGGGGCGCGAGTGGTCCTTTCCGGTAGGTAAAGTGGAGATTCGGATGAAGAGGGCGGTGCCCGGAGTTGGATGATGTGAATGATGGGGAAGTTGAGTGGTGGCGCCTCGAGCGTTATCCCGGGAGCAATCGAACCTACGGGGTCGAACGCCGCATCGCCTCGTACCTTCATCGAAACGTCGAGGTCGGCGGTCGATTCACGACCGATGAGTTGAGGCGCAAGATTACGGTCGACGGGAAGCGGAACGTTGACGAGCATTTCCAGAGAAGATTACGAGAACTGCGAAAAGATGGCTGGATACTTCCCAGCCAGAAAGAGCTGGCGATCCTAGGCCCCGAGGAGTATCTGGTCCAGCAGAAGGGGTGGGCGCCCGAACTGGGGCCGCGTCCGAAGAAAAATACCATTTCCAATTCCCTGCGAAACGCCGTGTTCGCACGGGATGCTTACACCTGCCAGTTGTGCGGTGAGCGAGCTGGTGACGCCTATGCTGATGATCCCGCGAACACCGTGCGTTTGACTGTCGGCCATATCGTCGCCCAAGCCCACGGCGGGGTCAGCGCGATGGATAACCTCCGGGCCGAATGTTCCCGGTGCAATGAGACCAAACGTGATGAAGGGCAGGCTCCGGAGCATGTTGAACACATCTGGTCATCGGCCGTAAACCTTCCGCGGAAAGATAAGAAAGTGCTGTTGTCCTGGCTTTTGTCAGGTTCACGCCCACGCGACAAGGTAGAACAGATTTATGTGAGAACCCGTCTGCTCAGTGCTGAAGACCGCTTGAACGTCATCGAGCGGCTTCGGGCCGCGACTGAGAAGTAGGGTTCGAGTAGAGTTGTCCTCACTGTGAGGCGCTAAAGCCGGGAGTCGACCGTCATCATTGAAGGGATTCAACAGATATGCATGTTGCAGCGCAATGCGGTGATCCAGAGCTTGAAAAGATCCGGCAGTTGATTGTCGAAGCAGATCCAGAGGGGGCTCGATTCGCGCAGACGTTTCGTTCCTCCTACGACAGATTATACAACGGACAATGGACGGGACGGTACTCGTGGGATCAGCTTTATAAAACGGAAAAGACACACTTTGGGACGCTTATTGAGATAGCAATCAGGCAAGAGTTTAACGACATTATCGACGATGGTGTGCAGGAACACCTCGACTACCGGATAGCGGGAGTTGATATCGACTGCAAATTTTCTATGGGGAAGGCTCAGTGGATGATCCCTGTTGAGTGTGTTGGTGAGATCATCATTGGTTTGCATGCATCGGACGAAGCCTCAACATGGAGTTTGTGCGTCGAACGTGCGACAGAAGACCGGCTGACTCGGGGAGGAAACCGTGACCGAAAACGCACCTTTACGAAGGCTGCAAGAGATGACATCCAATGGTTGTACGATGACGCACCCCTTCCGGTGAACCGACTGCTTCACCTGCCTCAGGATGACCGGGATGCCATCTTTGAGCCTCGGTTCGGGCAACAGCGCGTCTGTGAACTGTTCCGCAGGGCGCTGGGGTTGACGGTCAATCGGGAATCTATCGCCGCGGTAGCCGAGCAGAAGGACTACATGAAGAGGGTCCGGGGCAACGGTGGTGCCCGGGGCTTGCTTCAGCCTGAGGGGATCGTGGTGCTCTCCGGAAAATTTCGGAACCAGGCCAGCATTGTCGAGCAGCTCACGGGCGGACAGCTGATGCCGGAAGAGTTCATGTCACTGAGACTTGCGCCCGCTTCGGACGACGGTCACGCACCGAAGGTTCAGATTGGCAGTAGCTGGTGGAGGGTTGCGCGCCCGGGCGAACCGATCGTGCCTGCGCCGGTGGTTGGGGAGGCGCCGTAAGTTCGAGCACCCGTCGCTGCTAGTCTGTCAAGCGTCCTCGCCCGGCGTCTCGCAACTATGTTCGACAAATTGCGATGTGGGTCCGGTGAGTTGCATAGGGTGCGCG
>CALKAR010000183.1 GCA_937988745.1 uncultured Peptococcaceae bacterium
AGAGAATACAGCAGCATGGAACCGTGCCCGCCAGAGAGCACAAAACGGTCTCTCTTCGGCCATTTGGAATTGCCGGGATTATGATTCATAACATCAAAAAATAACACGCTGCCGATTTCGGCACAACCGAGAGGCAGTCCCGGGTGCCCGGACTTAGCTTTTTCCACGCCGTCAGCCGAGAGACCTCTGATTACATGGGCAATACGCTGAAGATCAAATCTGCTCATTCAGTTAGGCTGCCATACTTATGTAAGGCGAAGAGTGGCAGCCTCTTCACCTCCCTATTAATTAATCCCGGTATACTTTTACCAGGTCGCCGTTGGCAAGACCAGCGGCGTTAGCTTCGTCTGTATCAATGTGCATATCCAATACGAAGTCACTGCGTACCCGAATCAGTACGTTGCGGAAGACAACACCGCGGACGCCGTCTACCACAACAGAAACGATGTCTTTGTCTTTTACGCCAAAACGCTCTGCAGTGGCTTCGTCCATATGAATATGTCGGTGAGCGATAATGGCTCCTTCCTCAAGCTCAATGCTGCCCTTAGGGCCAGTGATCTTGATAGGCGCCGAGCCTTCGAGGGAACCAGAATCCCGCACAGGCGGATTGATACCTAGGCGGAACGAATCGGTCCGCGATACCTCGACCTGAGTTTGACTGCGAGTAGGTCCTAAAATGCGCACATTTGCGATGGAACCTTTAGGCCCCTCAATAGTAACTGTCTCCTCCGCAGCAAATTGCCCCGTCTGAGACAGTTCCTTTTTAACGGTCAACTCATAACCCTGACCAAATAGAGTCTCTAAATGCTCTGGTGATAGATGTACATGGCGATTAGAAATCCCTACAGGGACTTCGCCGAGAAATTCCTTCAGCAAATGATCCACTCCTTTTCAAAATACAATCCAGTCTAATTACTTTGACAAACGGGGTTAAACTCCTTCAAGGGGCTCGCTTTGAAATCCAATTAGTACCTTTAGCTTGTCCAATACTACGATTTTTTCGTACTGAAGTGTTGACCAAGCTGTGGGAATATGGTAATATATGAAGTGTCGCAGGGGAGTAGCTCAATTGGTAGAGCATCGGTCTCCAAAACCGAGGGCTGCGGGTTCGAGTCCTGTCTCCCCTGCCATTTTTATTTTCATCATGACATAGAAAAAGCACCATTTCAAGAGAAGTGGTGCTTTTTTGTCTCCTCTGGTCCACCAAGCAGGTTGGTTCAATGCTTCCTTAACCCCCCTATGATACCTCCTACCATGCCTAGAAAAGCAATTAGCAGGAGCGTACGCAGCCACAGCCAAACAGTGATTTCTTCTGTTGGTCCACCGGTAAGCCATGCCAGTATTGCAAAACCGATCAACGCACTCACAATGCCGTTAAGCCAAGAGCGGCTGGTACACTTTTTCCCAGCTAAACACCCTCCGCCTGTAATACATACCAAAGCTAGAATACGCAAGAACCTTGCACTTGGTTCTAGGTCTGCGGTGATTCCGGCTGCGGTCAACGCGGCGGCAGAAAGAATAAGGAGCACGGCCATCAGGACAAGGCCGGCCACCACGGCACTGACATCGATTGGTATACCTCCGAATCCCCCGTTTGTGCGTTTTGCCGTCGGCACGAGAATCACCTCCTAAAAAACCATATGTTATGGCAAAAAAAATATGCAGCCTTGAAAGGCTGCATATTTGTCTAGGCTCTTCTTACTCCTCTTTACGGCGTTCTGCAACAATTTGTTCGGCGATTTGAGCGGGTACCTCTTCGTAATGGCTGAACTCCATGGAGAAGGAACCGCGGCCTTGAGTCATTGATCTCAAGTCGATTGCGTAGCGGAACATCTCAGCCATTGGTACCTGCGCTTTAATGACCTGGTGTTTACCTTCTGGTTCCATACCTAAAATGCGGCCCCGCCTCTTATTCATGTCACCCATGACATCGCCCATGAATGCCTCAGGCACTCTGATTTCCACACTCATGATGGGCTCTAAGAGAATCGGATTTGCTTCCATGAAACCCTTCTTGAATGCCATGTGAGTCGCAATTTTAAAGGCCATTTCAGAAGAGTCTACCGAGTGGTAAGAACCATCGAACAGGGTAACTTTAATCTTCTCGACAGGATATCCTGCCAGAACACCTTCATCTAGTACTTCCCATAAGCCTTTTTCTACCGCTGGAATGTACTGACGAGGTACAGCGCCGCCGAAAATAGCATCAACAAAGACCAGGCGCTCTTCTTGATCAGGCGCAGCAGGTTCGAGTTCAAGCCACACGTGACCGTACTGGCCCCGTCCGCCCGACTGCTTCTTGTGCTTGCCTTCTACCTTGGCCCGGCCCCGAATTGCTTCGCGGTAAGGTACCATAGGTGTGGTCAGTTCCACCTCAGCACCAAACTTGCTCTTCAGGCGGCTGCAGGTGATTTCGAGATGGAGATCGCCCATACCGCTGATGAGGGTCTGCCCAGTCTCAAAGCTCTTCTCAACTTTAAGAGTAGGATCTTCTTCAGCCAGACGTGCCAGACCCGATCCAATCTTATCCTCATCGCCCTGGCTCTTAGGAGCCACAGCCATAGTCATACTTGGCGCCGGGAAGGCGATTGGGTTGAGCTTGACGGGACGATCTTTCGCAGCAAGTGTGTCATTTGTGGTAACATCTTGAAGCTTAGCTACAGCACCGATATCGCCGGCGCCGAGTTCGTCTACTGCGATCTGCTCCTTACCCTTAATGACAAAGAGCTGACCTATGCGCTCGTCTTTACCGCTCCGAGTGTTGAATACTGTAGAGTCAGACTTGATTTTGCCGGAGAATACCCGGAACAGTGTCAGTTTACCTACATAGGGGTCAGCCATGGTCTTGAAGACCAAAGCGCAGAGAGAATCGTCGCTGGAGGAAACAGTGATTTCCTCATCCTTGAGGGTTCCGGCAGCCTTGCGTCCTACTGGTGAGGGTGCACAGTCTACCAGGTGATTTAAGAGCAGATCAATTCCGATGTTCTGTGCAGCAGAACCGCACAATACAGGGATCACGTCACCGCTCTGGGTACCAACTCGAAGTGCTTGTACGATTTCATCGTCGGTTAGAGGCTCGCCTTCGAGGTACTTCATCATGAGTTCATCATCGGTTACCGATACCGCTTCCATCAGGGTATCGCGGGCAGATTCAACTGCATCCTGCATATCTGCAGGGATGTCGATTTCTTTACCAGTCTTGTCGAAAGCCTTCAGTTTAGTCAAATCGACAATACCGGAGAATGTATCAGCACTGCCGATTGGAAGCTGTACGGGTACTACCTGGGGACCGAAGAAGTCGCGCAGCTGCTCTACCACTTGGTTGAAGTTAGCGTTTTCCCGATCCATCTTATTAATGAATACGGTACGGGGAAGCTGCTCTGCATCTGCATATTCCCAGGCTTTTTCTGTGCCAACCTCTACGCCAGAGGATGCACAAGCAATGATTAAGGCTGAGTCGGCTACTCTGGCCGCAGCCACCACATCGCCAGCAAAGTCGAAGTAACCAGGAGTATCTAGAACATTTACTTTATGGTTCTTCCATTCGATTGGTGCCAGCGAGGTATTAATCGAAATCTGACGACGGACCTCTTCTGGATCGTAGTCCATAATTGAAGTCCCATCATCAACGCGGCCCAGGCGAGAGGTGGCCTTGGAAGCAAAAAGCATTGCTTCAGCAAGAGATGTCTTTCCGGCTCCTCCATGGGCCATTAAAGCTACATTCCGCAAAAACTCAGCTCCATAATTCTTCACACAGTTTCCTCCTCTGTTCTATACACTATACAACGTTATTGCCGAAGGCTTCTTTTAAGTATTTTATTACAAAAAATGCTCCTTGCCAAAGATTCCACGTAGAAACGCCTGTCTCCTGCCAAAAAAGATAAAAAGAGAGAATATCCTTAATACCACCAGCCCCAGCGCCTTACAAATCGAATTTGCTGGCGGGAGCGGTCTACCTCTACTGTCCATCCCAAATAGTTAAAGATTTCAAGTGGAACATGCAGTTCTTCACCTTCGAGAAAGGCCTCAGCAGATAGGGGAAAACGGAGATTATCGCGTTCGATAAACCTTTCCCCAACGTTCACGCTGATAAATCCATTAGGACCAATGATGTACCAAGGTTCACTCCCAAAGAGAGACAAACCAAATCCTCTGGCAGCACTTGTAAGTTCCACAAAGAACTGACCATCTCGGGCTGACAGCTTCAATTCATCTGTTATATCCTGCTCGTCCAGAAAAATCTGCCAGCGGCCATCGCTTGGCTGCAGCAGGAAGTATTCATTATGCTCGTCCCGAACCAAGAAACTCTCAAAGAAGGGATATACTTGTTCGCCAGTCACATCAGGTACATTCCAGAGCTCTCTCACTCCGCTCGACTGGAGAGCGAACATCGATGCTCCTCGCGAGGGAGAAAAACTCAAAAGCCCGGTGCCAGGAATATAAGTAAGGAGTTCACCTAGTTCTGGGGCATGAAAGTGCCGAGTGGTTGCGACAGTGTCATTCTGCCACCGCCATCCATAAAGCATTTTTTGGCTGGTAACTACAATCCACTCCGGAGTAGATCCTTCGTCTATCACCACCAAACTTTCGATGGTTCCCCAAGGGTAATTTTCCCAAATGGTAACCAGCTGTTGGTCTTCCCATTTCAATACTGCAACCTGACCCTGGCGGCTTGTAAACAGAATCTCGACTACACCATCGCCGTCAATGTCTGCGGCGGTGAAGTGTTTGATGTCTGCAGAACGCCAGAAGCGATACAGTTCTCCTTCCCATGATAGGTAGATTTCTGCATCACCTGTTTCGTTGAGGACCAGAACGTCGCCCCATCCATCATCATTGATATCATGGACTGCCAGCATCTGTACTGGCTCCCACAGATACCGCGCTCGACCGCTGCGATTCCAGAGGCCGCCCTGACGCTCATAAATATAAAAAGCACCGGCGTTATCTGTTCCTACCAGCAGCTCGGGTCGAAAATCCCCTGTCAAGTCACCGGCTGCTAGAGCTGTAACATGACCAGGCAGGTCACCGGCTAACTCCTGAACCTCATCTTCGTGCACGATATACACCGCGTTCTGCCTTCCTAGGATCACCTGCGGTTCGCCAATATCCATCAAATCTGCAACAAGGAGCACAGCCCCATTCAGTTCAGGACGATCGACACGCACGTAAGTGTCGGCGGAGGCTTCCCTCTGCCAGAAAACTAGGCCACTAATTAAGCAAAAGAAAAGGATTAGAACTGCCGTTTTTCGCACAAACACAAACCCCTCTCCGAGTGTTTCCAGGACTATGAAATAATTAGCTATTTATTGCTGCTATTCCTTCCAACAAAGGAACCTGCACTGTCCTTTGCTTTGGAGGAAGGACCTATAGTCTGTCAAAGTAATTAAGCAATTGATTGTAAAAATGGACAGCAAAAAAGCCTTCCCACTAGGAGAAGGCTTGTTCTGCTGCAGTGTAATAAAAAAAGAATGGTCGGGGCGACACGATTTGAACGTGCGACCTCTACCACCCCAAGGTAGCGCGCTAGCCAAGCTGCGCCACGCCCCGACTGCAATTATAAAGATACCACGGATTTTGGGAAAAGGCAAGCTCTTTGTGCTATGAATTTGTATGACTTAGGCAAAATTTCCTATGACAGGCCGCAACAGCTGCTGTATACATATCTCTCGGAACCAGGCATGACACCTTAATCTCAGACGTGGTTACCAGCTCGACTGGAATTCCTTCGGCGGCAAGAGCGTCAAACATGTCAGCCGCCACACCTGGATTGGTCATCATACCAGCGCCCACTATCGAAACCTTCGCCACATCTTCATTCGTAAGTATCTTCCACCGTTCTGATCCGGGCAACTGCTCAATGGCGTTCAGGGCAGCCTGCAGATCGCTTCGCTGCACAGTAAATGACAGGTTATTCGTACTCGGGCCGCTCTGGGCTTTGACGATCATATCCACGTTGATTCCTTCTTCTGCGAGCCGGCCAAAGACAATCTGGAGGGCATTAAGCTCGCGTGGAAGCCCCAATAGTACTATCTGAGCGCAGTTGTCGTCTGAAGCTACGCCTGTAACTGATACCACCTTTTCCATATCTTTCACCTCTCTAACCATGGTGCCGGGACTTTCTGAAAAACTCGACCGAACATGCAGCGGCACCCCATGTATGGCAGCCACTTCTACAGCACGAGGCTGCAGAATAAGCGCTCCCAAGGAGGCCAATTCTAGCATTTCATCATAGCCGACTTCTGGCAGTAGACGAGCATCCGATACAATCCGAGGGTCGGCCGTATAGACTCCCATGACATCGGTATAGATCTCACACACATCTGCCTTTAGAGCCGCGGCCACTGCTACTGCAGTTGTATCCGAGCCACCTCGGCCGAGAGTCGTGATATCATTTCCGGAAGTGATGCCTTGAAACCCTGCAACGATTACAATACGCCCGCGCTCAAGCTCAGCGGTGATCCTCTCCGAATTTACCGCGCGAATCTTCGCCTTAGTGTGATGTTCATCGGTTAAGATGCCCCCCTGCGCCCCAGTAAGACTGATTACCTTGTGCCCAAGTTCATCAATCGCCATTGCCAAAAGAGAGATTGAGATCTGCTCACCTGTAGCCAAGAGCATGTCCAACTCGCGCTTAGGCGGATCAGAAGATATCGCATAGGCCATTTCCAAGAGCCTATCAGTGGTATCTCCCTGAGCTGAAACTACAACCACTACTTGATTGCCAGCATCAGCTGCTGCACATATCCGCTGGGCGACGTTCTTAATCCTAGCAGGTCCAGCAACAGAAGTTCCTCCATACTTTTGTACAATTACTCCCATATGAACTAGCTCCTCAATTATACCTGCTCTTACGATACCATATTCTGCAAAGAGTCACAAGAAAAGAGTGGAACAACAATCGTTCCACTCTGTACCAATTGATCGTCAATTATAAGATTATGCAGATCAGCCCGCCGCTGCCTTCATTGATTATTTTACTTAGAGTTTCCTGCAGCTTCTCTTGTGCGTTTTCTGGCATGCGGTACAGCTTACTGTTTATGCCTTCCCGGACCATATCTTGGAGGGAACGCCCGAGGAAATCACGGTCCCACAGGGAGTCAGGATCCTGCTGGAATTCTTCTATCAGAGACTGAACGAGCTCCTCGCCCTGTTTCTCGGTGCCTACAAAGGGGGTCACCTCGGTCTGTATATTAGCCTTGACCATATGGATCGAAGGGGCGCTGGCCGTAAGCCTAATGCCGAAGTGACGGCCCTGCTTAATTAGCTCAGGCTGCTCGAACGTGATGTCTTCAATGCTTGGTATGACAATACCATAGCCGTGTTCTCGCACATGTTCGAGAGCTGTGGCTAACTTATCATATTCTTTCTTGGCTACTGACAGGTCCTGCATCAGTCTCATCAGATGGTGATCCCCTGTTATCTCAAATCCGGTCATCTCTGAGAGCACATCAAAGAAGAGATTCCCCTCAGCGGTGAGGTTGAGGAGCACCGTCCCGGTACTAAGATCAAGTTTAGCGAGTGTGACACTGTCTACATGATCACTCTTAGCCAAGGTTTGGACGGCGAAGTTTTCGATATCTCTCAGGGTCCGAATCTGGGCTACAATGTGGTAGACCGCGTCCTCGTATGCCCTCCGGAGCCAATGGCTGGGCTGTAGCTCATCGACCCACTTCGGAAAACGCACACTCAGCTCACGGATGGGAAATTCAAAGAGCACTTCATGGAAGAGATCAATAATGTCACTCCGAGTCATGCGCAGACAGTCAATGGGGATTACTGTAACCCCATACTTCTCTGTAAGAGTCGCAGCTAACTCCCGGGTTTCAGGGCTGTCTGGATGAACCGAATTGAGCGCTACCAAGAAAGGCTTCCCAAGCTCGCGCAGTTCCTGTATCACCCGCTCTTCCGGTTCCACATAATCCTCCCGAGGAATATCGGTGATAGAACCATCAGTTGTCAAAACGAGCCCGATGGTAGCATGCTCAGAAATTACTTTGTTGGTTCCCAGCTCGGCCGCCTCTTGGAACGGAATGGCCTGTTCAAACCACGGGGTCATCACCATACGAGCGCCATCCTCGTCTTCGTACCCCTTGGCGCTGGCTACCGTGTATCCAACGCAGTCTACTAAACGGACCTTGGCAGAAACATTGTCTTGGAAGGCAATTTCCACAGGTTCATCAGGAACGAATTTCGGTTCTGTAGTGGTGATGGTCCGCCCGGCGCCGCTCTGGGGCAGCTCGTCCTTAGTGCGCTCTTTAACATACGGATCTGTTATGTTGGGCATGACCATAAGATCCATGAATCGCTTGATAAATGTCGATTTTCCTGTACGCACAGGCCCGACCACACCCACATAGATGCTCCCGCCAGTGCGTTCAGCAATATCGGCAAAAACGCTGAATCTTTCCATCAAGGCTTCCCTCCTCATCCGGGCCTCTTTCGGTATTGATGCCCGTGCATACACTTCTTGGACACTATAACTATATTAGGAGCCTTGTGGAAATATAACAACAAGCTGAAAGAAAAAGAAACCCGGCTGAATGCCGGGAAAATCAGCTGGCTTTATCACCAAAACGGTACTCGGTACCTGAGAGAAGCCGAGCAATATTTGAGCGATGCCGCACCACAGTAAAGGCACTGATCAGTGCGCCTAAAACAACAATTGACCAGGGAAAACGATAGATTATCAGCAAGATTGGCAGCGAAACAGCTGCGAGAATAGAGCCCAACGATACATAACGTGTGAGCAGCACTACAGCTAAGAATATTACGAATAAGGCCAAAGCGATGCCAGGAGCGACACCTAGAAAAACACCTGCAGTAGTCGCTACGCCTTTACCTCCTTTAAACTTGAGGAAGACCGACCAGTTGTGCCCAGCAATAGCAAATACACCAACAGCAAGGGCAGTAAGCGGGTCCCCACTAACCTGTCGAGCTATGAACACGGGTATGAAACCCTTTGCCACATCGAGCAGCAGAGTGATTAAGCCGGGAAGATAACCTACCGTGCGCATAACGTTGGTCATGCCAATGTTGCCGCTGCCATGCTGGCGGATATCGATCTCTGCCCACAGTTTTGAAACTAACAAACCAAATGGAATAGAACCTAACAAATATGCCACGACGGAGATTAGGATGAGCATCATCATTCGCGCTCCTTTATCGCAAAGATAATGGGAGTGCCCACAAAACCATATTCTTGACGCAGTCTATTCTCTAAGTACCGTTCATATGAAAAGTGCATCAAGTCACGGCGGTTAACGTGGAAAGTAAAGACCGGCGGATTGACTTGTACTTGAGCCGCATAGTAGATCTTGAGCTGTACGCCCTTATCGCTGGGCACCTGTGAAACAGCCACTGCATCTTGAATAATCTCGTTGAGCCTGCCCGTAGGAATCCTAATGCTCCGCGCTTGATTGACCGCGTGAATGGTCTCTAATAGCCGCGGAATCCTCTGTCCCGTAAGAGCTGAAATAAAGACCATGGGAGCATAGGACGCAAAAAGCAGTCCCTGGCGGATTTCTTCCTCAAACTCCCGCATGGTATTGCTATCCTTTTCGATCAAATCCCACTTGTTAACCGCAATTACAATACCCTTACCCTGCTCATGGGCATAACCGATGATTCTCTTATCCTGTTCGGTTAAACCCTCCGTGGCATCAAGTAAAGCTAGTGTAACGTCACTGCGGTCTACCGCCCGTAGTGTTCTAAGTACACTGTAGTATTCTAAGTTTTCCTCAACCTTGCTTCGTCTTCTCAACCCGGCTGTGTCAATCAAAACCATTTTCTGGTCATCGTAGGTAAACCAAGTGTCAATTGCATCTCTCGTTGTTCCAGGAATATCTGAAACGATGACTCGATTATCGCCCAGGATTTTGTTGACTAAGGAAGACTTACCGACATTCGGCCGTCCCACGATAGCAACATACAGAGCGTCTTCATCAGGAATGGCGGTGCCCGGTTCGAAGTGCTTGATGACCTCATCGAGAAGGTCTCCCACATTACGGCCGTGTTCTGCCGAAACAAAGATCGGTTCGCCTAAGCCAAGACTGTAAAACTCAGCAATCATCATTGCTGCATCTTCAGCATTGTCTACCTTATTCACGCACAGAACGACAGGTTTGCCACTACGGCGCAGATGGTCTGCAACTTCTTCGTCTAACCCGGTCAGTCCATCGCGGCCGTCTACAACAAAAATAATAACATCAGCCTGCTCCACCGCAACCATAGCCTGTCGCCGCACCTGCTGGGTTATTACATCTGTTTCGTAATCAATACCGCCCGTATCAACCAAGGTGAAATGATTATTCAGCCACTCTGCGTCGGCATAGATCCTATCCCGTGTAACCCCAGGAGTACCTTCAACGATGGCAGTCCGAGTACGGGTTATGCGGTTGAAGAGTGTGCTTTTCCCTACATTAGGGCGGCCAACAATAGCTACAATAGGTTTGCTCATCACAATACCTCTACTTCCTACTTTTTCAGAGAACTTGCTCGGATTAATTTCTATATATATCGCTGTTTTCCCTTCTCAGTCGCTATTTGCAAGGTGCTAAATTAAGCCCAGTTTAGTCTGGGCTTCTTCAACGAGTTTCACCAACTTTGGAAAGGCCAGCTGCGCACCTATTGTTACCAAAGGACGGCCTAGCCTCACCCAACTTAGACCGCGAGAAAGAAATCCACCAATACGCATCAGCAGGTTTACAGCTGGCAGGGTATCAACGAAAAACAGTTCACTAGGATCCCCTTCCGCTAACAGCACGCCGCTTATAATCGCGTTTGTAATGCCTTGTTTTTCTCGGCCTCGTCCACATACATACACTGAATTGCCTGCCCTGTCTCTTCCTACTAAAAATAACTGCCCGCGTTGGGCAGTAGTAACTTGATCGAACCAGGGCAGACTTAAAATTTCTGCCTTTGCCGGCCGTTTATTTTTGGATAGGAGTCCGACGTGTAGAGCTGCAGCAATAGGAGAAGAGTGCGTTCCACCAAAGCAGTAGTAGATGATCTTCAAGCTGTCCTCCTTTTAGTGCCGGACGATCACTACGCTCCCATTGTCTAAGTCATGAATAGCCGCGGCTAACACTCGAGCCAACAGCGTGGCGGTGTGCTCCAGCTCTTCGTCACTTTCAGCATAGAAGATCGGACCAGTTCCACCGACCTTGTCGCGGTTCTTAGTTACAATCGCTAAGATCTGTTTTTCAGCCATGAAATCCCCTCAGTCCAGCATTTTTCCAGCATGAGACTGGAGCGGCTTACGCACTGCACCTTCCAAAACGGGAACACGGCGCACAGCGTCTACGAGTGCTTTACCATCCCGTTCCGACGGTATGATAATCATGATTAAACTGCCGCTCTCGCGTTCTCGACGTACAATGGGTATGAATTCTTGTTCGCCAACATCCATGTAAATGCCAAGCATCGATGATGCGTCATGGGCAATCGCCTGCATCTGTCCGATATTACCTAGGGTGGCCTTCCAATTAGGGCCTTTCGGCTTTATTCGCACTGCAAGTCCTTTTTCCAACCATGTTTGGCGTGCTTCTGGAAGTCCCACGTTCATCAAATGCACCCCGCCTGCAACTAGGACAGGGCCGTCAAATTCCATATCGACCAATTCAACATCTGCGATGTCTCCAATGACATGCCCGCGCATCAAATGATTGAGGACCCAAGACAAGAATACAGCCACAACAGCACCACTCACAACCTGCATGGTGCGGTCAGGATCAAAAATTTGACTGTTAACAGCCACTGCCAGCGAAACCCAAATGGCTAGATAGTTGCGGGCCTCAAAAACTCGGGCAATTCCCTCGATGTATCCACTACCCCTTCCTACCATTTCAGTTGCCTCCATAGCTGTCAGAGTATTGCGCTCCATGTTCCGAACTTCTCGGAACTGAGTCGCTGCTAGGAGCAGAAATGAAATAGCGGAAAAATCTCCTTCTAGGAAAGCCGGCGGGATGATCGCACCAATCAGGCCCCCGATAAACCCCAAGAACAGGTGAATCGCCCACCCTTGAGGATAGCTGGGGTACTGACGGTAATCTCTCCTCAGCATATACCAGCGCGCTAAGAGTCCTGCTGAGGTACCCAATACTATGGTGAATAAGTACTCCATCATCCATTCTCCTGATCGCTATCATGGTCGCCTGTATTTCCCAGGCCTGCCTCTCTCTTGAAGAACCCGGTAATAGAGTCCAGTCCTTGCCGATTAAGAACTAGATATCCCACCACAGCTGCGGCTGCAATTCCGAGAATCCAGTAGACAGATCGACCAGCAGATTGATCCATCTGCTGTTCAGCGGCCTGCTCCTGGCCTGGCTCTATGCCAACGGCAGCGGGAATAACTTTGGCGAAAAACTCAGCCGCCTGCTGAGCATGCTCCATGTAATTGGTGTGGGCACCAAATTCTAAAAGGATCATGCGCGGTCCTAGATCTTGGTTGTAGTTTCCTTTCGCATCAAATATCCCTTCAATTATGCCGGGGAACTCCTCGTCAGCAACAGCTTTCAGCCGTTTAGCATATTCAAGATTGGCTTCCCTGTTTTGGTTCTGCCGGCCCACTACAATCCGCACCTTGGTTGCTGGTTCGCCTTCAATATTAGTCTCATAGACTTCTGGCGGTGTAGCATCACGGTGCACATCGATTAAGGTGACCGGATTTTCCTGCAGCATTTCCATTGCTGTTCTGCGAGAACGATTGTAGGCTTGACCATCGTGAGGTATGTGACTGTTATCGGACCAAATCACCTTGAACCCCAAGTTCTCCATAGCATCCGCCAGCGCCTTACCCACCTTGAGAATGTCGCCATTACCATCATCTCTAGATTCGGTGCCGCTTGTAGGCACATATGATTCGGCATTATGAGTGTGGTAGATTCCCACAACAGTCCCGTTCCCGGGAGTACCTTGCCCAACTTGAGTGCGGAACGCATCTAAATCGATCTCAGGCAGCTGGATGGTTTCTGTGTAGCGTACCAAGACCTCGTCACCATCAACCGAAACCACTTCATAGCGTTTGTTGTCAGCGGCAATGTAGGCATCGCCCGGGTCCAAATGACGGGCAGTCATGGTAATTGTTTGGCCGTTTTCATCTACCAAAGTATAATAGCCCCCATCTGTCCGCTCAGCCCATGCTGGTGAGCTGCAGAGAAGACATACTGCAGCGAAAACTACAAGGATCCGGCTTAGTCTGCGCATCACTCGTCCCCTTCCCCTTCTTCAGCTTGAAAATTGTCCTCTTCCATAACAGGCGGTACACCGGGGCCACCGCTCAGCCGTTCTCGGGTTTCACCAACCACTTCAGCTAAGACTACGGCAATGATTCCAGCCAAGATCATAGAGTCAAATACCCCAGCTCCCCCCAGCACGGTAGAGGTATTAAGGTTCACCAGCCAGGCTCGAAAGGCGTGCACAATGTCGGTCAGAAGTATTCCCAACACTCCGGCAATGAACGCCGCCCGCCTTGAACGTCCAGCGAGATAACCGACAATACCGGCAACAATACTGAACAGCCACAGCGGATCAATAAAGCTTCCACTGCTGGGATCGAAATCGGTGTATTGAGCGATACCGAAAATAATGGCAGCTGTTACCACCGAGGCAATCAGTGCCCGGACTCGTTCGTACGAAGAATCGGCCGTTACAAGCAGATAAATCACTATGCCCAAGGGAACAAGCGTACCGCCCAAATTGATCCCTATGCTCGTCCTTCCAGATAGAATAGGAATCGTAATGAAGCTCCCCGCAACCATCAAAGCTATGGCTAAGAGAGCCTGGGTGTCAGTCAGCCGCATCTTGTCCAGCATTCGCTGAGCGACACCGAAGTAGATCAGGGCAGCAGCCACAACCAGAATTGTCATCCCAGCTGGCATAGGCATCCCTCCAGTTATGTTTCTGTTAGTTTTCCCTGGAGGAAGGTCAATATGTAGAAAAAAGGGGCAGAACCTTAGGTTCCACCCCTCTAGAGCCCACCTATTCGATGATACCCCAATGCTTGAGACGATTTTGAAGCAGCTTGTTAAACTCAGTTGTGACATATTCGAGTCCGGCATCTTCGATCTCCTGGAGCATCTTGTCATAGATTGCATCAAATTCATCTGGACTTGCCAAGATTGCCTCAGGGATTCGCCTACGAATGATGTCCTGAATCCGCTGCCATGCCATCTGATACTTCGGATCTTCTGGTGTCGGAATCTGCCATGCAGCGCCCCACGGTTTGATGGGCAGGTCATCCTGCTGTGGGAAGAGATCCATCCACATCTCAGCACCATAAGCAGCTAGGACTTCTTTCTCGATATCGGAATAGCGTTCCTTAATGTAGTCTGGAGTTGTTACCGTGTAGGTGTTGCCTGTTGGATCCAGAATTCCGTCTCCCCGCTGTGGGAACGGATAGACATACAGGCCTACACCAGTTTCTCTGCGGTAGTTCGGATCGTTGAGGCGGCGATTCATCTCTTCTGGTGGGATGACGCGCTTGCCATCTATTACTTCGTAGTTGACGCCTTCAATACCCCAGTTGTTGAGAATCTGGGCTTCGTCGGATGCCATCCAGTCGAGGAATTTGAAAGCTGCGACTGGATCTTTGCAGTCTACAGTGATACCAATGCCCCATCCAGCAGAGTACCCTGGATCCTGCAGATCCATACGTTGGAACCGTTCGTCAAGCACGATTGGATAGCTTCCGTAGGTCCGTTCAAACATTCCCTGCTGACGGAGAGCCTGCTCGGCCTGTTCATACTGCCAGCGGGCGTCGGTGAGAGCCAAGACGCGTCCAGAAGCAATCTTCGCTAGATACTGGTCATACTTCTGTACAAAGCTTTCTGGGTCTAAGAGACCGATGTCGTTCATGTGGTTGAGCCAGCGAAAATACTCTCGTTCTTCAGGACGAGTGTGATGTAAAACTGCTTCGTAAGTCTCAGGATCAACGTACCATTCACCATCGTCAGGAGCACCTGTAGCAAATGCAGCCTGGTTAGTGACAGTGATCAAGAAGCGCCAGTCATCGGCCAGCAGCGACAATCCGATTGTTGGCTGCCCGTTGATAGTCGGATACTTCTCGATGTACGCCTTAATGGCATTTTCCAGATCTTTGACTGTCTCCATCTTAGGATAGCCCAGTTCTTTCACAACCGCGTGTTGGAGCTGGACACCGCTGACGTCCCAAACCTTGGAGCCTACGCCGAAGCATCCGAGATAGTAGATAGAAGGATCATCGATACTGTAGCGCAGACGGTTCAGGTAGGGTCCGTACAGGGCCTTGATGTTATCGCCATACTCCTCGATGTAAGGTGTAAGGTCGATGAAAGCTCCTGCTTCCACGAAGGGACCTGCGTTCTTGTGGAAAATCAGGTCTGGGTATTCACCACTGGCGATCATAAGCGTTACTTTCTGCTCATACTCGCCTACCGGATACTCAATCTTGAGCTTGACGCCTGTGGCTTCAGTGATCTTTTTGGCAATTGGATCCTCGAAACCTGTGTCGTCTGGATTGATATCACCGCTGAACATTGTGAGAATCAAGGGTTCATCCTTGTCCGCTGCACCAGCAGGCAGCAGCAAACCCAAGACGATCCCAAGCGCTAAACCCAGCACAAACAGTCTTTTCATCTCTTGTCCTCCTTTTTATTTTTTACAGGCGGCCACCTGTATCAGCCTTTCAGAGCTCCCAAGGTTAAACCTTTTACGAAATATTTCTGTAGGAACGGATAGACTAAAACGATCGGAACTGTTGCCACAACGGTAATGGTCATACGGATCGATTCGGGCGATACCCGCGGTGCGTTCGCTGCTCCTAAAGCATACATGCTACCAGTCGATGAAACAGTCACATTCTGCAGGATCCGCATCATCTCATACTGCAGGGTAGTGAGAGCAGGGTTCCCAGTCGTATACAAGAACGTATCAAACCAACTGTTCCACTGTCCCACTGCGATAAACAAAGCTATTGTAGCCAGCACCGGTTTACAAAGCGGCAGGATCAACCGGACAAAAATAGTAAGATCGTTGGCCCCGTCTAACTTGGCCGACTCCTTGATGTTCTCAGGCAGCGTGTCCATGTATGCTCGCAAGACAAAGACATTCCATCCGCTGATCAAGCCGGGAAGAATGTATACCCAGAAGTTATTGATCAGGCCTAGCTTGCGCACAAGCATGAACTCTGGAATCATACCTCCGGAGAAATAGAGGGTGAGCACAAAGATGCCTGATACAAATCTGCGGAACATAAACTCCCGACAGCTGATCACATAAGCTACCGTCGCAGAACTTGCTAACCCCAAGGCGGTACCGATAACCGTACGAAGTACCGAGATGTAAAAGCCTGTCACCAGGTGCGGATAGGTAAACACTTCTCGATAATTCTGGAGGGTGAACTTACGAGGCCAGATATGAATTCCTCCACGAACCGCATCAACAGAATCATTTAGAGAAATAGCCAGCACATTTAGAAAAGGATAGAGCGTAATCGCAGCCATGAAGATCATGAAGGCATATAGGAAAATATTGAACACCTTGTCGCCGATTGTGTGTCGCTGTACCATTCCATTCCCTCCCTTCCCAGCTAAATGATGCGGCCTTCTGGGTTGATACGGCGGATAACCCGATTTGCCAGGAACAACAGCGCTATACTGACTACGGACTTAAAAATGCCAATGGCGGTACCATAAGAGTAGCGGCCGATTCGGATACCGTAGTTTAGAACATAGAGGTCCAGTACTTCAGAGTAGTCTTTCACAAGGTTGTTTCCTAAGAGGAACTGCTTCTCAAAACCAATATTGATTAAGTTCCCGATAGACATGATCAGCATGATGGCTATTACTGTGCTGATTCCGGGAAGAGTAACGTGCCACATTCTTCGAAACCTGCCAGCACCATCCACCGCCGCTGCATCGTATAAGTCAGGATCTACCGCCATCATGGCCGCTAGAAAGATAATCGAGTTCCAGCCAATTTCTTTCCAGACCTCGATAGAGGTAACCAATCCCCAAAAGTACTTGCCGTGTGCAAAGAACAGGATCGGCTTATCGATAATCCCCATCGCCATTAACGCTTGATTGACGCCGCCGTCGATTCCCAACAGCTTAGAAAACATACTTGCTACAATCACCCACGATACAAAATGAGGCAGATACGATACTGTTTGTACAAAACGCTTGAAAAGGCCATCCCGCAGTTCATTGAGCAGGAGTGCAAAAATGATCGGTAGTGTGTACCCGCAGATCAATGACAGCAAGCTCATGGCCAGAGTATTGCGCATAACTTCGTAGAACATGGGGTCACGGAAGAGTTCGCGAAAATGAGCTAACCCCACCCATGGTTGTTCCCAAAATGTCCGATGAGGCTTATACTCTTGGAATGCCATGGTCCATCCCCAAATAGGCACATACTTAAAAATTACTACCCAAAGAACAAAGGGGAGGCTCATGAAAATGAGATAGCGCTGGTGGTAGAGTCTAACCAAGAACCGCTTCACATTCACGCGATCACCTTTTTCTAACATTTCTGCCACAATTATACCGTATTGTTCATAAAGAAAAACACCCGAATAATTAGGGGTGTTTTCCATGATAGTTCCGCGATATTTCACTTTTTCTTAAACGCAGAAGGATTAGCGCCAAAACGCTGTTTGAATTTTCGGTTGAAGTAGTCCGCATCGCGGTAACCGACCTGCTCAGCTACTTCGCTGACATTAGTGCCTGCCTCCAGCAGTTCTTTCGCTTTCTCCAGTCGAATCTTTCCCAGAAAATCAGCGAATCCCATGCCTGTATGCGAACGAAATAGCTTGCCCAAATACGCCGGAGTGTAGCCTACGATTGCGGCAAGCTCTTCTAAGGTTAGGCGCTCTGCGTAATTGAGCTCTACATAGCTCATGATGCGCGCCACCAGCTCATCGGGTGACGAAAGCATTAGCTGTCGAGACAAGTCAGCTAGCTTCTGGCGAAAAAGTTCCTCCAAGGCTGCTCTACCGGTACAGGCAAAAGCCCTGTCGACAATTTCCTCGTAAGAATTTGTCTGACCCTTGAGCCGCTCAGCCACCTTCAAACTGCGGATAACGGCAAAATAGATGTGCAGATAGGTTGAGGCGGCTTTCGCCATCGATATGCTGCCCGCGCAGTAACGGTCAGCCACTTCAGCCACCAAAGTGGCGATCTGTTTCTGATTGCCAAATTCCACCGCCATACACAACTGTTTGACAAGCTCTTGTTCGGCATCACCCCAGCAGATTTCCAGAATAGCCCGATCAGTTTGTGTGTTATACAGACGCTGAAGTACTTGGTGAGCCTTGTTTACCTTTCGGGTCAGTTCGCGCTGATCGATGGGCTTAAGAAGATAACCGAGAGCCCCAAGGTCAATCGCCCTCTGCGCATAAGCAAACTCCGAGTATCCGCTGAGCACCAAGAACTGAATGGTGGGCTCAATCTGACGGACCAGTTCCATAAGCTTCAGCCCGTCAATCACCGGCATTTTCACATCAACCACCATCAGATTAGGTTCAAGTTCCTTCACAAGCTCCAATGCTTCTCGCCCGTTTCCGGCTTCTCCACAGATTTCAAAGCCATACTGGCGCCAGTCGATCAAGACCCGCAGACCTTCCCTGATGATTGGTTCATCGTCCACGATCATCACTGAGAAGACTCTTCTATCCATGGCAGAACTATTTTCACCTCCGTCCCGATCCCCTCTGTGCTCGTTACTTCAAATGCCGCTTCGTCACCATAATAGAGGCGGATACGCTGAAAAACATTGGAAATCCCGATTCGATCCGCTGGGAGTTCTTGATTTCTAAGCGGTTTCAATATCCTTTCTAGCTGGGCAGGATTCATACCAAGACCATCATCACAAACTCGAATCTGGACAGAGTCTGCCAACCGTCGAGCTGAAACTGTAATCGTTCCCGGCCCTTCCTTGCCTTCGAGCCCGTGCACCACGGCATTTTCGACTAACGGCTGAAGCAGCAGCGGAAGAATTGGGTAGTCCTCGACTTCCGGATCTATATCGAAGGTAAACTGAAGCCTGTCTCCAAAGCGAAAGCGCTGAATCTGCAGATAACTGCGGATGATATCCATTTCTTCGCTGAAGGATACCGGATCAGGCCCTATCTCCAAATTGCGCCGCAAAATCTTTCCAAGCAGATGGACGATCTCTGCCACTTCCTCAGCTCCGCTGATCAAAGCTCTCATCCGAATAGTTTCTAATACGTTAAATAAGAAATGGGGATTGATTTGATTAGCCAGCATACGAAACTGGATTTCTCGCTGTCCAACCTCAAGCTGTTCTTTCTGCTGATAGAGAAGCTGTATGCTCTGCACCATCTTTGTCAGGTCCTGCGAGAGCTTGCTGATTTCATCGGTGCCGTTCATTAGAAGAGAATGGTCCAAATCCCCTGCCGCCACCTGATGAGCGCCTTCACTGAGCCGCTGCAGGCGAACAGTTAAGGCTCGCGACAACACCAGTATCAGCCCAAAGGATAACAGGAGGCTGATGCTGACAATTAAGAAGCCTGATTGATTTACTTCCCGCGTCTTGGCCATGATGTATTCTGCCGGGAAAAGGGAAACAATGCGCAGCCTCGAACCCAGCTCACCTTGGGAGATTTGATCTACCATAGCATGGTACAAACCGCCCCGATAGACTATCTGATGGGTGCGTCCGTTTGTAAGAGACAACCCTCGAATCGTTTCATCAGCTAGTTGACCTACCTGGCTCCGCTCTGATGCTGCAATAACCCTTCCGTCATCATCCAGTAAGAGAATTTCGAAACTTTCTTGAGCCAGGATACTGTTTAGATGCTCAGGATTAAGACTGATGGTGAGTACCCCTACAGGGTTCGTACCTGTAATCAGCCGAACTAGGGAAAAATACCCTTTTTCCATCTCTGGAAACCACAAATATCGCCAGCTGATCTTGCCCTTACCCTGAACAGCTTCCTGATACCAATCAGTGCTGGCTACGTCATCGGTTACCCGCATAATCCGCCAATTATCCAACAACGTAGGATTGGGGGCGTATGTTCTGATCATTGCAATCTCAGTACTAATCTCAGGATAAATATCGAAATCGGCATAATCCAAGTAGGCACTGACCACATCCCAGGTGGAACCATATGTCCGGCCCAAGATCACTTCTAAATCCCTGTCCACAAAAAAACGAGCTGAGAGCACCATAGCCTGCCGCATGGCACCATTGACGTGTCGCTTCACTCGCTCTATACTGGCCAAAGTCTCTTGAAGCGCCTGTTCTTCGGCGCGTTCGCGCAGTGTACGAGTGAGGGTTAAGCCTACTAAGAGCACAGGCAGCACAACCACCAAGACAAACGAGAGAATCAGTTTTTGCCGCAACGAGAAATTACGCTTGTACATATTCATTCCTCAACATTTATATTCGTTTACCATAATACTTTCAACACCCCCTTTATATTCACCTGCAAAAAAACCCTGCCAGCTGATGCTGACAGGGTTTGCTGTTGGTATGAATTATCTGTTCTTGAATAAGTCGCCGACGATATCACCAATTGTGGTGGTTAGTTCGTCACCAGTGGATTCTTCAACTACTGGTTGGGCTTGTACTCTGGGCTGAACCTTTGGCTCTGGTTTGGGCTCGAGATCTTTAATGCTCAGACCAATCCGACGGGCATCAGGATCCACGCTGATGACCTTGACCTGAACTTCGTCACCAGCGGAAACTACATCTTCAGTTTTCGCCACATGTTTGTGGGAAAGCTGACTGATGTGCACCAATCCCTCGACACCATCTTCCAGCTTGACGAAGGCACCGAAATCTACGGTCCGTGTTACCTCACCGGTAACTACGTCGCCAACGCTGTACTTCTCGGTTATGTTATCCCATGGATCGGGAAGAGTCTGCTTCAGGCCGAGAGAAATTCTCTCTCTCTCTTTGTCCACGCCAAGAATCATAACCTTGATGTGATCATCTTCAGCCAAAACATCGGATGGATGATCAACGCGGCTGTAGGCCATTTCGGAAACGTGCAGAAGGCCTTCTACTCCATTGCCGATATCAACAAAAGCACCGAAATCGGTCAAACGGCGCACAACACCATCAACGATAGCGCCCTCTTCGAGAGTGTTGAAAGCTTCTTCTTTGGCCTTTTGGAATTTCTCTTCGAGAACTTCCTTGTGGGAAAATACCACGTTGTTCTTAGAGCGATCCAACTCGATAATTTTCAGCTCCAGAACTTGGCCTACGTACTTCTCGAGGTCATCTTCATAAGTGCGGGACACATGGCTTGCAGGAATGAAGCCGCGTACACCCACATCAACTAAAAGACCACCCTTGACGGTCTGCATAACCTTAGCCTCAAGGGTACCGCCGCTTTCATAAAGTTCCTCAAGCTTTTTCCAGCTCTGCTCGGCGTCGGCTCTCTTCTTGGAAAGCAGTACTGTGCCTTCTGAGTCTTCAACCTTGAGTACCTTTACATTAATCTCGTCGCCTTCGCTGACAAGGTCAGCGGGATTAACGTTAGGAAGGAAGCTCAACTCATTAAGAGGAATGCGTCCCTCTGATTTATAATCAATGTCAACTAAGACCTCATCCGGAGAAACCTTTACAACCCGGCCTGTGATGATTTCACCCTGGGTAGGTAGGGTTACGTCAAAGTCCTCCATTTGGGCCTCTGCTTGAACAGCTTCGGTTTCAGCAGTCAGTGTTTCTTCTGCTGCTTCTTCCCTAGGCTCTTCCATTCCTTCAGTTACTTGTGTTACTTTGTCCTCTGTGAATTCACTCATTCTCTTAAGTACCCCCTCAATTAACCAATCTGGAGTAGAGGCCCCGGCCGTAACTCCGGCTCTACGAACTCCCGTGAACCACTCTTTTTTTAAATCATCAGGTGTCTCAACGTGAATCGTACGAGTCCCCTGCTCCTGACATACTTCCGCCAATCTCTTAGTGTTGGCGCTATTATGGCCTCCGATCACCACCATCACGTCCACTTGGGCGGCTAATTGTCTTGCAGAAGCCTGCCGCTGTTCGGTCGCGGTGCAGATAGTGTCAAAGACCTTAATTTCTTGAGCTTTCCCAATCAGGGCACTAACACATGCTTGCAGTACTGATTTTGATTGGGTTGTCTGCGCTATAACACCTATGCGTTTTGCTGTCGGAAGTTCATCAATGGCTTGAGGTGAGTCCACAACGTAAGCAGTTCCATTCGAAACATAGCCTCTAACAGCTTGGACCTCCGGATGGGATTCATCCCCAACAATAATAACCTGATAGCCTTCACCATCTAACTGTTTAGCCCAACGCATAGCTCGCTGCACAAACGGACATGTCGCATCAACAACCTCAACACCCGGCTGCTGGAGCGTCTCCATGACCGCAGGTGATACTCCGTGACTACGAACAATGACTACTCCTGAATCTATATCCTCCGGTGCGTGCTTGACAGTTACACCCTTCTCTTCAAGCTGCTTTACTACCTGAGGATTATGGATAAGTGGACCTAGGGTATGTATCGGAGCGCCGCCTTGGCTTCGGTCTGCTTCATCAGCTAATCTTAGGACCATATCTAAGGCCCGCTTCACGCCAAAGCAGAAGCCAGCGGCATCTGCCAATACTATTTCCACCTGTTCCCCTCCCTTTATTATGCCTTCAATAACAAATCAAATATCCGCCCTGCCTCTTTGTATTTCTGCGCCTTAATCCAGATTCCTTCTTAGCAGGGTCGCAAATTGCTTGGAAATCGCTAAACCTGCCTCATCGATCTCAGATTTACTGATCCGGCGAGGACCTCCTAGGTGA
Organism: uncultured Peptococcaceae bacterium; assembly: GCA_937988745.1. Classification (GTDB taxonomy): domain Bacteria; phylum Bacillota; class Limnochordia; order Darwinibacteriales; family Darwinibacteriaceae; genus JAAYMS01. The sequence continues at coordinate 22,765 of CALKAR010000183.1, forward strand.
ACAGGCTCGCCAATGCGAACCACAATTTTCCTGAAAGGCCTAAGAGGTGTTACCCCAATAATCCCTACGGGAATAATGGGCACACCTGACTTGGCTGCGATGTAAACGGCTCCCCCTTGGAGAGGTAGCTCTTCACCGGGCCGTACCCTGGTGCCTTCCGGGAAGATCCCTACGAGGTTCCCATCAGTTGCCCTGCTGATGGCGGTTCGGATGGCGTCCCGGTCTGCCATGCCCCGTTTTACTGGGAAGGCATATGCGCGGCGGAATAATCTATTCAAGAATGGATTGCGGAAAAGCTCTGCCTTGCCCATGAAGTGGATTGGCCTCCGAATCGCACACGCTACAGCTACCGGGTCAAACCAAGTGGTGTGGTTTGGCGCGATAACCGCCCCGCCCTCTTTGGGGATATTCTCTAGACCTTCGACTTGAAGGCCAAACACAATCCTAACAATAACACGAATAATTGCAACGGCTACCTCATACACCGCGCTCCCTCCCCCTGCAGTACAAGAGAATTAAGTCTACAACTTCATCGATAGTCAGATTAGTTGTATCAATCTCAATGGCGTCTTCAGCCTTCTTGAGTGGGGAGTTTTCCCGGGTCGAATCAAAGTGATCTCTCTCTCTGATCTGTTCAATCAATTCTTCAAGAGGGACCACATAACCTTTTTTTGAAAGCTCTAATTGACGGCGCCGCGCCCGCACTTCAACCGATGCATAGAGAAAAAACTTAAATTCCGCATCAGGCATGACAACGGTTCCAATGTCCCGGCCATCCATTACCACGTCATCGTTTCTTGCCATTTCCTGCTGCATTTCCACAATTGCTTCCCGCACAGCCTTATGGCTCGATACTAAAGAAACGTTTTGACTAACCAACGGTTCGCGAATCCTCGACGTAACATTCTTTCCTCGGATAAAAATCTGATTGCCGCCTCGTCCCGGCCTGATAGTCAAATCCATCTGCTCTAAGACATCTACCAGTGCAAACTCATCAGTCAAATCGATACCCTTATCTAGTGCTTCCAAAGTTAAAGCGCGATACATCGCGCCTGTATCAATATATACACAGCCCAGCTTTTCTGCTACAATGCGGGCTACTGTACTCTTCCCTGCTCCCGCAGGGCCATCTATGGCAATTCTCAACAACATCACCCTTCAACCATAAAAGCTTGAGCGGCAGTATATGCAGTGGAAAATGCGGCCTGAAGATTGAAACCTCCCGTAACGCCGTGAACATCCAGCACTTCTCCAGCGAAATACAATCCCTTCACAATCCGCGACTCCATAGTCCTAGGATCTACTTCATCAACAGCCACTCCTCCTGCTGTAACTATAGCCGCTGCAATAGGCAGCGTGCCAGAAACAGTCAGAGGAACCTGCTTGAGCAGATCTCGGAACTTCAGACGTTCTTCTCGAGAAATCTGATTTACGGGCTTATCAGGCGCAATTCCGCTCAACTGAATCATAATGGGAATCATCCGCTTGGGCAGCAGATCATCCAGGGCATTCTTGAACTGCTTGCGGGAAAACTTCTCAAAATCTCTTACCAGGCGCCGATCTAGCTGTTCGGGAGTAAGGGCTGGTTTGAGATCCAGCGAACCTCGAACCGAATCGGCACCACGGGCAAACCACTGCGCTGCGGTATCACTTGCTGTCAGAACGATTGGCCCAGTGATTCCAAAATGGGCAAACATCATGTCGCCAAATTCACTGACCGATTCATTATCGTATGTAAGACTGAGCCGTACATTCTTCAAGGTCAAGCCGGCCAACTCTTTAGGCCACTGTTCTACAACTTTGAGCGGCACGAGCGATGGCCGCGGTTCGACCACGGTATGCCCAGCCTGAGCCGCAAGTGTATAACCGTCTCCGTTACTGCCCGTTCCTGGATAACTCTTGCCCCCCGCAGCAATCAGCACCACAGCCGCCTTATGCAGTTTGCGTCCTTGTGAACCAGAACTGATAACACCCTCAACCGCTCCGTTGCGAATAACAATTTCCTCGACTCGTGTACCAAAGTTGATCCGAGCACCTCTGCTTCGAGCGAATCTTTCCAAAGCGTTGGCTATCTGATGGGCATCATCAGAGGCGGGAAACACCCGCTGTCCACGTTCTACCTTCAGTTCCACGTTCAAGTTACGGAAAAAATCCATCAAATCTTCATTCGAAAACCTATGCAGTGCCCCATATAAGAACCGGCCATTTCCCGGATAGTACCTTGGAAACTCTCTGATAGGCATAGCATTGGTCACATTACAGCGGCCTTTGCCAGAAATACGAACCTTCTTCGCAGTGCGGTCGGTTTTTTCGAGCACAGTAACCTGCAGCCCACGCTGCGCGGCAAAGCCCGCGGCTAAAAGGCCTGCAGCGCCTGCTCCCACAATAACTACCTCCGCTGCCACCTCTCGTTCACCGCCTGTTTCAATTTGCTTATCTCCGCTGGCGTAAGATCACGAAACTCACCTGATTTCAATTTACCCAGCTTGATAGGGCCAACGGCGATGCGCACCAACCTGACGACCGGAAAACCCACCGCCTCACACATGCGGCGCACCTGCCGGTTGCGCCCCTCGCTGATTGCCATACGGATCATCGAGGAGTTGCCATCATTCATCAGAAGTTCAACTCGGGCCGGGGCGGTCTTTCCGTCACTGAGTTCAACACCGCGCCGCAGCTGCCGAAGAGCCGTTGGCGTGATCTGCCCCTTCACAGTTACCAAATAGACCTTTTCCAATTCATACCGAGGGTGCATGATGCGGTTTGCCAGCTTCCCATCGTTTGTTAGAATGAGCAGGCCTTCCGTGTCGTAATCCAGGCGACCCACGGGATAAATGCGTTCAGGAACCCCTTTGATTAAATCCATAACTGTCTTACGCTTAAATTGGTCACGCACAGTTGTTACGTAGCCAGCTGGTTTGTGGAGTATGAGGTACCGCTTCCGTTCAGGTCTGCCGATCGGCCTGCCGTCCACAAGGACCTTATCCCTTGCTGGATCCACGACCATACCCAGAGTCGCAGGTTTCCCGTTTACAGTGACTCGACCGGCTCGAAGAATGTCTTCGCATACACGCCGCGAAGCTAATCCTGCATGAGCCATATATTTCTGCAGCCGCATCTTCAAGAAAATGCCCCCCTGTCATTATCACGATCATACCTAACTTCGGAAAGAATGGCAAGAAAAAAGAGGGGCTGCTGGTGAAGCGCACCCTCTTCTGTTCCTAACGACCTTATCAGACATTGTATGGTGTCTTAAGGGTACTGTTGATCCGGTTTCCTTGAATCATTCCGTGGACCTGGTCTACAACCTGAGGTATCATGTCCACCAGTCGATCGTATATAGCCGTATTGTCGACAGGCAGCAGGCGTACGGTTTCATGGCCAACTACTAGGAAGGCCACCGGATTTAAAGCAACGCCTGCACCGCTTCCCCCACCAAAGGGCAATTCCTGAGCATCTTTTGATTGAAACTCACTGCCGCCAGCAGCAAATCCAAAACTCACACGGCTGACTGGCACAATCACACTTCCATCGGGTGTTTCAACAGGATCACCTAGAATGGTGTTGACATCTACCATCATCTTCAGACTCTCCATTGCAGTCTGCATTAAGCCTTCGATGGGATGAGTTCCTTCCATTAGGCTCACATCTCCTTTACCTGCATTCGCTGCACCGCTGAATCGGCGAGACCGCGCATCATGTCACCTATAATTTGACCAAGTCGAATCCTGAATATGCAGTAAAAGTGTAGTTCGCCACCTAAGGCATTGTACATCGGAGTGACGGTCACACTAGGACGACACCTCATGCGGCCGCTTGCGTTCAGTGCCGTAATAAGTGGTCCCAAAAATGCCCAAACCCCACCATAAATGGTAGCCGTTATCATAGGATCAGCAAGGCCAAATGCTGCACTGACTTCGAATTTCACGATCTCTTGTACAAATAAGCGCAGTAGGCGGCCAAAACGGGTTGTCTGCCGCCTTAGATGGCGGACGATGTCGAAAATCTGCTCAAGCATATCCTGAGGATGGGTTGGTCCGCTTTCAGGCAGCATAGCACGGAGTTCTTCCATGACTGCCCGGCTTGTCCTAATTATGAAGGGCAGAAGAGATATGCTGCCCCACCAGGTTTTCAAGCGAAGATCATAGCGCGTCTCTTTTCCGATTACAGCCTCAACCACAAAGGTCCAGGGCAGCCAGAGCAGCACCGCCAAGAACACAAGTGCGCCAAAAAAGAAAAGACTGAGCAATGGAATCACCCCAACTCAGTCTTAGGATATGCTTAATGGAGGCAAGTCATCCAAACTTTTCAAGCCGAAGTGAACCAAGAACTTGTCTGTCACCCCGTAAAGAATTGGCCGTCCTGGAGCATCTTTACGCCCTAATTCACAGATGAGTCCGCGTTCAAGAAGATTGTTCACGGCGCTGTCAGAACGCACTCCCCGGATATCCTCGATCTCCGCCTTGGTCACTGGCTGACGATACGCGATTATGGCGAGAGTCTCTGTACTCGCCTGCGTTAGGGGGGCGTGAACCACAGGTCTACCTAGTTTTTCAATCCACGGCGCAAATTCTGGTTTGGTTACAAACTGATAACCCCCACCTACTTCCCTGATCAGCAAGCCTCCATCTTCATGGCGCTTTTGAATGCGTTCTACCAAGGCAGGAATACTGGTCAAATCTAATTCCAGCAGCTCAGCCAACCTTTGCGCACTCAAAGGCTCGTCTGATGCAAAAATCAACGCTTCAATTATTTGTTCTGCTTCCTGCAGGGTCATAACTCAGCCTCCCCAACTCATGCTGCGGGATAATTTCAATGTATCCGAAGGTCGATGACTGCCGCACTCTGATTTCCCGGAGCCGCACTAATTCTAGGACAGCCAAGAATGTGACTACCACTTCCTGCCTAGTCGTTTTCCTAACCAATTCATCAAACCCTATGCGGCTGCGGCCAACCAACTGAACACGAATATCAGCCAGCCTTTCAGCAACAGTAACACGCTGGACTACTGTATGGTGGGGGGGTTCGGCTGTCAAATCCTCAAGCAGCTGCGCAAATTGTGCGGCAAGATCATCCACAGTCAAGTCTCCCACAAGATTCGTGAAAATGGGAGCCTTGGCAGTCTTATGGACTGGCATTCCCCGGGTGAAAAATCCGGTGGAACTCTGGTAGCGCTCTGTGAGCTGTGCAGCCACTTCCTTAAAGGCCTTATACCGCAATAGCTGCTCCACTAACTGCTCTCGGGGGTCCCCTTCCTCTTCCTCCTGCTCTTCGATAAGCAATTCTTCAGGAGGCAGAAGCATCTTTGCCTTGATGCGGAGCAGCGTCGCAGCCATCACCAAGAACTCTCCTCCGATAGTCAGGTCTTGCTCCTGCATCGAGTACAGATACTCGAGATACTGCTGCGTTACAACCGCGATGGGTATGTCCAAAATATCAATTTCGTTCTGCTCAATGAGATCCAGCAGAAGATCAAAAGGCCCCTCATAGGCCTCAACTTTCACCACATACTCCATCATCGTCACCTAAATCGACAAGAATGAGATCATCCGGAGCAGAGTCTGGGATATCGGCCTGAGAACGATCTGCGCAACTCCAGTCCACAGCAGGAGCATCAAGATAAATGGCCCGTACTGGGATAAGCGCAGATAGTTGTACTCCCAGCGCGGGGGCAGAAGACTTGCTGCAATCTTGGAACCATCTAACGGTGGGAGTGGCAGCAGATTGAAAGCCGCTAGACCCAAATTGTAATTCAGGTTCAGCAGCAAGAAGTGGTACACTGTCTGCGCTAGCGCAAAGGTGGGCATTCGGTTAGGCAGAATTCGAACCAAGTTAAAAAACAGCCAGGCCATGAGAATATTAGACAGCGGGCCTGCTACCGAAACAATTAAAGTGCCTTTTTTCCGGTCCTTAAAATATGCTGAGTTCACTGGTACGGGACGCGCCCAACCAAAACGAAAGATCAAAAGCATTAGTGCACCAATTGGATCCAAGTGGGCCAGCGGGTTCAAAGTGAGGCGCCCATGATGCTTGGCTGTGGGATCTCCAAGGCGATAAGCGGCATAACCGTGGGCGAATTCGTGTACCGAGATAGCCAATAAGAGTGCTGGAATTCCTAAAATAATCTGCTCAAAACTGAGCATGTGCCGCAACTCCCTTCCAAGAGTTCTTACTCACTAAATCATATCACAACGGCGAATTCGGTACAACAAAAAGACCCTGCCTAAGCAGAGTCTGGAGCGATTTGATACTTCCCACAGCGAGAACCCCAACAGGCTAGCGGCATGCCATCTCGGCGGATCTGCACAATTTCGCAGTGATTGGGGCACTCCTGGCACTCCCAGCTGGAACTTTCAAACGAGCTGGTGCCCACCGTAAAGCCACGGAATTTCGTGGTGCCGCCCACCGCTGCCAAATGTTCCTTTGCGAGAACCGCGGCTCCCAAGGCACCCATCACATCGAAGTGTTCGGGAACTTCCACTTCTAACCCTAAGGCCTTCTCAAATGCCATACGTATTCCTTCATTGGCAGCCACCCCTCCTTGGAATAATACCGCAGGTTCGATGCTTTTGCCTTTTCCAACGTTACTAAGATAGTTGCGCACCATAGCCTCGCAGAGTCCTGCCAGGATATCAGGGACTGTATGGCCTAACTGCTGCTTGTGTATCATATCCGATTCAGCAAAGACTGTGCAGCGGCCGGCAATTCGCACCGGATGACGGCCTTGAAGGGCGATCTTCCCAAAATCACGGATATCGATACCAAGGCGCATCGCTTGCTGATCCAAAAAAGAACCGGTTCCAGCGGCGCAGATAGTATTCATAGCAAAATCATTGACCACCCCGCTGCGGATCAAGATGATTTTCGAATCCTGACCACCGATTTCAATGACTGTAGAAACCTTTGGGTTGTACTTCAAAGCCGCAACGGCATGGGCAGTAATCTCGTTCTTAACTACATCAGCACCAAGCATAACACCGGCGAGCTGCCTCCCGCTGCCCGTGGTGCCAACTCCCACAACCTCCCACTCACCGGTCTCAGCCAGCTTCTGCATACCTTTTACCACGGTACCAATGGGATCACCATTGGTACGCAGATACAGCTTAACCAGCACTTCATCCGTCTGTGCATCCATCAAGATCAGATTGGTGCTGACTGATCCGACATCAACACCCAGATATGCTCTGCACTTGGTCACGAGATACCTCCCTCCGCTGTCGGCGCAGCAGATCAACATAAGCTTCCACCCGAGTCTGGAACCCTGCCTCGCCAGTGTGTTCATCGACGACTAAACTAAGAACAGGCAGTCCTTTGGCTCGGCTTACATCAGGAAGAATCGTTTGGGCAATTACTTCAGGCATACAAGTAAAGGGAAGAATTTGGACAACACCAGCGACTCCTCGGTCTGCTAGTTCATTGGTACGGGCGATTGTCTCTAGGCCATGCCCACCCACAAACCCACTCAAGAACCCTTCTGCAGAACGTTCGAGATGAGTCGTTCGGTACAGGCCTATACTACCCTTGAAGACATGGTCCTTAACCCACTGCACTAGACTAATGGTACGGATCACCTCTACGCCTAAATGACCGAGGCGCTCCTCCAGCCTGAGATTGACGAACGGCTCAAAGACAGTGTAGATCTCTCCCACCAAGCCGATTACCAGCGGCTCGTTGTCCGATTCTTCTCGAACTGCCCAGAGATCATAAGTACCCTCCTTAACCGCTGCGCGCACGGCTCGGACTGCCGCAGCTTGTCTAACCCGCTGCAGAGCCGACTCCAAGACTTTAGTTGTTAAGCCTGTTTCTCTTTCTCTCGGCCGAACCCTTAGTGCTGTCTGTTCCAGTATTTCACAGGCCTTCAACTTTTCCCAAGCTATGATCAACGCTTTTGGCAGTCGGCTCACTTTCCCTCTGCGCCCGAGTTTGATGAGATCCTGGATCAGCTTCTCGGGATTTTCAAAGGGAGTCTCGATCACAACCATATCGAGGTTTGAACCTAAGTCGGCCAATATCTGGCGCTGCACCTCTGCATAGTATCCCAGCCGGCAGGGGCCGCATCCACCTAACATAGCAATAGTGTCTGCGCCCAGCTCAGCTGCTTCTAAGAAGTTGCCAATCATCACTTTTAGCGGTAAACAGGCTATTTCTGGAGAGTATCTGGAGCCTAAGTCCAGCGTGCGTTTAGTACAGGGCGGCGGCACGACAACCTCAAAACCCAGCTCTTGGAACAGAGCTTCTACCGGTATGTATAGTGAGCCCATGTGTGGAAAGGTGATCTTCAACTCGTTTGTCTCCTCTGCAGCATATCGATAAAAGCTTCCAGCCGAGTGATTGTTCCGGCAGCTCCTGTGTGTTCATCCAAATAGAGCATAAGGTACGGTACACCGGCTTTTCGAGCCCTGCGCTGGATTAGATCGCTGACTAATGAGTCTGTTCCACAGGCAAAGGCGGCAAGCGTAACCACGCCAGCGATCTGGTCTGCTCCATATTCCAATGCTCCCAGGGACTGACGGCCAGATGTCCAGAACATGCGCTTTTGCAGCTTGCGCGCGAATTCTCTCAGAATTGCTTCAGGAAGCTGGTGAGCCATAACGAGCGGTATACCAGCTTTCTTGAAACTTCTGAAAACAGCACCGCTGAAAAAGCTATCTTCAACCAAATATCGGTGCCCTAAAAGCATAACCGCATCTTCGCGCAGCCCATCTTTCTGAATAAGCTGACTCTTTTCCCATTCTTGCTGTCTTTGACAAGCATGAGACACTGCTCGTGCGGCCTGCTTGACACTGGTGAAGTTGGAACCAAATCGCACGAGGCTCCGTTTCGCCTGCCATGACCAGCGGCGCTTGTCAATAACTGGATCCAAGACATGGATGTGCCTCGGAAGATAATGTCTTGCGAAATCCGGTAATCCGAGAAAATAGGGGCAGATGTACTCCCTGCGCACCGTGCTCACTATTTTGGGAATGAAAATAGTATCAATCCCTTGTTCGACCAGATAGAGCACGTGTCCCAAAAAAACCTTCAACGGAAGACAGCAGCCATCGACTGCCCGGGCTGCGCCTAGATCCAAGATTTCTTTGTTTGTCTGTGGAGAAACCACAGCCTGAAGGTCCAACTCCTCAAATAGGGTTCTCCAAAGAACGGCATGCTGATAATAAAACAGCGCCCGCGGAATACCTACTATGCTCTTCATGTTCCGCCCCCCAATCAGCGACGCTTGTGTCTCGGAGTTGCCCGGATGTCTTGAGGCTTGGTCATACGGGGGCGAATAGACACGTTCGGGATGGGATAGCGGAAAATAATCCTGAGAAGGGCAGGTCCATCGAATGGGATCAAAGGCCACAAGTATGGAACGCCAAAGGACTTTGTCAGGCCCATAGTCAGGAGTATGACAAGACTTGCGGCACCAAATCCCCACCAGCCAAAAAGCACACTCCCTAAGAACAGTACATAACGGAAGAGTCTGATTGCCAGCGAGAACTCAAGACTTGGTGTGGCGAAAGTACCAACGGCGACCAGTGCCGTATAAAGAATTGCTTCACCAGTGAACAAACCGGTTTGAATCGCCAATTCCCCCAGCAGGATGGCGCCCACGAGACCTAGGGATGTGGCGAGAGCATTCGGCGTGTGGATAAGAGCCATCCGCAGCATATCCAGTCCTAATTCCAACAGGAGGAACTGCAGCCACAGCGGTACCCTTCCCGGCTCTTTCGGTCCAACGAAAGCAATCCACTCAGGCAGGTTAGGTGAAGTGGCAAGTATATACCAAATAGGAATTAGAACCAAGGAGAGAAAGATCCCCAGCGTGCGGACCCAGCGCAGATAGGTACCGATAGGCGGGTTCTGGAAGTACTCCTCAGCATGTTGTGTAAAGTGCCATACAGTGCTGGGCACTATCAGGGCAAAGGGAGTAGTGTCCACGATTATTATGACGTGTCCCTCATATAAGTGCGCAGCCGCTACGTCAGGCCTTTCTGTGTAGCGCGCCACAGGCAGTGGATTGAGCTTGGTTCCCAATATGTATTCTTCCAGATTCTTGCCGCCCATAGGAATGGCATCTCTGTCAATGTGCTGAACCCGCTGCTTAACAGAATTCACAATCTCGGGATTTGCAATATCAGCGATATAGCCGATCATCACATCAGTTTGGGACCGAGTTCCGGCTTTGAGTACTTCAAAGCGCAGATTTGGATCTCTGACCCTGCGCCTAATCAAATTCACATTGAAGAGGGCGGTTTCCACAAAACCTTCCCGGGATCCACGCGTCACTCTTTCTAGATCTGGTTCTTCGATACCCCTCACCTGGTACTGCCTTACGTCCACCACAAAGACGGTGGTCAAGCCATCAATGAGCAGCACCATAGGGCCAGCAAGTACTTCATTACTGGCCTCAATTAGATCTTCGACTTCACTGACTTCAAAATAAGGAAGGTAACTGTGGAGAACGTGTTTCGCTGCGTTGACCGTAAGTCCACCTTGGGGTACGAGCATTAATCGCTTCATGACCTCAATGACCGAGTTGTCGTTCACGAACCCATCAAAAAAGACCAAAGCCGCCTTGCGGCCTCCTGTAGTAAATTCTCGTACCAAAAGGTCAAATGTGACTCCGTATCCCAATTTGTCCTTGATGAATTCTAAGTTTTCCGCAAGTTTTTTCGTCACGGGTTGTGTCTGTTTCATCGGCATGACTCCCCAATGAGAATGTACATAAACAAGCGCCCTTTTCCTAAAGAGCGCCCTTGTGGTTGACCTTTAGCGAATCGCAGTGGGAACAAACATATCGATCACACCAATGGCAAAAGCTGCCATAAGCGCGCCTATAATGGAAACAGACATGTCGGGAACAAAAAACTGAGCAGCCCAGATTACCGCAGCAGACACTAAGAATCCGACTATTCCCCGGCCATAGGGAGAGATGTTAGTTCCGAAGATGCTCTCCACTACCCAGCCGATCGCCGCAATAACCACTGCGGCCAACAGAGCCTGCCAGAAACCTAGGGTGCCAAATCCCGGCACTATCAGCCCGACGAGCATTAAGACTAGGGCTGAAACTACAAATCGTACGACAGCTCCAAGCCAATCCATTCCTGTCACCCCGCTTTTGAAGTTTTCAGACCTAGTATAGCCAAAAGGCGGCTCGGTTATCCGAGCCGCCTTCTTCATCATGTATTATCTACACGAAAGGCAATCTGAACATCAGCCTTGTATTCAGTTATCTGACCACTCCCGTCAACAGCACCAGTCCAGTTGAGCACCTCAACGCCGCTGATGTTCCTAATCGTCTTTGAAGCTTCTTTTACCGCTTCCGAAACTGCGTCTTCCCATCCTTCTGTGGATGTACCTACCAGCTCAATGACCTTGATAACGGACATACACAGACCCCCTTCCCATGCAGAGTGTGACAGGATTAGTTTAACCCAGAACACTCTCTGCGATTCGAAGGAAGTTGCCGCCCATAATCTTCTCAATAACAGCCTGCGAGTGGCCGCGTCTTGCCAACCCTGCCGCGATAGCCTGCATCATACCACAGTCTTGGAGGCTCTCAGGCACAGCATTGATTCCATCATAGTCGGAGCCCAAGCCTACGCAGTCTGTTCCCCCTACGTTCATTAAATGCTCGATGTGGTTGAGGACATCATCAAGCGACGCCTGCCCGCTATCCGTCAAAAATCCAGGGTAAAAATTGACACCGATGACGCCTCCCTTATCAGCTAGTGCTCTAATCTGGCGATCGGTTAAGTTGCGGCCGTGGTCACGCAGGGCACGGGCGCATGAATGGGATGCAATTATCGGATCAGAGCTTATCTCGAGCACATCCCAGAAACCAGGCTCGTTGAGATGAGATATGTCAACCAACATACCTAAGCGGTTCATTTCTGCAACGACTTCACGGCCAAATGGACTAAGGCCTCCACTCTGATCGCCTTCAGTTTGTCCGTTTGCCAAAGCATTACGGTAATTCCAAGTCAGGGTAAGAATGCGAACTCCAAGGCGGTATAAGTTCCGTAAATTGGCCAAGCTCCCCTGAAGTACCTCTCCACCCTCGACTGCAAGGAGACATGCAATTTTGCCATCCCGATAGATTTTTTGGATTTCACGGCCGCTGCCAGCAAAAGCTAGATAATCAGGGTATTCTGCAATCATCTCCCAAAAATTATCGATCATCTGCATCGCCCTATGCAGCGCCATACCCTGGTAAAAATCTGGTTCAACAAATACAGCAAATACCTGTGCCGACACGCCACCCTGCCGCAGCTTGTCCAGGTTGACATGGCCGTCGGCCTCTTTCAGGCTCTTCCCGCTGTGTACAAGGTGCAGGAGAGTATCTATATGGGCATCAAACGTGAACAACCAAACCCCTCCACTTTCACTTCTATTATTGTGAAAGCCTGCCTGGCTGAGCCAGGCAGGCTTGTGTTCATCGTGGTTCAACAATCAACTTAATAGCCGTACGTTCTTCATTGTCAATCATAATGTCGGTAAAAGCAGGAATACATACCAAGTCCATCCCGCTGGGCGCCACAAAGCCCCGTGCGATGGCCACCGCTTTAACTGCTTGGTTAAGTGCACCTGCGCCAATAGCCTGAATTTCAGCCCGCCCCCGTTCTCTGAGTACCCCGGCTAAAGCGCCTGCTACTGCATTGGGAACAGACTTTGCCGAAACCTTTAATACATCCATGTTAGAACCTCCTTTGGTAAAAGCACTACGCGGTTGATTCAGCCATTGCTTAATATATATTTAGAGATTTCCTGGTAAATTCCTCTTTTCAGATGTTAAAACTATATCTTTCTACGCGATTTACTTTAACAGCGCGACCATTTTCATCCAAATCAACCACGATTCCCCACAGCTGAGTGGGTCCTTTTGCCACCTTGAAGCGGGTAGGCATTTGGGTTATGTACTTGGAGATGACTGATTCCGGTTCAACGCCAAGGACTCCATGTAAAGGCCCACACATACCCAGATCAGTCACATACGCTGTGCCACCTTCCAAGATGCGCAGATCTGCCGTAGGAACATGAGTGTGGGTTCCGGCAACGACACTGACGCGGCCATCGAGGTAATAACCCAGCGCGATTTTCTCAGAAGTAGCTTCGGCATGAAAATCTACAATAATATATTTGATACGCTCGGGAAGGTTCTCTAATATCTGATCCATGGTCCTAAATGGACAATCTAAATCGGACATGAATACCCGCCCGCTCAAGCTTATTACGGCAATAGGAAGCTCCGCATGGACAAAAATCCCCTCGCCTGGCACACCTGGAGGATAATTGGCGGGCCGCAGTACGCGGGGTTCAAGTTCAATATATGCAGTCATTTCTTTTTGGTCCCATATATGATTGCCGCCAGTGAGTACATCAATGCCGAGGGCAAACAACTCCTCCGCTGTCTTGCGAGTCAATCCAAATCCACCAGCTGCATTTTCGCCATTTGCGACTACGAAGTCAGGCTTGTATTCTTCGCGAAGCTGGGGCAAAAACTCAGCAGCGATCTTTCGGCCAGGCCTGCCAAAAATATCCCCCAACAGCAGTACACGCATTTCTCCACCTCAACTTCTGACCGGAGTACTGAACACCAGCACCTTCCCCTTTTCGCGGAAACCGGAAAGCTTTTCGTCGCCAAAGCGATCGCCTGCAGCTAAGAACGACGCAATGCTGTCTTCTTCGTCGAAATAATCTACATCAACGCTGTCCACCAAATCATAGACAACCTTCTCTGGAAAGCTGGTCTGCACAAGCTCATTGATGAGATTCAATTCCTCATAGCTGAAGCTATCCACGTCCCGCTTAATTTGAAGAATGAGAAGCTCGTCACTGTTCTCATGCTGAATAGTAGCCAGCTGTGGAATTGGACGTGCAGCTTCTAAACTATGGAATGCCTCTAAGTGCAACTGTGCCCGCTGGACAAACTGCTGCATTTCGTCTAAATTTGCCCTTTGGAGCAGGTAGACAAGACGCAGAGACCGATCACTCGGCTCATAGTGTACCGCACTGATGTGTGGAAATCTGATGAGCAGTGAAATAAGAAGATTTACTTGATCTGAACCAATAGTGCTGTATTGCTGTTCGCTCTCAGTACGTTCCACGACAACTCCTCCTGACGTATGGGAAAACCAGGCTAAAAAGCCTGGTTTTATTTAGCGTAATCAACAGCTCGCGTTTCCCTGATCACTGTGACTTTAATTTGGCCGGGATATTCTAGTTCAGACTCAATCTTCTTCACAATCTCCCGACTAAGCTGTACCGAACCCGCATCGTCAATCTTATCGGGTTTCACCATGATCCGGACTTCGCGGCCTGCTTGGATAGCGTAGGATTTTTCCACGCCTTCAAACGAATTCGAAATGTCTTCCAGCTTCTGCAGACGCTTGATGTAGCTCTCTAAAGTTTCTCGACGTGCTCCTGGACGGGCAGCGGAGATTGAGTCAGCCGCAGCAACCAAAACAGCTTCAACGCTTTGTGGTTCGTAATCACCATGGTGGCAGGCCACCGCGTGGATCACAGCTGGGCTTTCCTTATACTTACGCAGCAGGTCAATTCCAATTTCGACGTGAGTACCTTCAACCTCATGGTCAACGGCCTTGCCGATGTCATGCAAGAGACCTGCCCTGCGAGCTAACCGTGCATCGACTCCCAGTTCGGCAGCCATAATGCTGGCCAGATGTGCGACCTCGATAGAGTGTTTCAACACATTCTGACCATAACTCGTCCGGAAATGCAGACGGCCCAGCAGTCTAACTAGCTCTGGATGGAGACCATGGACGTCAGCTTCTAATGTAGCCTGTTCGCCCATCTCTCTTATAAATGCATCCACCTCTTTGCGTGCTTTCTCCACCATCTCTTCGATGCGAGCTGGATGGATTCGGCCATCAGCAATGAGTTTTTCCAGAGCAATTCGGGCAATCTCCCGGCGAACTGGATCAAAGCCAGAAAGAATAACCGCTTCTGGAGTATCATCTATAATCAGATCGATGCCCGTAAGAGTCTCAAGTGCTCTAATGTTGCGCCCTTCGCGGCCGATGATGCGTCCCTTCATATCATCGTTCGGCAAGTTCACCACTGATACTGTAGTTTCTGCTACATGATCTGCAGCCGTACGCTGAATAGCTAAGGAAATGATGTTGCGAGCACGTTTCTCAGCTTCTTCTTTAGCTTCAGTTTCAATTTCACGAATCATAATGGCGGTCTCATGTCTGATCTCGTCTTCGACAGTCTTGAGAATCAGTTCCCGGGCCTGCTCAGAAGTCAGTCCCGACAGCCGCTCTAATTCCTGACGCTGTGCTTCCAACGTTGCTTCAATTTCGGCCCGCAGCTGGTCGGTTTCCCGTTCCCGGCGCTGAAGACTCGCCTCTCGCCGTTCAAGGGCTTCACTCTTACGGTCCAGAGATTCTTCTTTCTGCACTAAACGTCTTTCAAGCTGCTGCAGCTCACTGCGTCTCTCGCGCCCTTCCCGTTCTTGGTCGGCCCGGAGCTTATGGATTTCTTCCTTAGCTTCGAGCAGCGCTTCACGCTTCATGGCTTCGGCGTCTTTTTCTGCTTCCTGCAGGATGCGTTTTGCTTCTTCTTCGGCGGAACCAATAACCGCTTCTGCTAAACGCTTCCGAATTAGGTAACCACCAAGGCCAAAAACCGCAGCAACGATCACGTATTTCAATATTTCAAGAATCAGCTCGATATGTTTCACCTCCCACACAAAGAATTTTAGAAAAGAAAGCCGAGTTGAAACTCGGCCTTACTCCGTGTGCGTAGACCTTTTCCAAGCTTTTTTCAGCAGCAATTCCGTGAGTTTCAATCAGGAAACATAGCTGTTGAGCACTACCTTAAGCTCTCTTAATTTTATTCTATTGGTAGATCACTGTCAAGTACTTGCTCCACTGCCGCGCGAGCTGTCTGCCAGGGAAAACCGCGTCGTTCCAACAAGCCATAAGCCCTTCTCAAGCGTACGTCACGGCTGAGCCGCATCAAGGATGGTGCCCTGCTCTCTAGGAGCCTTCTTGCCAACTCCAGTTCTTCCTCTGGGCTGTTCATCACCAGCTCGACAATCTCCTGCGAAATTCCTTTAGCATAAAGCTCCCGGCGAAGGCCTAGGTTTCCCGTAGGCCGCAGGCGGTTTCGCTGTTCTACGTAGTTGCGCGCAAAACGTTCATCGTTCACAAAATCCATTTCCTGCAGATACTCCAGGACCTCATCTACAACTGCTTCATCGTAATCAGAAGTCAGCCGAGTACGCAGTTCATGAACTGTCCGATCGCGCACAGTTAGAAGACGAATTGCCTTCTTTTTTGCTAGACTTGCATCCACGTTTACTCTGCACCCGCGCCTTCCTCAGATTTTTGTTCAGCTGCTTCATCTGCTGGGAGCAATCCCTTCGCTTCGCGGACTTTCTGCTCCAACTCAGCCATGAGTTCAGGGTTCTGGCGGAGAAATTCTTTCGCGTTTTCGCGCCCTTGTCCTAGACGAATATCACCATATGAGTACCAGGCACCGCTCTTGTTCACGATGTCAAGGCCGCTGGCAATATCTAGAATATCGCCCTCCTTGGAAATCCCGAACCCATACATGATATCAAATTCTGCTTCTTTGAAGGGCGGTGCCACTTTGTTTTTCAACACTCTCACTCGAGTACGGTTGCCCACCATTTCGGTGCCCTGTTTAATAGTTTCAATACGCCGGATATCCAAGCGAACCGAGGCATAGAACTTCAGAGCTCTACCTCCAGGGGTAGTCTCTGGGTTGCCAAACATAACGCCAACTTTTTCCCGCAACTGGTTTGTAAAGATTACCGTACAGCTCGATTTGTTAATAGCTCCGGTGAGCTTCCGAAGAGCTTGTGACATAAGACGCGCCTGCAGGCCTACATGCTGGTCGCCCATCTCGCCCTCGATCTCTGCCCGCGGTACTAAAGCGGCCACGGAGTCTACAACGACAACATCAACAGCACCGCTTCGGACAAGGTGTTCCGCAATTTCTAAAGCCTGTTCCGCATGGTCAGGCTGAGAAATTAAGAGATTATCGATATCTACACCGAGCTTGCGGGCATACATCGGATCTAGGGCGTGCTCGGCGTCGATCATGGCTGCAATACCGCCTGCCTTCTGTGCTTCAGCAATTATGTGCAGAGTTAGAGTGGTTTTTCCAGATGATTCTGGCCCGTAAATCTCTACGATTCTGCCTCGAGGAATCCCACCCACCCCGAGAGCTAGATCTAAGGAAAGAGAACCAGTGGGAATAACCTCGATTCCCTGCGCCGAACTGGCCTCACCAAGTTTCATGATAGAACCCTTACCAAACTGTTTTTCAATCTGCAGTACCGCTGTTTCCAACGCCCTGAGTTTATCTGACATTCTTTCATCTCCTTCCCAAAAAGAAACATGTGTTCGATCACTAGTTACAGAAAAAGGGAAAAGCCGCTGACCACCACTTACCAGCGATTTTCCCCCTTGGAGCGAAAACCTCACACAAACGTCACGATGGTGGTTACGTGAACTACGGACTTGTTTCGACATTATTCCCCCGATTCCTGCCCGCCTCCGTAAATGTTCGCTGCAGTGAAAACCCCGAACCTAGACCAGCAACATTCACCCCATCAACTGCCACAAGCTGCAGGCGTCCGGTCTCATCGCGAGAATAATGCAGCAGAGCCAGGCTGTAAGGATGTGGCTCTTGTGATTGGAATCCGCGAATACCTGCTGCCCCAGTGGTTCCTGCATTTATGTAAAAGGTTCCTTCCCTCTCTTCAATACCAAGCGCATGGCTGTGACCAAATAATACAACCGGAAAAAGGCCAGGCTCGATCTGCTGGGCAATGCGGTGATTGTGGAGCATAAAGATGTCTGGGCGGTCATCTACACCTGCCCAACTCTCGTTAATGCGTTGAGCTATCGCTGCCAGTTCATCTAGACCAGCAGGCTGTGGTGAATAATCAAACGCGGCAGGATCTCCAATGCCTGCTATGCGCAGCCCCATCACTTCCTGCTCTCCGTCTTCTACCAGAACCACATTAGGAGTCTGCCGCATACGTTCCACCACATCGGGAGAATCATGATTACCTGTGGCAAATACATACGGTATACCCAGCTGCATAATGCGACGAGTAATTTCCGCCTCTAATTCGGTCCCCCAGTCTGTCAAGTCGCCTGTATCGATTATAAAACTAACGGGAAAGCTCCCGATTACCTGGTAAACAAAGTCGAACGCCACCGGGTTGTTGTGAATGTCAGACACGTGCAGGACAAGCAGGTCAACATTTCCCAAGCTGATCTGGCCGATATTTTCTAAACTGGAAAACACCGCATAGAGATTGCCCGCCACAGTCTGAATCTGTTTACCGAGTTCTTCGACCCGCCCTAAGCTTTCTTGAACAAGTTCAAACATCCAAGGGGCCGCTTCGATAATTCCATTGTATTGAGGATGCGTAAAGGCATTGGCGTCATACGTAAAATACGTCAGACCGAAGGCCAAAATTACTACAAATGCCCCAGTTACCACTGCTAAGCCCAGGCTAGATATCCTTCGAATACCTCCCACCCAGGCTCCCACAAGCGCTCCAAGGGAGCCGAGAAGAACCAAGCGCACGAGATGCATGATGGCGATCCGCACCACCCACTCATCGACCATGTGGATTACAGTCTCCAGGTTATCAGGAGAGGAAAATACGATAGCCCTGAGAATAGCCAGGTCAATGCTCTGGAGAGATACCGTAAGCTGAACAGGAATAGGATGAGTGAGCGCGCTGATCGACCCCACTGGGGGAAGGACAAAGCGCGTTAGTCCGGGCAGGCCCAAAGTCGCGTCGAGTTCAATTACAAATGACACCGCTTCGTAGCTTGCTCGAGAAAACAGATTTGTAAAGACAATCGCACCTATAATAACACTTAGAGCCGGCAGAAATCTTCTCCGGCTCGCAAAACGTTCGTTACTCTTCGTCATACCGTCCTCCCCCAGAGGTCGGAACTTTATCGCACTGCTTTCCAGAGCAGAGTCAAAGCAGCTTGTGCTGACCGCTGTTTGATCTGTTCTCTAGAACCTGAAAACCGATACCGTTCTACTATAGTATCCCCTGGAGTTGCTAGACTGATGTACACCAGCCCGACAGGTTTTTCTTTAGAACCTCCGCCTGGACCGGCAATTCCAGTGATGGCCAAACCGAAGTCTGCCCCCGATTTCCGGCGGGCCCCCTCAGCCATTTGACGCGCTGTCTGAGGACTGACAGCTCCATACTGTTTGATAGTGTCTTCATTAACCCCAAGATCAGTGATCTTCGCAGCGTTGCTGTAAACTACATAACCGCGGACGAAATATTCTGAGCTCCCGGGTACATTGGTAATGCGGTGCCCCACCAGCCCTCCAGTGCATGATTCCGCCAGCGCCAAAGTGCGGTGCTGACTGCGCAGCCGTTCACCTACCACCTCTTCTAGAGACTGACCGCTCGTGCTATATAGGTATTCTGCTGTACGGACTGCTATCTCCCGGGCAACAGGCTCAATTAAGGCGTCGGCCTTCTCCACGCTCGAAGCCCTAGCAGTCAAACGGATGCGGACTGCTCCGCGAGAAGCGTACGGTGCCACCGTTGGATTAGTCTGAGCCTTGATGATATCCTTCACCAATTCCTCCAGCGCTGATTCGCCAATTCCTGTAAAACTCAAGTTGCGAGTCACAATAACATCTTGCTGGAATTTGTTCTGCAGATAAGGCAGCAGGCTCTCTTCAAACATAGCCTCCATTTCCACAGGAACCCCCGGCAGCGCCGCGATCGCTTTACCATTGTATTCTAAGATAAAGCCAGGGGCTGTACCTCTAGAGTTCGGCAATGCTTGGGCACTCTGCGGCAGATACGCCTGTTTACGATTGCTGCTCGGCATCTGACCTTCACCGTAGCGGTGCCGAAAGTAGTTTTCGATCACATGCAGAGCATCTTCGTCGAGAACAAGCGGTCGGTTCGTTACAGCAGCCACCGCCTCCCGTGTTAGATCATCATCAGTAGGTCCGAGCCCTCCGCTGATGATTACCAGATCTGAACGAGAAAGAGCCCGCGAAAGGGTTTCGATAATGCGTATCCAGTTGTCTCCTACTGTTGACTTATAATATAAGTTGATGCCGCACTCGGATAACCGCTGTGCGAGAAACTGAGCATTCGTGTCAACAATTTCGCCTAAGAGCAGTTCTGTTCCTATAATTACCAATTCTGCCTGCATGCCTTCTCACTCACCATTTCTTTATTTCGCGCACTGCATCCCAATCCAGACGCTGTACAATTCCCTCCAAGAGTTTGATCAGGTTATCATAGTCATCTAGATGCATAAAGCCAGTATGGGTGTGGATATAGCGAACCGGTACACCCAAAGTTAAGCTGGGAACTCCGGCTCCAAATAGATGCATCTCCCCGGCATCTGTACCGCCGCCTAGAAGAGCAGCAAACTGGAGCGGAATGTTAAGTTCTTCTGCCACATCGATCACAAACCGCCGCAGGCCGAAATGGGCAATGGCACTGCCGTCAGCCACATACATAACTGGACCCGCCCCGAGCTTCAGAGGGCTTTCTTCTGGTGTTACACCTGGAACATCCCCGGCGATGCCCACGTCTAAAGCAATCCCGATGTCTGGCTTTACGACATGTGTAGAAGTACGAGCACCTCTCAGCCCAACCTCTTCCTGCACAGTAGCTACTGCATATAGGGTATTCGGGTGCGATTGATTCTCCAAACGATCAAGCAACTCTATGAGAGCAGCGCAGCCGGCCCGATCGTCCCAGGCCTTACCCGCGACGACTCGGCCGCTTCCTAAGACTTCAAACTGACTGACAGGGAAAATAGGATCTCCAGGACGGATATGAAACTCTTCCATGACCTGCTTCTTGCTCGAAGCTCCCACATCGATAAACATAGTGTCCTTCTTTACGACCTTGTTCTTGTCTTCATCTTTCAATATATGGGGTGGTTTGGAACCAATAACACCACTCACCAATCCCTGGCTGGTGCGGATTTGAACACGCTGACCCAATAGAACTTGGTCCCACCATCCACCGAGAGGAATGAACTTAATGAAACCTTCTTCGGTAATCACATGAACCATGAATCCAATTTCGTCCATGTGCGCAGGAATCATGATCTTGGGCCCATCGCTTGCACCCACTTTACGGCACACGAGACTGCCCAGGTTGTCTGTTTCAACCTCGCATTTGCCTCCCACATAACCCTTGATCAGTTCCCGCACTTCCGACTCGAAACCGGGAATCCCATTCACTTCAGAAATATTTTTCAGAAGATTCAGTCGATCCATCTTTATCTCCTTCCCATAATATGGTATAATAAATGACGCCCAAGGGAGGTTGAGGAGGTTATACTGTTGCCGAAATATCTGTCAACCTCGTGTACCACCTTGGTGTGTCTTCTGGTAATCCTCTTTACTGGCTGCAGCCTGCAATCTAGTCTTGGGAATTCTTCCCACGGCCAGGGCCCGCTGGCAATTATGGGTACTCTTGCATCCGTACCGGACAGACCTGTCACCGAAGCTCACATCACTATGTCCCGAGGGAAACATCTCTTCGAATGGACTGTACCTGTTGAAGGGTTGGATTTCTGTGCTGAAGTTGAGCTTCCAGTCGGGACCTGGGAATTGTCCATTCTTCTCCTAGACTCGCACGGAACGGTCCTCTTTAAAAGCGAACCTCAATCGGTAGAAGTGTCTCCAAATGGCTCCCAAGTTGTCAATGTCACTCTGCGCCCAGGCGATGGCAAAGTGAATCTTACCATCGATCTGCGTGATTCCCTTCTGCTTCCCCATGCTCGCAGAGCTCGTGTTTACTTCGATGACGAACGTACTGAACTCATATGGGAAGAAGAGAAAGAGACGATCAATCACGTCTTTAGTCTGCCTCCCGGCACGTATGATTTCTTGGTAGAACTCTACACAGAATCATTTCGCGCGAGTGATCGGTTGGTTCCTGGCCTCTGGCAGTCAGTGGAAGTGAAGCCCGGAGAAGAGCTCATCATCCATTGGGAGCCGTTGATGCAGTCCATGACAATCGAGGCGATAATTGGACTGGTTCCTGACCCGCCACAAAACCTCACCGCTGAGGTTCAAAACAGCCAAGTTAAACTCATTTGGGACACTCATGCAAGTCCCTATGTAACAGGATATTTCGTCTACTGCCAGGCCGATCCCTTTGAACGGCCAGAAATTCTTACTCCAACCCCGGTAACGACGACTGAGTTTATTCATGTACTAGATGATCTAGAAGAACTCCCCTACGATACCCTAACCTACAGTGTAGCCGCTCTTAGCGGAAGTGGAGTGGTAGGTTACCGCTGTGACGAAATCAAGATCAGCATCGAAAAATAAAAAAGGTGAAGGCAGGGTTACTCCTGCACTTCACCTCATTCTCCAGAGAGCGATCAAAATCCCAAGCAATGCCCCTACTACCACCTCAAAGGGGGTATGTCCCAATAACTCGCGCAAACGTTCTGGGTGAAGCTCGCGCCGATTGAGGTCCTCAAGAATAGCATTGAGGACCTTTGCTTGCTTACCTGCAGCACGCCTTACTCCTGATGCATCGTACATCACAATCATGGCAAAGGCAAAGGACAGAGCAAATAGAACGGAGTCAAATCCGACCGTCATCCCAATCGCAGTTGCAAGTGACGTAACAAAAGCACTGTGTGAACTGGGCATACCACCTGGCTCAACTAGACGTTTGAAGTTCCACTCGCGAGCCGAAAGAGCCCAGGTTATGAGCTTCAGCCCCTGGGCAACTGCCCAAGCGATCACACAGGTAATTAAGACACTATTGGCTTGAATTTGCTGCAGAAGTGGTGCATCAGTAATCGCTAAACAACACCTTTCATAGATAGCATTTCCAGGAATAGAATTAGGCGAGGGGATCCGCCATGACAGAATTACTGCCTCTTCTAATTATATTCCTAATTGGTGTGTTTACCAAGAACAATTTACTTGCAGCAGCCTCTGCCATCGTAATGGTGGTAGGCCTGCTTCGACTTGAGCGCCTGCTTCCCATTTTAGAAAGACGCGGCATCGAAGTGGGCCTGCTCTTCTTGACCATGTCCATTCTTACGCCCTTTGCTTCTGGAAAAGTTACCCTCCAAGCGCTGTTGAAGGCATTAATCAATCCTGTTGGCCTGCTAGCAGTACTAGGCGGTATCGTTGGCTCCTACCTAAACAGCCAAGGGCTGGATATGGTTACAGTCAGACCCGATGTGATTCCAGGCATTCTCCTTGGCGTAATGCTTGGTGTCTCTTTCTTTGGGGGAATTCCCGTCGGACCAATTATGGCAGCAGGAGTTACTGCCGTTCTTGTCAGTCTTCTCCGATGGCCTTAGGAAGCAAGCTTCGTAAGGAAGTTTCGCAGCTGATCGCCAGAGATACTCTCATACTGCAGGAGATGCTCAGCAGCGGCCTGCAGTTCTTTTTTGTGCTGCAAGAGGTAAGCTCGCACAACCTCTTCCTGCTGGCGAATAATTTCCGTCACAGCCTTATGCAGCTGTTCTCTGGGTAAATCAGCACCGACAATGCCTAGAGGCGATAAACCAGCATATACCATCTGCTTGGCAACTTCGGTTGCCTGCTTAATGTCTCCAACAGCTCCTGTAGACCTCTGTCCGAAAAAGATCTCCTCACTAAGCGCTCCGGCTGTACATACGTTGATTTCACCTAACAGCTCATCTCTGGTTTTCAGGTATTGATCGCTGCTGGGACTCTGACGAATGTATCCTAGCGCGCTTCCTCGAGACGTAATCGTAATTGAAGCTACAGCTCCTGGGCGATTCCACTCGGCAACCAGTGCATGCCCTGCCTCATGATATGCGATCCGCCGCCGTTCTTCCGGTGTGGGCCTGCGATCCAGTTTCTCGCCAAGCATTACCTTTTCGACAGCTTCCCTAATGTCTCTAGCAGAGATTTCAGAGCTGGAGCGACGCAGTGCTTGGATTGCCGCTTCATTAAGCACATTCTCCAAATGTGCGCCTGAGAATCCATACGTTTCTTGCGCAACTTGCTCTAGATCAACATCCGCACCCAGGGGTTTACCCTTAGCATGAATTTCAAGGATGCGTAGTCTCCCGTTCTTATCAGGCAGGTCCACCCGAACAATACGGTCAAACCGCCCCGGACGCATAAGAGCAGGGTCTAGAATATCTGCGCGATTTGTGGCTGCTACTACTAGAGTATGAACCCTTTGAGCAGTATCAATCCCATCAAGCTGAGTAAGCAATTCATTGAGCGTCTGATCGTATTCCATATGACCTTGATGACTGCCTCGTTTGGCTCCAAGGACGTCAATTTCGTCAATGAAAATAACACAGCTGGTCTTGCCTCGTTGTTCTGCTAGCGTATGTGCTTTCTTAAACAACTGACGCACCCGCTGTGCCCCCACGCCCGCATACATCTCTACGAACTGCGAACCAGAAGCGGATATGAAGGCCGAATCAGTATAATTAGCAGCAGCCTTTGCCATCAAAGTCTTCCCGGTACCAGGGGGCCCAACGAGTAAGATACCTTTGAGGGGCCTGATGCCCAACTGGCAGCTTAAATCGTTCTGCTTCATAAAAGATAGGGCTTCGATAAGTTCCCGCTTAGCGACATCTTGACCACCGATATCTTCGAAGGTAACCTGCGGAAGCTCTCCCCCCGACTGAGAAGCTGAACCTATGGTTTCAAAGCGCCGTCCCATGGGAGAGCGGCCATCTAGAATTAGCTTAAATAGAATGAGAACGGCTGCACCAAAGAGCATTGGGGTCACGTCAATACCAGCGTGCAGCAGTAAGATAAGAACCGCCGCTCCTATACCAATGGTAAGCTCCCACGTGTATTTTTTCATGAGTTCACCTCCGAAGCATCGAGAGTACGTACCGGAGCCGCATCCCCCCGACTAATTGCACGGCTGAGCTGTCCAGTGCCGTCATTCAACTGCAGATAGATATAACTGCGGTCCAAGGACAGTACTAGCTCCTGCCCAAAATCTTCAGCTATCTCGTGCAGCAGGGTCTCCATCTCGCGGAAGTTCCCCTGTACAACAGCTTCCTCTATTACGAACATCATCTCTTGAAGAGCTCTACGAGCATCAGGTGTGGGATTGTCCAGCAGTTCTAGGACGTATCCGCTGCCATAGGAACGCAAAATATGCTGAACTGCCGAGATGGTCTCAGCGAGATCCGCGTTATCATCAAGAAATATTCGCACAACTCCTCCCCGGCGGCCGCGGGACAGTGCAGCTTCTTGTACTCCATCTACGGCAGCCACCTGCTCCATCATGGGCTGAACCACCTGTCTTTGATGAAGGAAATTCTGGCCCAAGAGTCCCAATACCAAAAAAGCACCGAAGGCAATTAAGACGACATGGACCTTAAGACGTCTGATTTCCACTGCCGCCCTCCTTTTCTATAACTTATGTGTGTTATCTTAAACAACAAAAATGATGCTAGCTGTAAGTCCGCCAGCATCAATATTATAGCATACTATTTCATCGAATCCTTCAAAATATCCTGGGCTTGCAGGAAGTAAGCGACACCAGAGATAACTGTCACCACTACTGTAAACCAAAGGAAATGGTTTGCCCAGGGCAGCTGCAGCAGAAGAGCTAAGACTGCAATAATCTGGCACACCGTTTTCGCTTTGCCCCACTTCGAAGCACTGATGATCTCCCCTTCGGATGCGGCAATCATCCTGAGACCCGATACCGCAAATTCGCGCCCGATAATCAACAGCGCTGCCCAAGCACTGATTTGATGCAGCTGAACTAAGCAGAGCAGTGCTGCTGTAATCAACAGTTTGTCGGCAATTGGATCCATCAGTTTGCCGAACTTCGTTACTTCCTGCCGAGTGCGAGCTAGGTAACCATCTAAACCATCAGTAATAGACGCAATGGCAAAAACAACTGCCCCTATATAAGATCCTCCAGGAACATCGAGGAGCACAGCAAACGTAAAGACAGGCACCAACAGCAAACGAAACAGGGTCAACCGGTTAGCTATGTTCACGCCCCAACACCTCCCCCACTAAGTCATACGCATGGGCTTCGAGAATTCTTACTTTGACAATATCTCCAGCCTGAGGCGGATCAACCGGCATTCCCATGTAGACAAGCCCATCCACCTCAGGAGCTTGGCCCTGATGACGGCCGATTAAGACCAAATCCGACTCTTCCGACACACCATCGATCATGACGTCAATTTCCTCTCCAACCAGCCGTTCGTTAAGTTCGCGACTAATGCGCTGCTGCACAGCCATAGCTTCGTTGAAACGCCGCTCCTTTTCATCATCAGGAACCTGGTTGTCAAAGAGAGCGGCTCGCGAACCTTCTTCTGGCGAATACTGGAAGATCCCCACATGATTCAATTTGGCTTCCTCTAGGAAACGCAGAAGACTTTCAAAATCCTCTTCCGTCTCGCCAGGAAAACCTACGATGAACGAGCTGCGGATAAACACCCCGGGGATGTGCTCCCTAATCCGTTGAATCAGGTCTAAGGTTGACTGATAGTCACCTGGACGCCCCATCGCCCGCAGGACTGCTTGAGAAACGTGCTGAAGTGGTAGATCTACATACTTAACCAGGCTTTCGTTGTCTCTCATCAGTTTAAGAATATCCTCCCCCAGAGAGGTTGGATACGTGTAGAGAATCCGAAGCCAGTCAAAGCCTATAGGCAGCAGCTCCCGTAGTAGATCAGCCAAACCTGCATTCTTAAGGTCGCGCCCATAAGCGGTGGTATCCTGTGCTACTAAAGCTAGTTCCTTTACCCCAGAAGCATAAAGGGCCTCTGCTTCACTTACAATAGATTCGACAGTGCGGCTCCGGAATTTGCCTCTAATCTGGGGAATTACACAAAAAGCACACTGGTGACTGCATCCCTCAGCTACTTTTAAGTAAGCGAAATGGTGCAGTGTAGCCAGTATTCGCGGCGATGGTTGATTATAGTCGTAAAGCTCTTCCCCGCGCAGCAAAAGGCGTTTCCCTTGTTGGATTCCTTCAATCAATTTACCTACTTTGTCGAGATCATTTGTTCCTAAAAATCCATCGACCTCAGGAAGCTCTTCAAAAAGCTCCTCAGGATAGCGCTGTACCATACACCCAGCAACTATCAGGCCGCGACAGCTTCCCTGCTGTTTTAGTGCAGCCATTTCCAAAATGGTTTCGATGGATTCCTCCTTGGCAGGTCCGATAAACCCGCACGTATTAACAATGATATAGTCTGCGTCATGGGCATCGGCTACAATTTCACAACCCTCCTCGCGCAGACGTCCGAGAATGATTTCGCTATCAACTAAGTTTTTAGCACATCCTAATGATACTATACCGACTCTTAATGCCATAATAAAACGATCCCTTCCCATTTGATCCATATTTGATTCGGTTAACTTTAGCATATTCCTGCAAGATTCGCTCAGCCCGGAAAATCCTGCACTAAAAGAAGTCTGCAAGAAGGAAAAGGCTGGCTTAGTGTGGAACATATTTCTTGTTCTTGGGGTCTGTATCTATCTTTGACGAGGGAGAAAGTGAGGGTGTTAGGTTTGGCTAAGCGAACTGTTTGGAAATATCTGTCCCTTGTCACTCAGATCGGACTGACCATCGCGTTTGCAGTAGCCATCGGCACCCTGATAGGATTGTACTTAGACAAAATACTGGAGACTAAAATCATCTTCACTCTGATTTTCATCTTCATCGGAGCAGCATCAGGTATATGGTCATCGTATCAGCAAATCACGAAAATTTCCATTGATGAGTTAGATAAATGACAGATTATTTGCATGAGCAGTCGGTTTTACATTATTCTATAGTTGTAGCCGTTCTCGGCATCATTGCCCTATCTTTTTGGAGGCTGGCCCCTGGGCTGAGCTTCTTACTCGGGGGAGCTATCGGTATACTCGGGTTTCGCCTCCTCTGCTTGGAGGCCGACAAAATACTCAAGTCTCCGCCCGGATCCGCTCAGCGTGTTGCACGTCGGGGATATCTAAAGAGACTGCTTCTCTACGCTGCAGCTTTGTTTATCAGCATCCGGGGTGAACAGCTCAGCTTTGGTTGGACTTTTGTCGGTTTGCTGATACCTAAACTCATGATCTACATTCTGCTGATTGTAAGGAGGCTAAGTCGTGGAAACTAATGTGGTCTTCCATATACTCGGAATGCCCGTCTCAGACAATGTGCTCTGGACATGGATCATTATGGCAGTCCTTATTGTGGGGAGCTGGCTTTTTACCCGCAATCTTAAACGGGTACCCACTGGATTTCAGCACGTCATTGAGTTAGCCGTCGACGGCATTGAAGGATTAGTTGTACGTGACATTGGCGAAAAAGGAAAAGTCTTTGTTCCCTTTATCCTGACCCTTGGCCTTTTCATACTGTTGGCCAACTTTGCAGGAATCCTGCCCATGGGGGTCTCTCCCACCGCTAGTCTGAGTACAACTGCAGCTTTGGCTGTACTTGTGTTTATCGTTTCGCATGGAGCGGAGATCAAGGAGAAAGGGCTAAAGGAATATCTAAAGGGTTACGTTGATCCCTTCTTCATATTGCTGCCGCTTAACATCATTGGTGAGATTTCCAAGGTGCTTTCCCACGCATTCCGTCTCTATGGAAACCTCTTCGGAGGGGGAATCATTCTTGGAATCATATATATGTTTATCCCCTATGTAGTCCCAGGCGTGCTCAACGTTTGGTTTGGTTTTTTCCAGGGGATAATCCAAACAGCAGTTTTTGTGATGCTGGCCATTGTTTACATCCAAGTTCGCTTGTAACAGCTGCTGCTGCAGCTAGCTGGAGAAAGGAGGGAAAGAAATGTTAGAAGCTGCAATTGCAATCGCTGCGATTGCCATCGGAGCAGGACTCGCAGTAAGTATTGGCGCTATTGGATCCGCCGTTGGCGAAGGTTATGTTGCCGGTAAAGCGGTAGAAGCTATCGGTCGCCAACCAGAAGCCGAAAACTCCATTCGGACTACCATGATTCTCGGGCAGGCGATTACCGAGTCGACCGGTATCTACTCGCTGGCTATTGCCCTGTTGCTGATTTTTTCCTTCGGAATGCCTTTAGTTGAGCGCTTACTGGAACTACTCGGCTAAATTGATAATTGGGTGCAGTGCAGCTGCACCCAATTCTTTGAATCAGATTGCAGAGGGTGAGACTGTTGTTCAATGCCACGGAGTTTCTCCAGCAAACAGTAAATTTCCTAATATTGATGTTTATCTTACACCGCATACTCTACAAGCCTGTCCGGAAGTTTATGGATGAACGGACAGCTCAGATTGAAAACCAGATCCGTTCTGCTGAAGAGCAGAAAGCGGCCGCAGAGAAAATGCGCCAAGAACTGGAGGTACAGCTGGCTGAACAAAGCCGCCAAGCCAGAGAGTATATTGATGAAGCGATCAAGCGAGGCGAAGCGCTTCAAGAAGAGATCGTTGCCAAAGCTAAGCAAGAAGCGGAAGAAATTAGGCAGAAAGCCATTCTCGATATTAACCTAGAAAAGGAAAAAGCTTGGGCTGAGCTTAAAGAAGGAGTTGTACAGCTCTCTTTTGAGCTGACAGAAAAAGTCCTTCGTGGTTCCTTAGACAAAGAGACACACGAGCGCTTGATTAAAGATGCGCTGGAGAACTTAGATGATGCTCAGTTAGGTGAACCAGTATGAGCAAGGTAATTGCTAAGCGATACGCTCAAGCACTTTTTGACGTTGTAGACGAAAAGCAGTTAGAAGGAATTGCAGTGGAGCTGTTCGCGATCAGTCAAGCTATGCAGGATAAGGAGGTCGCCCGCGTGTTTGCTGATCCGCGCACGCCGCAGGATTTCAAGGAAAAACTGCTTTTGAGCACCCAGCCTTCCCCTCCAGTGGAGGCACTGCTGCGTGTGATGTTGAGCAAACGACGGCTGAATATATTATGGGAAGTGGCTGACGCTTTCCGTGAATTGACTTATTCGGCACAGGGCAAGACTATCGCAGAAGTTGTAAGCGCTGTTCCTCTGCCTTCTGAAACCATTGATGCTATCCGCAGTAAACTGTCTAAACTCACTGGCAAGACAGTAGAGATTAAGACCAAAATTGATGAGAAGCTGTGGGGCGGATTTGTTGTCCGCATCGATGGGAAGGTCATCGACGGCAGCCTCGCAGGTTCACTCCAACGGCTGAGGCAGCAACTGCTTATCAGTTAAATCAAAAGAAGCTTGGATATCTGCTTTTGCAAATATCCAAGCTTCTTTTTTTCTTACTTATCTACCCAGATGAAGTTCCAGGCGCTGGCCAGCGATCCAGCAATCGCATCAGGCATACCATTTCGGAGGTGGTCACGCACTGCGATGCTGCGCTCACTAGTCACGGTGTACAGCAGAGGTACCTGTTCAGCCACAATATCCTGGAATTCGTAGTAGAGTTCACGCCGAACCTCTGGATTCATGGCCCGCTGAGCGGCATACCAGATTTCGTCGATTTTCGCTTCCCACTCGGTATAAGGCTCTTCCTGAAGCGGATGCCACATGTGAAGGTTCCCGCTGGAAAGCCACACGTTGGAGCCACCATTCGGATCAAATGTTCCAGTGAGTCCGATCAAGATAGCATCCCATTCGTAGTTGGAAGTGAGCTTATCAACCAAGACGTTGAAATCAATTGTGTTGAAGTTAAGTGTAATACCGAGAGTAGCTAAGTCTTCCTGGAAAAGTTCGCCTACAATCTGAGACAGTGTTGAACCTGCCCCTGTCAACAGATCGAACTCGATAATGTTCCCCTGTGGGTCACGGCGTCTTCCGTCCGAACCTAGGCGGTATCCTGCTTCGTCCAGTTTTGCAGCTGCCAGCTCGAGATCATACGGATAAGTCTTCAGATCTTCCTTCAGGAAGAATGTATTCCGCATGCTGATCGGGCTGTTGAGGGCATATCCCTGTCCGTTCATTGCCATATCGAGAATCGTCTCTTTGTCCAAGGCATGGGCCAAGGCCTGACGGAATTTCACGTCACTAAACCAAGATAACTTGGGCTCAGGTACAGCACTTGGATTTTGGTTCAAAGCGATGAAATACGTGCCCGGATCAGGACCAGCAGAGATGATATCCCATGGACTGAAATCTTCACGGTCAAGAAATTCAGGGAAGTGAGTCGAAGGGATGTTCATATAGTCGAACTCACCATTGAAGAACGCCAAGACCGATGTGTCAGTATTTTGGTAGTAACGGAACACAATTTGATCCAGGTATGGCAGACGGTTGCCAGCTGAATCGAATTCATAGTAATTTGGATTCCGCTCTAAGATAAGCTCTTGGTCAACCCGGTAAGAAGCAATCCGCCATGCGCCTGTACCTACAACCTCGCTTGGGTCACTAGCCAGGCCCCACATTTCGTGGTAACGGCCTTCTTCAAAAGCTTCACCTAGGAGGTGATAAGGCACAATGTTTGCACCGATACTGTACATAATTGGAGCATGCGGCCGAGGCAAAGTAAATTTGACCGTATATTTATCGATTTTCTCGACTTTCATCGGCTGCCCATCAATCAGCAGGCCAGAGCGGGCATTAGAACCCACATTGACATCGTAGATTACATCAAAGGTGAACACTACGTCATCTGCAGTGAACTCAGTACCATCATGCCACTGCACACCACGACGCAGGTGGAAGACGATCTCTGTTTCATCTTCACTGATTTCCCAGCTTCGAGCCAGCTGTGGCTGAGGTTGTCCTGTTTCGCGGTCTAGCGATACAAGACCTTCAAAGACATGGTCCAAAACATCGCTGCTGGAGGTTTCTGCAGCGCGGTGTGGATTGTAGGTCTTAGGCCCTGCAGTCCCGCCGGAAACAGTCATGCTGCCTCCGTAGCGCCCGATGGTTCCTCCATATCCTTCAATGTCCACAATCAACGGATCAACTAATTCGACAGCACTTACTAGGCCTGTGCTGCCAATCAAAAACACAGCAAGAATGAGTGCGAATAATCCTCTTTTCATTTCTATCTCCTTTCTACTATGGCTGAAAGTAATGCCTAAAGTTATAGTATTTCCTGCTCTCACCTCCCTTACCGATTAAGCCCGCGTCCGCGGATCAAGTGCATCTCGCAGGCCATCGCCAAAGAAGCTGTAGCAAAGAACCGTAATAAAAATCATGAAGCCCGGAACCAACAACCACGGATAGCGAGTTAAGGACGATAAGTTTAGAGCTTCCGAAAGCATGTTACCCCAGCTCGCTAAAGGATGCTGAATCCCTACTCCAATGAAGCTCAATCCCGATTCGGACAAAATGAAACTTGGTATAGAAAGAGTAGCGTTGACAATCACGTAACTCATGGTGTTGGGCAGTATGTGACGCACGATAATCCGGAACTGCGAACAGCCAATTGCTTCTGCAGCCGTGACAAACTCACTCTGGCGGATCGAAAGCACCATACCCCGAATTACGCGAGCCAAGCCGGCCCATCCAATAAAGGCAAGAATTACCGTGATCATCAGGAACCGCAGGTCAGACGGCATTCCGATAGGCAGTACAGCACTCAGCGCCAAAAGCAGATAAAATGATGGAATAGAAATAATGACCTCAGATATGCGCATCATGATGTTATCCACTACCCCACCAAAGTACCCTGCGACGCCCCCGTAAATGAGTCCGATAGAGAGACTGATGGTCAGTCCTATGATTCCAATAAATAACGAGCGTCGGCCGCCAAATGCAAGTCTTGAAAAGATATCACGGCCGTAGCGGTCAGCGCCTAGTAAGAAGATCTTGGCGCCCGAGTCTACACCGAACAGGTGTAGGTCTGTCTCAAATAGGCCGAGTACCGAATACTTCTCCCCTCTTACAAAGAAATGGATGGGATAAGCTTTAGATGTATCGGGTTCATATCTGTTCCGGACCGGATCAACTCGGCGGTAGTTGTAAATATATGGGCGTGTCAGCTTACCTTCTGGTGTAAAGAAATGCACCTTTGTTGGTGGATGGTAGCTTCTCCTACGGTCACTGGTGGTTTCTCCATAAGGAGCAATGAAGTTGGCAAAAATCGAAAAGAGATGCAGAACAATTAGAATCCACATCCCGATTATTGCCATCTTGTTCTTCTTCAGTTTCCGCCAAGCCAATTGCCAGGGAGAACGAATTGCTGGCTGTCTTGATGTCTCTGAAGTCTGCTTTGTTTCCTGCATGTTTTTCTCCCCTCCCTACTCGAACCGAATGCGCGGATCGCTGACTGCTAAGAGCACATCGGCTATCAAGTTTCCTAAAATTAGCATGACTCCGCCTATGACTAAGTTGCCCATGACCAAGTAATAGTCGAGCCCTCGCACGGCAGTGAGCATCAGACTACCGATTCCGGGCCAGTTCATTACAATTTCAGTCAGCGCTGCACCACTTAGAATTGAGCCTAACTGAAAACCAAACAAGGTAATCAGGGGGTTGATCGCATTGCGTACTGCATGCTTATAGATGACAATCCTTTCCCGCAGACCCTTGGCCCTAGCAGTGGTAATGAAATCTTGGCGCAGTACCTCTAGGACATTCGAGCGCATATACCGCATCAAACTGGCCATAATACCTGTGCTCAGAACGAGTACCGGAATTACCATATGCTTGGCCACATCTGCAACCTGCTGAGCTGTCGTAAATGACTCGAACCCAACGCTGGTCATACCGCCAATAGGCAAATTTATGCCCGAATTGGTTACGACATACAGAAGGAGCAGACCCAGGAACCAGTTTGGAATAGAAACGCCCACGAAAGTAAAAAAGGTGAGCACCCGGTCGCTCCACGAATACTGCTTCACAGCGGAATGGATACCGATAGGCAGTGCGATTACCCACGCAATTAGGGTAGACACTCCTGAGAGCAGCAGTGTATTAGTAATACGCTGCCCGATCACCCATGTAACCGGCGCATGCCACAAGAAAGAATGTCCCATATCAAAACGAAGCAGCTGGCCAAGCCATTTCAGATACTGCATATAAGCAGGCTTGTCCAGCCAGAACCGAGCTCGCATAGCCTCAAGAACTTCCGCACTAACATCTGGATTCATCTGCATTGCTGTCAAAAAATCACCAGGCGCTAGCTGCATGATCAAAAAACTCAAAGAAGAAATTCCCAATAACATGGGAATCATGTAAAGCAAGCGCCGCGAAATATAGCGAAACATCTACAATTACCTCCTACGACTTCTGCTGCATC
The DNA here is from genome assembly GCA_937988745.1 of uncultured Peptococcaceae bacterium. Taxonomy (GTDB): domain Bacteria; phylum Bacillota; class Limnochordia; order Darwinibacteriales; family Darwinibacteriaceae; genus JAAYMS01. The sequence continues at coordinate 56,893 of CALKAR010000183.1, forward strand.
CTCTTGTCGATTCTCGATAATATTCGAGGTCGTTCGACAAAGTCCTGCTAAGTTCGGGGAAAATGTTACGATTAACACCGCGCCAATTTATAACTTCAGCATGTTTGGGAACACTGTCTAAGAGGTGGTGATGCTGTGGAATCCCTTTTCCCCATTAGTGTACCCATACTGATGGGAACAAAAAAAGTGCAGCAGGATCCAGGACCTGAGTTTACTGAGCCCATACCGCTGGGTAAGTTTAGTGTGCAGTTTTCGCGGCACGGACTGAGACATTTGGTTCAGGAAATTAGGCAGCGGCGGTTCGATGACTGGCAGTGGTTCCTCCTGGCCCTGCAGGCAGACAGCATCCACTTGGAGCAGCGGCGTCCTAGTCAGCTCTTGGCCGTAGATCACTTGGCAGAGCGCTGGAAACAAGTTGGAGTCATTCCTTATCCTCATCAGATTAAGACTGCAGAGCGGGTAATCAACGAGATGCGCGGACAGGCTATCCTTGCAGACGAAGTAGGATTGGGTAAAACGATCGAAGCTGGACTGATTCTCAAAGAATATATGCTGCGAGGATTAGTGCGCAAGGTGCTCATCTTAACCCCTGCCAGCCTGCTCTGGCAGTGGTACAGCGAACTCTACGAGAAGTTCGATATAGTAGCAGGTATTCAGCGGACTAAATGGGATTGGGAGTATGCTGATGTGTTAATCGCTTCTCTCGATACCGCAAAACGAGAAGAGCACGCACAGATCATTCGTGAAATTCAATATGATATGGTCATCATTGATGAAGCGCATAAGCTGAAAAACAGCGCTACTGCCGCATTCAAGCTGGTCAACTCACTACAGAAAAAATTCTGCCTGATGTTGACAGCCACACCTGTACAGAACGACTTGAAGGAACTCTACAATCTAATCAGCTTACTAAAACCGGGTCAGTTAGGCAGCTACCGCTCCTTTAAGGCTAAGTTTGTGAAAGATAAGCGAACTCCTAAGAATCCGGAAGAACTCCGGAAGCTTCTTTCACAAGTGCTTATCCGCAATAAGCGCGGCGAAGGCACCGTGCAGTTTACGAAGCGAATCGTGCACCCGATTGTAGTCAAACTCTCCCCGCCCGAGAAGGAGCTGTATGATGAAATATCTGCTTTTATCAAAGAAGTGGGACGCAGTGCCTCGTCAATTGGTTCGGTGATCCTCCCCCTCATTACCCTGCAGCGAGAGGTCTGCTCCAGTTTCTTTGCGGCAGGCATGACAATCCAAAAAATGCTGGAAAAAAATATGGCACAAGCAAGCCCCTCTCTCTTAAGGCTCTTGGAAAAAGCTGCGTACATCCGGCAAAACAGTAAATGCGACGTCTTGGAACAGCTGCTGCCTACCTTTCAGGGTGAAAAGGTGATCATTTTTACCGAGTATCGCGCTACCCAAGACTACATCCGTTACCGACTTGAAAGAGCTGGCTACTCAACGGTTGGATTTGATGGACGCCTTTCAAGAGGAAGAAAAGAATACATCAAGCAGCAGTTCTTCAGAAATGCGCAGATCCTGGTAAGTACCGAATCCGGAGGAGAAGGATTGAACTTCCAGTTCTGCAGTATTATCGTGAACTTCGACCTTCCCTGGAATCCCATGCGTCTCGAGCAGCGCATCGGCAGGGTTCATCGTTTAGGTCAAACTCGAGATGTCCATATCTATAACTTAGTCACTGAGAACACTATTGAGGAACACATCATGTTTCTGCTCCACAAGAAGATCAACATGTTCGAAGAAATCATAGGTGAGCTCGATGCAATCCTGCTGCAGCTTAACTTGGATAAGAGCATCGAGAGCGAAATCATGAAGATCTTCCTCCAATACGATGAAAAGGCTCTGGTCCAAAAACAGCTGGATGAACTAGGAGACAAAATCCTTAAAGGAAAGCAGCAGATCCAGCAATCTCATATTGAACTGCTTTGAGTACGACTAGGAGGGATAGCTTGACACCAGAAGATGCCATCCCACAGCTCGTCTTCAAGTTCTTCCAACTGTTGGACAAAGAACCAATTCAAATACGCCGCGGTATCTGGCAGGTGTTCTTAGATGAACCGCTGGCTAAAGAATTGGATGGCTGGCGCGCCAAAGAAAGACTCTTTCAATTTACCTTTGACCGCAAACTGGCAGATACCTATGGCGCGGAGTTCATCAGTCCCGGCAGCTATCGGCTCGACACAATTCTGCAGGCAATCCGCAAACAGGCCGCTCTCTCCCGGGCTCACCTGCCCCATGAGCTATTTCATGAACCGAGTATCCGCCGCAGTGTCGAAGACCGCCTCCTGCAGAGCAACTCCGGTGTGCGTTACTACGTACTTAACCTTGACAACAGCTTTGCGCCCTACTTATGGCTTGTAAGTCAAGTCAGCTACATCACCCATCAGCGCCGAGATGAGCTGGTGGGTCACTGTATTAACTTGTGTACAGGCCGAGTTATGGTGCCCCCGATCTCAAATCATCTCTTCATCGGAGGAGCTCCTAACACATCACACATCAGACGGCGCCGCCTGAGCTACAAGCAGGCATACAAGAATCTCTGCCAGCATATCGCATCCGAATTAGAGGAAAAAGACCAAACTTGGGCTGAAGAAGCTTGGGAAGCCCTTCAGAAGGAAGAAGAAAAACTTGCGCGGTTTTACGAAGGCAGCGATAGTGAAGAGTTAGAGTCTAAGAAAGCGATGCTGAGAGAAAACCATGCACCCCGCGTCATGGTAAGACCAGTCCGCGGGGCGCTCTTGTACATTCCTAATTTTACTTATCGCTTAATGGAAGTGGGTTTGACCGAGCGTATACTGAACATCACGTATGACCCACTAACCCACGAAATTACCGATTCTGCAGACGTTCAAGCAGCTCGTAAGCAGCCCGCCAAATTGGACCTGCGCCCATGACGAGCACAAGGTCATTGGGCTGCACGAAGCCGTCTAGAAAGGCTGCCACATCCTGCTGCCTTGGTATGAGATGGACATCTAGCATACCCATCTCTTTAATCCGTTCTGCCAGCACCAGCGAACTGATGCCAGGAATAGCCTGCTCAGGCGGGGGTGCATAGATATCAGTTAACACTACTTGATCGGCTTGCTGAAACGCCTCAGCAAACTCGTCCATCAAATGCTTGGTCCGCGAGTATCGATGAGGTTGAAAAACAGCGATGATCCGCCTGTCCCAACCTTCCCGCGCTGCCCGGATAGTAGCCGCAATTTCTGTCGGATGGTGAGCATAATCGTCTACTATCAGTACCCCGTCTATCTCCCCTACGATCTGAAAGCGGCGGTTTGCCCCGGCAAACTTCTCCAAGCCTTTCCGGAGTACATCGACAGACACCCCCGCATAGTGTCCAGCGGCAATGCAGGCCAAAGCATTGGAAACATTGTGACGGCCAGGAACATTCAGCTGAAATTCTCCCACCAAATCTCCCCGGTAATATACTAAGAATTTAGAAGAGGTTTCGGCTAAGCCTATAATCTCTGCCCGCCATACCGCGTCCGGTGAAAAGCCGAAGGTTTCAGCTTCGTAGTTCTTGCTCAACTCACGCAGTACTGGGCTGTCGATACCGAGAATCCTTTTGCCGCCGGGCTTGCAGTTGTCCAAAAACTGACGGTAGCCATCCACGAGCTCGTCAAAAATCCCGTTATAGTTCTCCAAATGGTCAGCTTCGATCCCTGTGACAACTGCCACCTCAGGGCGATAGCGCAGAAAGCTCTTATCGCTTTCATCAGCTTCAGCCACCACAAATTCGCCGCTGCCATATTTGGCTCCTGGGCCAAAGGGCTCAAAATGAGCACCGATCAGTACAGTAGGATCCAGGCCAGCGAGTTCCATGCATAGTGAAAGCATCGATGTCACAGTCGTCTTACCGTGGGCACCAGCGACCGCAATCCCCCTGCGAGAATTGATTAGCTTGGCCAATACTTCCGAACGATGCAGCACCGCTATTCCCTTCTGTCGCGCGGCCACAAACTCCGGGTTTTCTCTGGGAATGGCAGTGGAATAAACGACCTGGGTGGCACCGTTTACATTTTCCGGCGCATGATGGAAATATACTGTGGCTCCTAGTCTTTGAAGATAGGCCGTGGTCTCCGATGCCTGCAGATCCGAGCCGCTGACGGTACAGCCCATTTCAAGAAAAATCTTCGCTAATGGGCCCATCCCCGTGCCCCCAATGCCGATTAGATGTATATGCTGCTTCATATATTATCACTCCTAAAACCACTGTGACATCTTTAAATCAATAAGGTAGACCTTCTGCGGGCCTACCTTATTATCCTACTGCAAGAGTGGAACTATTACTTCTGCAAGTAGTTCAGCACTGCGAACTGCTTCTTCGACCGTATTTCCTCGCCAATCACCCACCAGTACCATTACGCTGTTGGGATGCAGTTCTCCGCTGTAATCAGATTTGAACACACGGACCCCGCGGCTTACTCCAGGATATTTTGCTTCTAATGCATCACTGATTTTTTGAGCAAAGGCTAGGTTCTGGTCAACCCGATCATTATCTTTGTCACCCACTACAAAAAGTATTTTAGCAACAGACTCCCCGCCCACTTCGGCCCGGGTGTAGTTCTCCGGTTTGTCTTGGAGCCCATCACGATGGATGTCCAGAACCATTTGGATCTCGCTGTGTTCTTGCAGTACCGATTCTATCATCCGGTCAGAATTAACGAAAGCATCACTATAGCGCGGCTTATCATGAATCGTCGTGTCATGTAGCGCCGTAACTCCCAAAGAATAGAGCTTATCGACTAAAGCTTTGCCTACAGTGACGACATCACCTGGATCAGATCCGCTGGAATGACTATCTTTGGGATGATAATTCTCGGATGTATGACTGTGAAGAACCAGCACCTTAGGTGTTGGATCAACAACGGGTCCTTCGGGAGGTTGGGTTTCTTCATCGGCCGTACTCTGAGGCGGACCCAGGCCGTCATCTCCCGACTGCGGATAAAACCCTAAAAAACGTGCTCCCACTACAGCAACCACCACAAGAGTTACAAGAATAAACAGCAGGCCAGGGCCATTTCGCTCAGTTCTTCGCATTCTGGCCACGTCGATTCCCCCTTCCGACACAAATATATGCGGAAGGTAGTACAAATTATTCCCTATTTAACTTATCAAGAATCCTGGCCAGTTCGTCCCATGCCTCTCCAAAACTGACAAAGTCAAGATTGCTCAAGGCGTTCTGAGCCTTCTGATAAACGGACCGGGCTTGTGCTGCCAGCTCCGTATCGGTCATGTCCTCTGTATCCGTGACGGCTTCATCTCTCATTGGCGCTTCACGGGAAACACTCATTCCAAGCAGCTGCTGCAGAGCCGCTGTGAAATCCTGTGCCATCACCAAGCCGGATTGATCCGCGACAATTACTCGCTGCAGCTGAGGCATGGAAGTCTGTTCTGATTGAAGGTAGAATGGCTCCACATATAAAATACTGCTGCCTAAGGGCAGGACAAGCAGATTGCCTCTAATTACTTGAGAACCACCCTGATTCCACAAGGTAAGAAGCTGCGAGATCTCCGGATCTTGGTCAATACGTGCCTCAATTTGAGCGGGACCAAGAGTAACAGAGTCTTTCGGGAATTTGAATACCATAACTTCTCCGTAGTGCTCTCCATCACTGCGGGCAGCGAGCCATGCGGCCATGTTGCTGCGCCCGACGGGGCTAAAGGGCACCATCAGCACAAACTCTTCCTGTTCACTACCGGGCAAATGCATCACCACATAATACGGCGATACAAGCTGCTCTCGACCTGCATAGATTTCACGGGGCAGTTCCCAAGCATCTTCCCGGTTATAAAAAGCCCTGGTGTTAGTCATGTGATATGTTCCATATATGCGGCTTTGAATCAACAGCAGATCCTCAGGATAGCGCATATGTGCTGCGATCGTATGAGGCATTTCTGAAACGGGTTTAATCAGGCCTGGAAACATCCGCCCATAGGTCTCCAGCAGAGGATCGGGTTCAACTTGATAGAAATCGATTGTTCCATGGTATGCATCGACAACGACCTTTACCGAGTTGCGAACGTAATTGCCCCAACCGGCTACAGGAAGAGCATAAGGATACCGGTAAGAAGTAGTGTAGGCATCGACCATCCAGAATATTCGACCATCAGCAAGCACAGGATAGGGGTCGTTGTCAAACTTGAGGAAAGGAGCAAGTTTCTGCGCTCGCTCAAGAATATTGCGGTAGTACAAAATCCGGCTATCGCTGTTAATATCACGCGACAGCAGAATACGAGATTCGCCGAGACGCAGGGCAAAGACAATTCGGTGAAAGAGTGATTTCAGCTCTACACCATCTTTCCCCGTATAGCGATAGAACGCGCTCCCATCACCTACTGGATAATCGAACTCATCAATCTCCGTATTTACAATAACATACTGATTTGTCCGTTCCCCGAAGTAAATACGAGGCTCTTCAACTGTCAACCCCACGTCAGACTGCGGCGGTATATCAGAAACCCACAATTTGGGAAGCCTCTGCCTTGTTACTTCATTAACCGGGCTCATGACCAACCCATAACCGTGGGTGTACTGCAGATGCTGGTTAATCCAGGTGCGATTTTGGATCCGTTCTATATCCATTTCGCGCACACTTAAGAGCACCTGCCGATAATCTCCCTCCACCACATAGCGATCAACATCGGCATCATAGAAGGAATAATAAGGGCGCATCTCCTGCAGCTGCCGGTATGTCGGAAGAATCGGCCTTGGATCCCAGAGGCGAATGTTTTCTAAAGTAATCCGTCCTTCCTCCAGAGCTTGGGCATCCACCACATCACGATAAGCGTAGT
>CALKAR010000184.1 GCA_937988745.1 uncultured Peptococcaceae bacterium
ACTGAATCAGAAGGGCCATAAGGAAGAACACGGATACGAGTAGTCATTGTTAGATACCTTTAAGTTTAAGAATTTCGTTACGAGTTTTTTGAATCTGAGCTTCAATTTCGAAGTAGTCGTTGAACGCATCGTTCTCTACTTCATCGGATGGTGCATCAATCAGACCGAAAGCGAACGGATACAGCTTTCGCTGCTCCGTTACTAATTCGATATGAACTCCTATGTAATACTGTAGGAGAGTAATCTTCGGTTTCTTAGGAACCAGATTTGACATGAGGTTCTACCTTAATGCCTTTGATTTTTACATAATCAGCAAGTACGTTATTGATCACCGTTGGGAAAGGAACCTCAACCTGTGTCTCAAGTACTTGACCAATACCAGCTTGCATCCACTTCTGGATTGCACGAAGGTTATCACATCCTGTGCTCGTCATCGGGATACGTCGAGTAGTTACAACGTTATCCAGCATCATCTTACGAATTTCCATACTTAACCTCTATTCAATGAACATTTAGGAGAATTACAATAAACTTGATTCATAGAACCAAGCGTACAACTTTCAGCATCGCGCCACGGAATCTGCTTAAAACACTCTGAGCAGTAGCCGAGGGTTGACCACATTGCTTTGGTGAAGTCAGTGCTTCGGTTTCCATCGAAGCTGACAACAGTTTTGCGGAGAGCTGTTCGTGATTCAGGAAACACACCTGCTTTCTCAGCAGGTTCCTCCTTTTTTGGCTTAGTTGAGATTGCAAAAACACTGTTGCTACGTTTCTCAACATAAGCATCAACAACATCCTCCAGAGTGATGCCTGTCTGTTTCGCTGAGGAAGGTAATACAGTCATACGACCGATCATATCTTCAGTTACACGTAAAGCAAATTCAGGACGACGGGAGTTTGTTGTATCTGTTGCTTTAATCCAGACATAACCATCTTTGATCGTAGCATTAGATACTTTCTTCTTTACATCTACAGCGCAGACTTTACAGATATCTTCACCACGAAGACGGCTGAGTTCTTCATCAAACTCGTTTTCTGTTTTAACTTCACCACAGATTTCACAAACACCGATAGGAGTTTCCTCCTCTTCTTCATCCTTCGGTTTAGTCAAACCTTCCAGACATTCAGGGTGCCAGTAGCATTGATACGCGAAGACTGCTTTAGGTGCATCCTTCCAATCAATATGTTTGTCACAACCACCACAATCCCCATGAGAGTGTGCTTCCCAGAATTTACGAGTGATAGTAACGCCATTCTTGTTGACGAAACTATCATTCATGTCAAAAGGGATATCATCATCAAAGTCAGCAGTGGTAGACTCAGGCTCCTTTTTCTCCAGAGATGGGTCAACAAAACGACCTGCTGTGATCACTAAACGAACCATAGCATTAACTTCGGAGATACAGGATACTGTCCCACGGTAAACAATTTTAGGGTCTTTCAGGGCATCCTGATAAGCCTTAATGTCTACGTTATGAACATCACCCTCGATATACTCTTGAGACTTCTCATCGTAGATATAACCGATCATCTTACCACGAGAAGGAACAGCACCAGCAGTTGCATAAGGAACAAACTCATGCGGAGTGATCTCCACAGTCATATCGCGGCGAATATCAATATTTCGATCGCTTGCGATTTTGTTTTGACTTACCGCTGCGTTTCTTCGACGAACGTCTGCCGCTGTCACTCCCGGCTTCGTGTCGTAAGGATTGCTTGTACTGTTTTTTGAGGAACTTTGATAATTGCTTTGGCTGTAGTTGTTCGAGTAGTAACTGCCCCAACGATTGACTACCGTAAAAACCGGAAGCTCGTGGGCGACCTCTTCAACTAGAGTCATGCTGTTGTTTGACATATCAAAGATATATTCTGTACCAACTTTACATTCAAAGTGCTCATCAATGCGATTCTTGTGAGACTTAGAACGCTTCAGAATCCACATCAACATATCTTCTTCAGAAGCACCAAACCAATCTCTGTTACAACGTGCAAGATGGAAAGGACGCTCTTCATTACGGATGATATGAAGACGGTTATCAGAAGCATCATGCCAGATTAAGGTGAAAGCACCATCCAGCTTTTGAATAGTCTCTGCTGCACCAATAGTGTTAATAGAGTGGCAGATGTTCTCACTATCTACCTCGAAGTTTTTGCTGTCAGGTAACAGATCTTGGTCCATCAAGGTTCCGTTATGAACCAGAGTGATGTTACCATGTTGGAAAGGATGGGCGTTCTTGGCGTTAACTGCACCTTTCGTTGCATGACGGCT
>CALKAR010000185.1 GCA_937988745.1 uncultured Peptococcaceae bacterium
TCTAGTATTTGTCACGCTGACAGGTATTTCTGCCCTCGCTGATTCCCCATATTTTGTCGTGAAGGGTGATTTGCACTGCCACTCTGACTTCAGCCATGACAGCGATGTTCCCATCGATCACGTGGTACGTGAATCAAAGCTGGCAGGCTATGATTTCATCGCCATAACCGATCACAATACAACGAGGCATATGGAGGTAGACCACAGTATCGAGGGGTTACTCGTAATCCCCGGTTATGAGTATACAACAAGCCTGGTCCATATCAACATTTTTGGCCTAAGGGAAATCCCCCGCAAAACCGCTGTCTATTCTAAACAAGACGTCGATGAATATCTGAACATGCTGCGGCGGCGGGGCGCACTCTTCCAGTTAAATCACCCGAATGACCCAGAATACTACTCCCGCTTTGGTTATGATTTAGATGTACACTTCCTCGAAATCTACAACGGTGTCTGGCGAGAAGATGATTACAAGACTCTGCGGGATTGGCATGAACTCCTAGTCCAAGGACGCAGGCTTGTGGCCACAGGTGGCACCGATGCCCACCGTAATCATACCAAACGCGGCGTTTACAACAATGTCTTTGTGACCGAACTTTCGGAAGAAGCAATTTTGGAAGCTCTCTTAGCCGGCCGCAGCTTCGTCACTACCTCCCCCGATGGACCTGAAATATTCATGTCTGTCGGCGATGTACTTATGGGTGGAACCGCTATCTATGAGGAAGGGCAGCAAGTCCATATTGAGATTCGAAACATCAAACCAGAGACCATTATCCGAGTTTATTCTAACCGGGGCCTCGAGTGGGAAAATACCCTTCCAGCCGACGAAGTCAGAACATATTCACTGGAAATGAATACGGCTGGGAAAAAGTTTATCCGTGTCGAGCTGTGGTCTGATGCAGAGACTATTATTGCTTATACCAATCCGATTTATATCGAACACCAATAAATACAAAAGCGGCTGCCTTATAATAGACAGCCGCTCTTCTGTTCCTCAAATTTATTTACCTGCTTTAGTCACAGCCTCATCCACGATGCGTCTCATCTCATCAAATTTGGCTTCCATATCGGCTACAAGCTTGAACTGAGTCCGAGCCCGATCTAAGTTGTGGTTAGGCCGGTGGATCCTAAAGTAAACATCGCCTTTCAAATGGTCTTCTAAGAACCTCATGCCGCACTCGAGAGTCATAAGTTTAGCAGAAAAGGCCAAGTGTTCGAGTTCTGCTGGTTCTAAAAAAACACTGCCATTACTTAAGAATCCCTTAGTAAACTCGGCAAAGAGTTCTAAGTCGAGTTCCACCTTACTGAGATCCTGTTCATCTTCGGCCGCGGTACTTGCTCCAAACCGAATAGCATCGCCGAAGTCGTAGAGCGCTGAACCAGGCATTACGGTATCAAGGTCTAAAACACAGATACCCTCACCTGTTTCATCATCAATCATGATGTTGTTAAACTTAGTATCGTTGTGCGTCACCCGCAGGGGAATTTCTCCCCGAGCAATCGCATCGACCACTATCTTGGTATCATCAGCCCGCTGCAGGACGAAATCTACTTCACTTTGAACATCCGCCAACCGTCCAAGTGCATCTGCTGCAACAGCCTGACGGAAATCATTCAACCGCTTCACTGTATTATGAAAGTCGGGAATCGTATCATACAGCCTCTCTGCGGGAAAGTCCCTCAGCAAAAGCTGGAAGCGGCCAAAAGCTCGTCCCGCATGGTAAAAGTGCTTCGGATTCTGTACAGTTTCGTATGTGCGAGCACCTTCGATGTAATGGTAAGCCCGCCAGAATTCATCATCGCCGGCATAATAAAGCTTGTCATCGCGCGTCGGTACCAAGTTCAAGGTTTCGCGTTCCGGATCCCCACCTTCAGCCGTGATTTTCTTCCGCAGATGGGTGGTAACTGCCGCGATGTTTTCCATAACCTCATGGGGGTTTTTGAACACATTAGCATTGATGCGCTGTAGAATATAGCGTTTGCTGCTTCCATCGGGCAGTTCGTACGTGAGAATATATGTGTCGTTGATATGTCCGATAGAGCAAACTTCAGATTCGGTCAATGTACCTTGGAATTTGAATAGCTCGGCAATCTTTTCTACTCTACCCATGTACTAATCTCCTCACCGCTCTATTTTCTCTTCTCCCACCTCGATACTGGCTGCGGTCTCGCGAGTATCAGGCCTGACCAGCTCAAATTCAGGCAGGAACTCTTGTATAAACGCCACTGTTTCTTCTTCGCCCATAGGCAGAATGCCGCTCACAAAATTCCGCAGAGTTTCCTCGATTAGGGTTGTGTCTAGTTCTGTAGGCCGGGCAATAAAAATGCGCTCATTAGTAGTTGATGTAGTACCTTCTTCCGCGGTGAGCAGTTCTTCATAAAGCTTTTCGCCAGGCCGCATCCCTGTGATCTTAATAGGAATGTCGACTCCTGGTTCAAACCCAGAAAGCCTAATTAGGGTCTTGGCCAGATCAAGAATCTTGACAGGGTCACCCATATCTAAGACAAAGATCTCGCCACCCTTGGCCAAAGCACCGGCTTGAATGATCAGCTGTACAGCTTCAGGAATGGTCATAAAGTAGCGGATCATGCGCTCATCTGTAACAGTCACGGGCCCCCCAGCAGCGATCTGCTTCTTAAAGAGGGGAACCACACTGCCCCGACTGCCTAAAACGTTGCCAAAGCGCACTGCGACAAACTTAGTTTTGCTGATCCGATCCAAGTGCTGAATAATAAGTTCAGCAATCCGCTTAGAGGCCCCCATGATGCTTGTGGGATTGACCGCTTTGTCTGTGGACACAAGCACAAACACGTCTGAACCATATAAGTTCGCCGCCTGAGCCACAAAATAAGTACCCATGGCGTTGTTCTTAATTGCTTCTTCAGGATTCACTTCCATGAGGGGAACATGTTTGTGAGCCGCGGCATGGAAGACTACCTTAGGCCGATAGGTCTTAAAGATCTCATTAATGGCCGGCTGATCCTGCACGTTCTTGACCAACGGCACGATAGGTACGTCAGTCACAGCCTTCAGTTCCATTTCAATGTCATAGACATTGTTCTCGCAGATGTCCAGGAGCAGAAGCATCTCCGGGTTATAAGTCACAATCTGCCGGCACAGCTCTGACCCAATAGAACCTCCCCCACCGGTAACCAGGACAACTTTGCCGCTGATATAACCTGCGATGCTGTCAATATCAAGCTGCACAGGTTCCCGCCGGAGCAAGTCTTCAACCTCGACTTCTCGGATTTCATTGACCGTAACCTTACCATCGATCAGATCGTACATCCCTGGCAGAATCTTAATCTTAGCAGACGTTTCTTGGCAGATTTCAACAATCTCCCGCAGAACACGCCGCTGCACGGAAGGCATGGCAATGACCACTTCTTCTACGCGGTACTCCTTGACAATCTGGGGAATATCCTGACGTGTTCCCAAAATGGGGCGGTCAAAGATCTGCTGGTTCTGCTTGGCTGGATCGTCATCAATAAAGCCTACAATATAAACTTCATCACGATAATGATTGCGCAGTTCGCGGGCTGCCAGCACACCGCCGTCGCCGGCACCGATAATCAAGACGGGCCTTCCTTTACCCTTTGCGGTTTTGCGCGAGATACCCTGTCCATCGCGGATCATCCGCCAGCAAAGGCGCGAACCGCCTATCAAAAAGATAGAAAGCAGCCATTCCAGTGCTATAACGCTGCGGGGAATAGGCTGCTGTATAACGGCGAAGGAGAAGAAACCGCTGATAATCGTGCCTACGGTGACAGCTTTCATAGTAGCTAGAAGTTCCCCGATGCTGGCATATTCCCAGACCCGATGATACATTCCGAAGAAATAAAAAGAGACCAAGCGTGCCAACACCAGCGGCACCAATAAAAAAACCACTCCCGCTCTCATCTGAGGCGGAAATCCCTCAAACCTCAGGAGAACAGCGCCGCAAGCGGCTAATACGGTCAGCAGTGCATCGATTCCAAGCATGACGTACTTGCGTGATAACTTGTCCACCCGTCTCCCCCCTTGAACAATCCAAATTACATATTCTAGGAAAATGTAGTTAATCCTGTCACAACAATCACTTTATCTCTTCCAAGAAATGGTCCGCGCGGGGATCAAAAAATACCACCTTTCGGAAGCGGCCGCTTGCAGTAGCTTCTTCATAAGCCTCTTCCGCTTCAGAAAGGCAATGGGCGCAGCGGTTCCAAGGGAGAAGTACTGCACAGGTCAGCTCTCTAAACCGATCAGAACGGGTCTCGAGTTGTTCCCAACCCGCGCAGGTGTCACACAACCTGATTTTGCTCCTCTGTGACTCAGAAATACCGGCTGTATCGTAGTAGATCATGCGGCTGCGCTGGAAGAAATCGCCGCTGCCGAAAACCTCTTCCAAGTCAACCTCATTTCGCTTAGCCCACTGTTCTCCAACGTAATCGATGAGATAGGCAATGCTGTCATTAACAGCCTGATTCTGACCGAGGGTATATCTGGCTAAGTCTGGTTCTACTACACGGCTGTAGTCTAGACCAGCCAGCGCGAGCAGGATCCCGAGGTTGACATAGGGTAGGGCTCCTTCTACCGCATAGCCGCCCTCCAAAACCACGATATCTGGATTGAGCAGTTCAGTGAGACGGGCGTACCCCTGTGCTGTAACCTGCATGTTGGCTAGGGGATCGGTGAAGTGATTGTCCTGGCCTGCACCATTGATGACAAAATCGGGTTCGAAGTCCTGCAGGATAGGAAGAACCAGTTTTTCCATGACATTCAACACTCCCTCATCGCCTGTCCCTGGAGGCAGAGGTATATTGACCGTCAAGCCATAGGCACCGGGCCCGCCCCGCTCGTTCACAAAGCCGGTTCCCGGATAAAGCGTACGCCCATCCTGATGAATGGAAATATGCAGTACATTGGGATCATTGTAGTAAATATCTTGCGTGCCATCGCCGTGATGCACGTCTGTGTCCACAATCGCGATTTTACTCTCTGGCCCCAACTTCTGGCGGATGTGTTCGACCATCACTGCTTCGTTGTTCACCAAACAGAATCCACGCTGGCCGTGGACGACCCGCATGGCATGGTGGCCTGGGGGACGCACCAGTGCACAAGCCCGTTTTTCCTTTCCATCGAGGACCAAGTCTGCTGCCGCAATTGAACCCCCGGCGGCAATCAAGTGCGATTCGGTCATATGAGCGCGTACACTAGGCACAAAAATATGGGCGCGATTTATCTCCTTTTCTGTCGCCATGCGAGGACGGTATTCGCTAAACTGGGGCAGATCCAGGATTCCTTCTTCTTGAATTTGGTCCCTGGTGTACAGCAGCCGTTCTTCCCGTTCCGGATGATCAGGTGTTATGCACCAGTCAAAAGCGGGAAAGAAAATCAGTCCGACACCTGACATCACGATTCCTCCTTTACCTGAATGCGGCGGGCGCTGGGTCTAATTTGGGCACTGATGTGGAAAATGCGGCCCACAGTGCGGAAACCGCGCACAATATTGAAGCTTTCTTCCTCGATGATGTCCATTGTGGCACGATCTTCAATACCTGATTGGCGAGCGTACTCAGCCAGCCTTTCCAGTGCCTCCCGATGTGCCCTGCGCTGATCAAAAAGAACGGGGCGCTCGACCTCCGTGAAAATACCCATTTCTGGAATACTCATCTGCCGCAGGGCCGTATCTACGTGCAGAGTAATTCCTGTAGTAGGCCGGGCTGCAGCCGCACCCAAAGCATTGGCACTGGCGCTGAAGGGCAAAATCTCCACAGGGAGGCCCAGTGCTTTTCCTACTGCAGGCATAACCGCAGGAGCCGGTGTTCCCAAACAAGCAATCACCTGCGGACGCAGTTTAGGCGTTTCCAAGAATTCGGCCAGCGTGTACACGGGGCGCCCTTCCAGCTCATCATACACTCCTTGGATCGCTTCACAGAGCTGCTGCACGAAAGCATCTACAATTCCCTGAGCCGCTTCCTGCCAGCTCATTCCTATTGAACCGGAGAACTCCCGCAGCGCTTCAATGGCACGATCTCGACTCCCTACCTGCGCTAGCTTGAGAGCCGAAATGGCATCGGTTGGGGTGACGTGAATTCCTCCCAGACACGCGGGCGTTCCTGCTCGTTTTGGCCCAAGCGTGAACCTGAAACCACCAGCATCAGGAGTAAAATGCACTTCACTATCCCCACCCAAGCCAATAGAACGCGAATAGATAGCGGGTACGGCAGTGGGGTACCCTCCGATCACCGCTCCATCACGCTCATACACTGGCACACCCCCGACAACGACAGCTAAATCGGTCGTTGTCCCACCAATATCGATTACTACCAGATTATCCTCTGGGTACTGGGTCAAAGCAAGCGCAGCCATCACACTGGCAGCCGGGCCCGAGAGAATCGTCTCAATGGGCCGGCGCCGAGATTGCGCCAGGGACATGGTACCTCCGTCGGCTTTTAGGATGCGGATGGTGCGAAACTCCTCCAGCTCCTGCACCGCCTGTGAAAAGCGTTTCTGAGCTGCGGCAACCTGCGAATTCAGGTAAGCTGTGACAACTCGCCGCGGAAAACCTAAGCGAGCTGCCATTTCATGGCCTAAGGTTACGTAGGAAAACTCCAATCCCGCTTCCTGCACCGCCTGAGCAGCGGCCTGTTCTAAGCTGGGATTGCGCTGAGAAAACTTTCCCACAATCGCTAGGGCTTGTGCCCCCTGCTTCCTTGCCTCGGAAGCAGCTTCTACCACTTGTTCTGCGCTGATATCAGCGATTACTCTTCCCCGGTG
Organism: uncultured Peptococcaceae bacterium; assembly: GCA_937988745.1. Classification (GTDB taxonomy): domain Bacteria; phylum Bacillota; class Limnochordia; order Darwinibacteriales; family Darwinibacteriaceae; genus JAAYMS01. The sequence goes on from CALKAR010000185.1 coordinate 6,761, forward strand.
ATCCACATAGCCAGACAGCACATAGCTGGGAAATTCTAAGCCATATTGGCTGAGGCTGAGACCTGGTCCGGGGATCACCACAGCAGCGGTCGGTGTTCCCTTTCCTTCTACAATTGTGTTAGTTGTTAAGGTCGTAGAGAGCTGCAGTTCGATATCTGACCCTGCAGGGCAAGACCTCAGCAGCGGCTCTAAAGCTGCACGCGTGCTTCCCACCAAATCTGCGTAGTCTGTGGGCACTTTCACTACCGAGAGTACTTCTCCATCCAAGAGAAGAGCTCCGTCGGTATTGGTGCCACCAACGTCAATCCCGATGGTGTACATTGATTCGTTCCTCCAATCCCTACAGCCCAATCTTTAATGTTATTCGGCAGCCGTGATCCCCATCCCTTCCTTATTTTACCCTGTCTGGAATAATGCAAGAAACCCAGACAGCAGAACTGTCTGGGTTGATAAGCAAATCAATGATTTATTCTTGGACGGAATCGGTCTCCAGCTCTTCCACAGCATTATGTTCGGGACGGTAAAGACCATAGGAATCGAGATTTGTCGAAACGGTCAAGACCTGCTCATTTCCGTTCGAGACATAGTCACGGCGGATGAGGCCCACATTTAGGGCGTAGTACTCCGTCATCTCATACTCAGTAGTGTACCTTGGCTGGCTTTTCACTACAACTACGTCGTAAAATGTACCAGCGGGAACACTCATTTCCGGAATTATCTGCACGATCTCTCGAACCTCTGACCCGTCGTTCCAGCGATTTCCTACCGCAATAGGTGCCTGCAGAGGGATCCGAAGTGGAGGCGCAGTGCGATCTACCGTCTGCAGGAGATCGCTTTCAGGAGAATACTCCTCAACACTGGCAAGCAGTGCCACTCGCTGTGGGGAACGGCTGTAAACCGCACCGACCGTAGTTCCGGTTGTCTGATCTTCCACCAGCACCAGTTCCCCATCAACGGCACTGATGGTGCGGGTAAAGCTTGCATACTCTGCACCATGACCAATGAACTCTTGAGTGAACCCTATGGTGCTGGGAAAATACGCCCGCACATCGCCGGTTCCATTTTGAACTGCGGCAGGAGCTGTATCTAGAGTTGGGTTGCCGTTTTCAAGGGTAACGGCGCCGATAACAATTGCTGCTAATGTTAGTATGAATATTCCTAGAGCTTTCCAAGGACTCCTAGCTTGTCTTCTCACGTACATGTTCAGTCACCCACCTAGATTCGAATAGTCTTCCACTTGCCCGAATTGTAGCGAAGTACCACTAACAATGACCGGAGCAGCTGATCAGATACCAGCGCAATCCATGCACCAATCAGTCCCCAACCGAGATAATTCACGTTGATAATTGCCAAGGTGGGGCGTACCAATAAAACGGTGATAAAAGTAATTACGGCAGTGGCACGAGTATCCCCTGCTCCTCGAAGGGCACCAGCTAAAATAAACTGAGATGATTGGAAAGGCTGGGTTAAAGCTACCAACTTAAGGACAGAAGCCCCCATGGCCATGATTTCTGCCTCGCGTGAATAAAGTCCAACGACCTGACGCCCAAAGAAGAAGAACACAGCTGCGAGCAGCAGCGCTACACCAAGGCCAACCCTCCTTGTGTGGTTAGCATAAGCTTGGGCCATATCAGGGCGCTTCTTACCCAAGCTCTGCCCTACCAGTGAAGTCGCCGAAACGGCGAAGGCCTGTCCTGTCATAAAGGACAGCGCTTGAATGTTCATTGCGATGTTGTGTGTGGCGAAAGCGGTGGTTCCTAAAGAGGCTACTGTCCGCACAAAGACCACGACACCTGCTCGCATCAAGAGCTGTTCTACCATGGCGGGCATTCCGATGTTGAAAATGGCTTTAATATCTTCCATAATTGGCTTAAAACCATCCCGCAGCCTGAGGTGCAGGTAGCTGTTACCTCGAAGGACTACTGCGGTGGCCATGATAAAAGCGACACCCTGCCCGATGATTGTTGCAAGAGAGGCACCAGCAACCTCCAAGCGAGGAAAACCAAAATGCCCGTTAATCAGCACATAGTTGCCGACCACGTTGACCAAGTTCGCAACCATATTGTAAATCATTGCGGTCCTTGTATTACCGATACCCCGAAGCGTTGCTGTGATTGTGCTCGTTAAGGCGAAAGGAATAAAGCCCAGCATCTGAATTCTTAAATAAACGACAGCATCGGGAATAGCAGCTGGGTCACCACTAGCCATAAAGCGCACCATATCCTCGGCAAAGACATATCCCAAAAATGAAGCAATCGCGGAAGCAATAAAAGATAACAGTAATCCCTGCCGCAGAATTTGGTTCGCCTTATCGCGCCTGCCTGCCCCTTTGTAACGTGCAACTAATGCCGTTGCACCCACGTTCAGTGCCTGAAACATGGTCATGAGCAGGAACTTCGGCTGGGTTGTGAGTCCAACTGCCGAAATAGCTACTGCTCCCAGGCCGCCTACCATCATCAGGTCAACCATCGAAGTAAGCTGTGTCAGGGTCAGCTCAACCAACGACGGCCAAGCGATGCGCACTACATCGCGATAGAGATGTTTTGATGTTACACCTTCAGGCAGCCGTTTGTCCACCCGTTTGGCACCAGCTGCCTGGGCCGAAGCGGAAGTACCTTCTTCGACCAAATCCAACGCCAACGGAATTCTGTCCACTGTTTCAGCCATTGTGTTGCATCATGTCCCTTCCTATCCTCTATATTGAATGTGTCTGATAAATATTATAATAGTATATCATACTTATACCGGAAAAGCTATGTCCAAAAACCCCAGCTAGCGCTGTTTTTTGCACTAGCTGGGGTTCTATACTGAAGCATCAGAAGGCTCTAAATGTCATGCCTTAATATACACCGTGTATAATGACCCGGCTTTACCTCCCGCAGTGCTGGGACAGCCACTTTGCACTTCGGCTCTGCCAATGGACAGCGGGGAGCAAAGGGACATCCAGGAGGTAGGTTTGTCAAATCAGGGATATCGTAATTGGTGCTGATTTCTTCAGGCTTCAGGCCCGATTCGGGTTTCGGAGCCGCTGACTTCAAGAGTTCGGTATAAGGGTGCAGTGGTTCATTGATTACATCGTCGCTCGGTCCTAGTTCCACTAAATAGCTTGCATACATAATGGCAATCCGATCGGCCATGTAATGCGCACCAGCTAAGTCATGTGTGATGAACAAATACGAAATTCCTTCCTCATCCTTCAAGTCAAGCATCAAGTTCATGATATCCAGCCTAATGGAAACATCCAGCATAGAAGTGGGTTCATCAGCGAGGATCAGCTGTGGGCCTACAGCCAATGCCCGGGCAATTCCTACTCTCTGGCGCTGACCTCCCGAGAGTTCATGGGGCAGCTTGTTGATAAACAAATCGGCCGGCTTGAGCTCGCAGCGCTCTAGGATCTCCCGCACGCGCTCTTCTACCTCTTCTCCTCGGGCAAGTTTGTGGATCTGGAGTGGCCTGCTTAAGGTGTAACCTACCGAGTGAAGTGGATTGAGTGATGCATAGGGATCCTGAAAGATCATCTGTACCTTCCGGCGAAACGCCAAAAGCTCGCGGCGGTTCATTTTGGGAGGCACTGCTTCCCCATTGATTTTGATAGTTCCCGCAGTGGGCTGATACAGCCTCCCGATTACCCGGGCTGCGGTGGTCTTTCCTGATCCCGATTCTCCCACCAGGGCTACAACCTCGCGCTTTTGCAGCGTGAGGTTGAAATCATTCACAGCACGTACAATCCGCTTTCTTCCCCATCTTCCAATGACAAATTCTTTAGTAAGCCCCTGAACTTCTAAAACCGGTTCGGCACTAGCCTGTGATTCGAGGGTTCGCATCGCGATAGAGTTGACAGGCAGCATAGCGGTTTGGAGTCACCTCCTCGAGCGGCGGTGTGTGCACATCACACAGCCCCTTGATTACCTTCGGACAGCGGGGGGCGAAGGAACACCCTGGGCCTAAGTCGTTCAAATCAGGCGGATGACCGGGGATCCCATGCATGCGCCGGCGCTTCCCCACCAAGGGCGGAAACGAATTCATCAAGCCATATGTGTATGGGTGAAGTGGTTTCCTGTACAGTTCTTCGGCTGGTGCCCTCTCAACGATGCTGCCCGCATACATCACGGCAATGCTGTCCGCGATTTCCACCAAGAGCGAAAGGTCATGAGTAATCATGATGATGGAAAAACCCAGTTCCCGCCGTAATTTGTCGATCTGCTGCAGAATGCTCCGCTGAATCACCACATCTAACGCGGTGGTCGGTTCGTCGAGAATGACAAGCTTCGGCCGGAGAGCGAGGGCCATTGCGATAACTACTCGCTGCTTCATTCCACCGCTCAGCTGATGAGGGTAGGCGTCTAGGTACTCAGGTGAGATTCCGACCATGCGGAACATCTCCAACGCCCGATTCGCAAACTGCTTGGTGTCATTGTGGCCGAGATGTGCCCGCATCATGTCATAGAACTGATGGCGGACCCGCATTACCGGATTGAGCACGTTCATCGACGCCTGCATTACGATGGACATTTCCTTCCAGCGGATCTGACGCATTTCGGTCGGGCTCTTGCTGAGGAGTTCTTCCCCATCGAACTCAACCCGCCCGCTGAAGACTTTCCCAGGTTTCTCTAAGAGACCAGCGATGGCGTAGGCGAGTGTAGTCTTGCCGCAACCTGACTCACCTGCCAAACCTAAGAATTCACCGTGATAAAGCTCGAGATTAATGTCCCGGGCAGCGATGATTTTATGTTCCTTCTGGACATAACCAGCGTTTAGGTTCTCCACTCTCAAGAGCACTGACATACACTCACCTCCTCAGCCGCGGGTTGGTCATTTCATCAACAGCAAAGTTGAGAAGGGCAAAGGACATGCCCAAAATAGCAATCAAGAGTCCTGGAACCACCATCCACTGCCACTGCCCGAGCAGCATCGCTTGGTTGTTTTGGGCCCAGTACAAGATCGTACCCCACGTAACCGCATTCACGTTGCCCAGGCCAAGAAACTCCAAACCCGCCTCACTCAGTACCGCATACAGAGCAGCGCCAAAAAAGTTGGCGACAATCAGCCCCAGCATATTGGGAAGAATCTCTACGAAAATAATGCGCAGAGGATGTTCACCAGCCACGATGGCAGCTTTCACATAATCGCGGTTTTTCAAAGTGAGCATTTGGGAACGGAGTACCCTTGCCCCCCACGCCCAACCGGTGATGGAAATCACTACAATAATAGGAACCACGCTCTGTACCGTAATGTAAGCAGCTATGATAATCATGAGGGGAAGTCCCGGCAGAACCAAGAACACATTGGTAATCAATGACAAGAGCTCATCAACCCAGCCGCCAAAGTAACCTGAGACAAGCCCGATCGTAGTGGAAATTAAAGCACAGATTGAACCTGTTACAAGCCCCACGGTGAGAGTGAGACGGGTTCCCCAAACCACTTGGGAAAATATATCCTGTCCAAGGGAAGTAGTCCCAAGAGGATGTTCACGGCTCGGCGGCAGGCTGGGGAAAAATCTGGTTTCATTAGGTCCGTATGGAGCAATAACAGGTGCGAAGATCGCAACCAAGGCCAAGAAAAGCAAAATGCATCCGCCCACCAAAGCTTTTTTGTTCACCCTACACACCCCCATCCCTGACGCGTGGATCCAGCAGCGCATAAATCATATCGGTGAAGAAGTTAGCAATCAGGACTCCGAGGGAAATGAACAAGAAAATAGCCTGCATCAAGGGATAATCTAGGCTTGTCACCGCCTGGTAGAGGATATAACCCAAACCAGGATATGAGAAAACCACCTCTGTTAGAAGTGAACCGCCGATTACAAAGCCCAAAGACATGGAAAAGCCTGTTATACTGGGCAGAATTGCGTTGCGGGCGGCGTAACGGTACTTGATTTCCCGATCCGGTAATCCTTTCGCATGGGCAAAGGCAACGTAATCATCGGCCCTGACGCTGATCATGTTGTTGCGCATGGTGAGCAACCAGCCACCTAAAGCTGTGATCACAATTGTGGATAGCGGCAGCACGCCGTGGTGAACTATTGAGGGCAGCAGAGCTATCCCCGTTGCCATTGAGTAGATGTTGTATCCTCCAGCCAGCGGAAACCAGCCCAGATGGTAAGCAAACAAATATAAGATCAAGAGGGACAGCCAGAAATAAGGAATACTGTTGAAAAACAGCGCCACCGGTACTAGAGCATCGGCCAAAGCTGAATTACGGCGCCAAGCAGAAAAGATGCCCAGCAGTGTGCCTAATGTGAAGGCAATAATCGTGGCACAGCCGACAAGACCCAGCGTCCAGGGAACCGCTTCGGCCAGCACATCAATCACCCGGGATGGGTAATACGTTAGAGATATGCCGAAATCGCCTGTTAAGATGCGTTTCCAGTAATCGATGTACTGCACAAACAAGCTTTTGTCTGTGTTCAAGCCAAAAGCTTTCGTCAGCGCATCCAAAGCCTGCGGGCTGAGCCTCCCTTGAAACTTAGCCAGCATCACCTGGGCTGGGTTCCCCGGCATCATATGGGGTAAAATGAAGTTAATCGTTAGTGCTGCCCACGCCGTAAACAACAGGAATCCTATTCTGCGAAGGAAGTACCGCATATACAAGTCCTCCTTATTGAGAGGGAGAGCTGCCTGAAGGCAGCCCACCCCTCCGCTAAAGCAGATCTACCGCTGATGCAGTTCGAGCAGCATAAAGCGTGCGCCCAGTTCATCACCGGGGTTGCCACCGGTGTAGGGGTTATCAGCTGTAGGCCAGCCTACGAGAGCTGCATCTTGATAGCAGTTAAAGTCGGTCCGATAAGTGAGCGTTATATAGGGTACCTGAGTCAGTACTTCCCGCTGGATGGCGGCAATAGCATCCCACTGCGCCTGTTCATCGCTGCTGGCTCGGTAAATAGCGAGTGCTTCGTCGACTACTGCGCTGCTGAAGCGAGAGTAGTTCGAGTCAGCCTGCCCACCATCGAGCCCAGCGAATTCAGATGCTAGTGTGCGGTAATACAAGTCATACGGAGTTGGCCCGTCGCCAGTACCCCAGCATATAGCGGTATCATAGGTACCGCCCATCAAGCTGTTGATATAGCTGTTCCAGGGTTCCTGCTCAATTACCATGGTTACACCGACAGCCTTGAGGTCTTCTGAAATCAGCTGAGCCATACTGATAAAATCGGTCCAGCCCGCACCGACCAGGATGCGCAGAGCTGGGATCTTCTCACCAGAGGGCGCCACAAGAGCACCAGAGCTGTCCCAGGTATAACCTGCTTCAGCTAAAATCTCACGCGCTTTGTCTGGATTATAATCATAAGTGATATCTTCCAGTGATCGATCGAGCCAGGTGTCCTGCTGACCAGGAATAATTCCGGTTGGGTGTGCAACAGGTACTACGCCGTAGTAAGCTTTTTCAGAGAGCGGATTCTTGTTTATGGCGTATGCCATTGCCAAGCGGAATGCTGCATCGTCAAACGGAGCCTTGCTCATATTCAGATACAAAATGTTGGCATTGGTTACAGGCCACCAGTAGTGGTTATGCTCTGGATCCCGAGCTACGAAAGCCCGTTCTGGGTCGGGGATGGAGAGATAGGAGTAGTCGATTTCTTTCTGCAGGAGAAGAAGCAGTGCACTGTCGTTAGATCTGGTAGCTTGGTAGACTACCTGATCGACGTAGGGTTTGCCTTCGACCCAATAGTCATCGCGCCGCTGGTAGGTGACAGCCTGTGAAGTAAAGCGTCCTACTACAAACGGTCCGGTGACCACTGGTTCGGGATTAGTAAAGGCACTTGGGTCATCCACTTGTTCCCAAATATGTTGCGGCACAATCAGGGTGTGTGCGATGTACTGGAAGAGAGGGGTATTAGGAGATTCGAACTTGAATTCGACTGTGCGATCGTCGAGGGCTGTGACAGTGCTGAGGCCGTTGGCCCAGATACCGGAGAGATCGAGTGCAGGATGTTCTTTCATGTAATTAAATGTAAACGCCACATCATGTGCTGTGAACGGAGTTCCATCGGACCAGGTTACGCCTTCCCTGGTTTCCATGATGAGAGTGAGGTTGTCTTTCCATTCATAAGATACTGCCAAAACGGGAGTAGTTTCGCCTGACAAAACGCTGACGAAAATCAGAGGTTCGTACAGTGCAGAGCGTGTACCTGGTGCGTTCTGTCCAGAAGCTAAGAATGGGTTGAAGTTGTTAGTGATAGTTCCCCACTGACCGGCAATGCGAACCAAGCCGCCCCGCTTCGGAGTCTCGGCCGAGGCAAAGCCTACTGCGAGGCTGAAGACAAGCACCAAAACCACACTGGTTAATAAAACGCGCTTCATGGTGTACCTCCCTCAAATTTTTGGATTACACTGAGTGACGCCTTATAACTTGAGTTTCAAGTACGATGCGGTTTGTCTCTAATTTCTCACCTCCTACGAGACGCAGCAGTATTTTCAAGGCCGTTTCCCCTAGTTCAAACATGGGCTGGGCCACCGTGGTCAAAGCGGGAGTCACAACTTCACTGACCGGCTGATTATCAAAGCCGACAAGCGCCACATCTTGAGGAACCTGCAGTCCTCGCTCACCGAGGGCGCGCATCGCGCCAATTGCCATCCAATCGTTGCAGCAGAACAATGCTGTGGGTAACGAAATGCTCGCACTCCAAAGAGATTGGACAGCATGATAGCCTCCCTCAGTGGTAAAATCCGATTCCCTTACCCAGTCCTCAGGGTAGTTAATCCCCGCTTCATCAAGCGCTAGTCGAAAACCCCGCACTCGATCTCTAGCCGATTGCAGGCTGAGGGGACCTGTGATCAAGCCAATTTCTCTGTGCCCTGCCTCGAGCAGACACCTAGTTGCTGCATAACCTGCTCGAAGGTTATCCACCGTAACATGAGGAAAAGTGCTTCCCTCACTTCCATAATCTACTACCACAACAGGTCTGCCCTTCATTGCCGAATCAAATCGATCGGGCCCAGTGGTCACCAGTACAAGACCGGCGTAATCCCCTCGACGCAAGCTATCGTTAATGACCCGCACCGAACGATCATCGGTGGTGTAGAGCGATACAGCATAACCTCTCTCGAAGGCGACGAACTCAGCACCTCTCAAAATCTCAGTAAAGAAAAAGCTGTTGATGTTGGGCATCACGATGGCAATATTACCTGCAGCCGACCCTCTTCGCCTGTGAGGCGGTTCATAGCCTAACGCTTCCACCGCGGCCTGCACCTTCTGCCGAGTTTCTTCGCTGACCTGCTCGTATCCATTCAGCACTCGAGAAACGGTCGCTATACTCAACCCTGCTCGTTTTGCCACATCTCGTAGAGTTACGCTCACCTAAACACCTCCTTTCGTAATTACTTTTGTTGTAATAATATCTTGTTTTCTGTAACATCCTGCAAATTTTGCGGTAAATTTCAAAATAAAAAAACAGTGGGCCGTGTGAGACCCACTGTTATCAATGAAAAAACCTATGCAGCTTTACGTTTCGGAACAGGATGCTGACGCAGATAATCAGCGAGTTCCGCCGAGGTACGCACCACTTTGTCGAGCCAGATCCCGCCACCACCTACATCGGCTACTTGGTGAGCATCAGAGCCCGCCACCTGGATTAAGCCATGCTCCACTGCATAGTCAAGGGCCAGATGATTGCGAGAATCATGCCTGGGATTCCCATTGTATACTTCCACCCCATCAAGGCAGTCGGCTGGCGCAGGTTCTTGTCCTGTGCGGAAGGGATGGGCTTGGATGATCATGAGATCATGCTCTCGGCTGAAATGGATGAATGACTCTACAGTGTGCTCGTACAAGTGGGGATGCTCCACCAAGAACTCAGGAGTAATTCCATACACCAGGTAATCTTCGATCCGATTGTGAAAGCGCAGTTCCATTCCCAGGAGTACCTCAAGTCCAATTTTCTGACCCGCTTCCCACGCTTGTTTGTAGCCTCCCAGGTAGTGCTCGATCTTCTGCTCCCAGGTCCAGTCATCAGGCATCGCCTCGAAATACTCCTTGAAATAATGATCCGTAATGACAATTCCTGTATAACCGGCTATCTTATACAGATGAACCATTTCTGCGGCGGGAACCATGCCACACCAGCTCACCTCAGCGGTATGGACGTGACAATCATACAGATAAGCCATTCCTAACCTCTTTCCTCACGATTTTTCTTCCCATTGGAATACTATCATCTGGCGAGCGCTCGGTCAAGAAAAGCGAACCCGCCAGCGGTATTTAGGCAGGTACGGCCCAGACAGTGCAGAATATTCAAGAAAAGTGATGGAATTTTCGGAGGTGTTTACATGTCTTTTAAAGTTGCAGTGATTGGTGCCGGAAGTATTACATTTACCCGCAATCTAATGCGGGATCTGCTGTCCGTGCCTGAGTTCCGCAGTATCCGTATTGGGTTTACCGATATTAACGAGACAAATCTTGAACGAGTCCGTCAGCTGGTTCAGCGGGATATTGATGCCAACGGGCTCGACATCAAAGTAGAAGCTTCCACCGATCGGCGGGAGATCCTGAGAAATTCCCGCTATGTTTTCAACCTAGTCCGCATCGGTGGTTTAGAAGCTTTCGCCAAGGATATCGAAATACCTCTTAAGTACGGAATCGATCAGTGCGTAGGCGACACCCTCTGCGCCGGCGGTATCATGTACGCTCAGCGTGGTATTCCAGTCATGCTGGAATTCTGCAGAGACATCAGAGAAGTGGCAGAACCAGGATGCATCCTGCTCAACTACGCTAACCCCAACGCCATGATTACCTGGGCCTGCAATAAGTACGGTAAGGTACATACCATTGGTTTATGCCATGGAGTGCAGCATGGGCACATGATGATCGCTGAAGTCTTGGGCTTAGAGCAGTCCGAAGTGGATATTGTCTGTGCCGGCATCAACCATCAGACTTGGTACATCAAGGTACAGCACAATGGCGAAGACATGACCGGGAAGCTGCTGGAGGCATTTGAAAAGCATCCCAAGTACAGCCAGACTGAGAAAGTGCGCATTGACATGCTGAAGCGTTTTGGTTATTTCAGCACCGAATCCAATGGTCATCTGAGCGAATATGTACCTTGGTACCGCAAACGCCGAGATGAAATCAAGGACTGGATCCACCTCGGAAATTGGATTGACGGGGAAACCGGCGGATATCTTAGGGTATGCCGCGAAACTCGCGACTCCTTCGACAAAGACTTCCCTAAGTGGATCGCCGAAGCGCCATATGAGTTTACAGCAGAAGCCCGCAGCCAAGAGCATGCTTCCTACATTATTGAAGGGCTGGAGACCGGCCGTACATACCGAGGCCATTTCAACGTAGTTAACAACGGGGTAATCACAAATCTCCCCGACGATGCAGTCGTGGAGGTGCCCGGCTATGTAGATAGTCTGGGAATCCACATACCAGTCATCGGTGACCTGCCGTTAGGCTGCGCAGCCGTTTGCAATGCCAGCATTACTGTGCAGCGGCTGTCTGTAGAAGCCGCAGTATCCGGTGACGACCTGCTCCTCCGCCAAGCCATGCTGATGGACCCCTTGGTGGGAGCCGTCTGTAATCCGCCTGAGGTCTGGGATCTAGTCGATGAAATGCTGATCGCCCAAGAGCAGTGGCTGCCGCAGTACAAAGAAGCCATTTCTGCAGCTAAAGCCCGCCGCCAGATCTAGTGCATTCCTTATCCCACCCTGGGCATACTAGGTATGGGAGTGATGGGAATGCCGCGTCGTCGTGGGGTTATGTCCGATCGTTTGAAGTACGAACTGGCTGCAGAACTCGGATTTTACCACAAAGTGCAAGACGGAGATTGGGGCAACATCACGACCCGGGAGGCTGGGTCGCTGGTGCGAGCCGCAATTGAGCGTGCCGAGAGGATGATGGCTGCTCAAGAACAAGCTGGCCAGCCTCAGCCGCTCGAACAGAAAAGGTTCCCGCTCTAGAGTGGGAACCTTTTCTCATCTTCAACTACTTCTGTTCTTGTTTAGGATCAAAGGCGTCCCGCAGGCCATCACCCACGAAGTTGATACTGAGCACCACAATGAAGATCGCAATCCCTGGAGCAATCCACATCCAGGGCATTCCCGCCAGCACATGCAGGGGACGTGCCCGGTTGAGCATATTACCCCAGCTTGGTGCAGGCGGCGGCACACCAAGGCCTAAGAAGCTCAAACCTGCTTCAGACAAAATGGATGAGGCAACCTGCAGCGTTGCCGAGACCAGGAGGGGCGAAAAAGCATTGGGCAGAATGTGCCGAAACATGATCCGCCCGGGTCTAGCTCCCAGTGCAGTGGCTGCCGCCACGAAATCAGTAGTTTTCAACTTCAAGAACTCAGCACGCAGAAGACGTGCTGGACCAGGCCAGGACAGAACGCCTAAGATAATCATCGTATTGTAAATCGATGGCCCGAAGATAGCTGAAATAGTAATGGCTAGAATCAGAAACGGGAAACTATAGAAAATATCAGCCAGCCGCATAATCAGGGTATCCACAAATCCACCGAAGTACCCTGCAATCGCCCCCAAAACTACCCCGATGCTGAGCGAGATACCCACAGACACGAGGCCTACGGAAAGCGAAATGCGTCCTCCGTAGAGGGTGCGGGCAAGGATATCACGGCCCATATCATCAGTGCCGAAGGGATGTTCCTTAGAAGGAGGCTGGTTGCGTTCCCTCAAATTGGCGCGATTCGGATCATAAGGCGTCAGGAAGGGCGCGAAAATGGCAGATAGAACAAATAATACCAAGATAACAAGGCCTGCTATGGCCAGCTTATTGCGGCAGAAGCGCCGCCAAAACTTGTTCACGACTTCCCCACCCCCTACTCATACCTGATCCGAGGATCTGCGATCGCATAGGAAATATCTGCGACAAGGCTGCCGATGAAAATCAGGACAGCAAACATCAAGTTGATCCCCATAATTACAGGATAGTTGCGCTCATTTACCGCTTGGATCGCCAAAAGCCCTAAGCCAGGCCAAGCGAATATACTCTCCACAATAACCGCTCCTGAAAAGATGGACGGAATCATAAAGCCCATCAAAGTGAGAATCGGCAGAAGCGCATTGCGCAGAGCATGCTTATACACCACCACGTTTTCGGACAATCCCTTAGCCCGGGCTGTGCGCAGGAAATCCTGCCCCACTACTTCTAATACGCTCGAGCGCATATACCGAGCGATGCTGGCAATGCTGCTCAAGCCCAAGGTCAACGTAGGCAGCAGCAGATACTGCACATACCCGAGTAATGTCTTTGTTTCGCCAGCCAAGAAAAAGCCTCCAGCCGGCAGGACATTCAGCTTCAGGGCAAAGACATATAACAGAATAAGGCCAAAGAAGAAGCTGGGTATAGAGATTCCTACAAAGGCGAAAAACGTAATAATGTAGTCGAAAATTGAGTACTGATAGCGCGCCGAAAGGATTCCTACCGGAATTCCAATTCCCCATCCAACGATGATAGAGCACACCGACAGCAGAATGGTAGCTGGCATCCGTTCAAGAATCAGCTCGGCAACAGGCCGTCGGGACGAATCAAAGGAAAGCCCCAAGTCTCCCCGGAGCACTCGTCCTAACCATTTGGTGTACTGCACAAGAAATGGCTCGTCAATCCCGAGCTGAGCCTCCCGCTGGGCGATAACCGCTTCATCAATATTGGGTACTCCCCGAAGATGGCTCACAGGACTTCCTGGAGCAACCGTAAGAAGCAAGTACAGCAGGAAGGTAAAACCCAACAGGACAGGTATGCCCTGAAGAAAAATCCGTCTCACAATGTAACGCCACATATATGTCACCTCAAGTAAATGGGGAGCAGCCCAAAGCGGGCTGCCTCCCCACAGCTCTCACCGACTCCCTCAGTCCTTCAGCCAAATATCCTTCAGTTTGGTCATTCCTACTAAAGGACCATTGGGGCCAGGATTTGTTTCAATTCCCTGCACCCGTTCGTTCACTGCAGCAATAGTTGCGCTGTAGTTCAAGAACATGGTAGGCAGTTCGTAGTTGATCAAGCGCTGCCATTCGGCATAGATTTCTTTGCGCTTTTCAGGGTCAGTCTCGCGACGGCCCATCTCGATGAGTTCGTCAGAGCGGTCGTTGTAGAACCCTGGGTCGTTCCACGGCACTGAAGAGTGCCAGATGCCGTATGGGTCTGGGTCTACAGCCAGGCTCCAGGCCATGGTAAAGGTGTCAAATTCACGAGCGTCGACCCTATCTACCGCAGCACTGAACTCCATAAACACCAAGTTGACCTTAATGCCGATGTCTTCCATATTCTGCTGGAAGAGTAGGGCCATCTGTTCGGTCACCCGGCTGCCGCTTTCGGGTACTAGGAAATCAAATTCCAGACGCATTCCATCTTTTTCTAAGACACCATCAGAACCTGGTTTCCAGCCTGCCTCGGCCAGCATCTGTGCTGCTTTCTCAGGATCATAAGGATAGGTGTTGATGCCTTCCTCGGTGTAAGCCCAAGATGCTGGTGGAATCGGAGAATTAGCCACTGATCCAAAGCCTTCTCTAAGAACCTCTACATAGGTCTCCCGGTCAAAACCGTAGGTGATAGCCTGCCGAACGACCGGATCGTCAAAACGAGGCTGTCTCATGTTGAACGCAATATAAGAATAGCTTAATGCGTCATACACGTAGGTGTCAATCCCTGGGATGGAATCGACTTCTGCATAGTTATCAGGGGAAATTTCGGCATAATCTACCCGTCCCTGACGCAGATAGATTGGCAGCGCATCCAGAGCAACTCTCTGGAACACTAATTGGTCGATGTTCGGTCTACCGAAGAAATAATCTTCGTTAGCTTCCAAGATGACATGCTGGTCAGTCAAGAATTCAACAAACTTGAATGGGCCAGAACCGATTGGATTTCGGTTGAAATCAGCTGTTTCCAGCTCACCAACAGGAATATCTTTGAGTAAGTGGCTTGGCAGAATGCCATACCCAAATTTGGTCAAGAGGGGTGCAAACGGTTCATCTGTTGTAAACTTAATGGTGTAGTCATCAATCACTTCGATCCCAGGTACTTCGTCAGTTAGGCCATTTTTGTAGTCTTCTGCACCGCTGAGCACCTTAAAATCGCCGTAGCGGACACCGGTATATTCAGGATGAAGAATGGTCTTGTAGGTAAATTCCACGTCCTTGGCGGTCAGCTCTACCCCATCATGGAATTTGATGCCTTCATGGAGATAGAAGGTAATCGACTTACCATCTTCAGAGATCTCCCAAGACTTTGCGATCTCTGGCTGAGGCTGGAGACTCTCGTCGATGTAAATCAGACCATCAAACACAACATCGATTATATATCCGTCATAAGCTTCAGTGTACAGAATGGGGTTAAACATTCCCCGTGGGTTTGTGGTCAAAGCGTAGCGGAAAGTACCACCTTGTACTGGTTCTTGGGCAGCAGCTGCCGCGCTGAAGACCAAGCACAGAAGTAATGCGGCCAACGCCATTCTCTTCATAAGAAAGACCCTCCTTTAGATATCTAGGTGCCCGCCGGCCGTCTCGGGCCCTTGAAACTATAAGAAGGGTTATTCTGCATGAATATGCATATTCCTTGCTTAATTTTTCATTTTACATATTGTTTACCCACGGCTAATCCCCTTCGTTATTCCGCCATTTTCTTAGTACCAAAGATCTCTATCTGCCGAGCTACAACCTCCTGCACAGAGGCTTGAGCTGCGGTAATCAAGTCTGGATAACCAACAGGTTTGCCCAGCGCTAGGAGTCCTCTGATGGCTTGAACCGCGGCAAGGGAATTCTCAGTGAAAAAGTTAACCTTGGCGATGCCCCTGGCAATTGCTTGGCGAAAATCATCAGGACTGAGGCCAGAACCGCCGTGCAGCACCAAGGGGACAGAGACCGCCTCCCTGATCTGAGACAATAAGTCCAGCTCTAAGCGGGGTTCTCCCTGATAAGGGCCATGTACTGTTCCGATTGCTATGGCCAGAGCGTCCACTCCTGTCTCCTCTACAAAGCGAGCCGCCTCATTGGGATCAGTAAAATCATCAGGATTGGCGGCCGTACCTTCTGTGAGGTTTCCTTCCCCGCCAGCCACATGCCCAAGTTCCGCCTCAACGCTGGCACCGAACCGCGCTGCTTCTTGAACAGCAGCTTTGGTCAGGGCCACATTTTCCTCATAAGGAAGGGCAGAGCCATCAATCATCACTGATGAAAAACCCTGTTCTAAACCTTCCTTGATTACTGAAAGGCTGGTACCATGGTCGAGATGGAGAACTACAGGTATCGAAAGCCGAGCAGCCTTAGTCCTTAAGTAAGAAAGAAAATCAGCTAAATCAAAATACCGATAATGCACCTCAGCAAGGCTTAAGATCACCGGCACATTTTCTTTTATGCAGGTTTCTAAGATCGCATCGGCCATACTAAAATCAGCTGCGTTGAAAGAGCCGACAGCGCAGCCTTTGGCTTGAGCTATGGGAAGTACATCTCGTAATGTAACAATTGGCATCGAATCATCCTCTCCGGTCAAAAGGACTACTGAATAAACCACCTGTTTTGGTCCATCCATTAATGTCTAAAGAAACCGGTCTCTGCGGCCAACCTCGCCTAATTCGCTCTTCCACCTGATGCAAATTGGGAATTGCTCCTATCGCCGACAAGCCTTCCACGCAGTGCGCCCCAACGGCCACTGCCCAGGTAAGAGTCTCTTCTGGACTCTTTTGTAAAGCTACGCCCGCCAAGAAGCCTGCGATCGTAGTGTCACCGGCACCTGTTGTACCTTGGGTTTTCACCAAAAAGGAGGGAGCAAGCAGTTCACGTTCAGCCCAGGAAGAACCAAAAACGTCTCCTGCTTTACTGCTTGTCCGCAGGTAGAACCCCTGGTCACCCAGCTTTATACCAACCGTATGAGCACCCATATCAAGTATCTCGGCTGCAGCTTCCTGCACAAGTTCCAAAGTGAATCCTGAAGCGTCTTTGCCGAGCATAACCAAGAGCTCATCAATGCTGGGCAGGAAAATGTCAACCAAGGGCATCAGGCGAGAGATAATGTCACGCCACGGCGCTTTGCCCGCCGGAGAATTGGGATCAGGCATCGCCATGTCTAGACTGGTGAGCATCTTTGAAGCCTTCGCTTTAGAAAAGAGCTCCACTAAAGCCCTTCCACCATCTTGGTACATCTTCGCCATCAGAGGCGGATAGCCGAAGTGGAAGATCCCACCGGGAGCGGCGGTGAAATCAACATCTTCAGGCGAAAAACTATCGTTAGCCCCTGGATAGTGGAGAAAGGCTCTATCCGAATCAGGTGGACTCAGCACAATCGAATAAGATGTACCTGCTCCTTCAAAAACAGCAAGATACCTGTCGTCGATTCCTTCTTCCTTATACATCTGCCGTATTATTTGACCGAAATAATCATTGCCGATCCTGCCTACTAGAATAGGGGTAAAGCCTAATCTCTTGAGCGCAATCCCTGTATTGGAGACCGCTCCCCCTGTGGAGAAGGCTACACCACCCATCTGTACGATCCGGCCGGGCTGCAGAGATTCGAGACTGCCCACGGGCCACTTAGGAATAATATCGAGACAGAGATGGCCAGCTACTAAGATCTGCATCAGCTTGCCTCCACTCTGCTATTGAATGGTGTGAGGACGTCTAAACGGGTTGAAATTCTCGTAATTCTCTACGCTCACTCTCCAGGTGCGGCGAGCCCAATAGACATTCAACTCAGACAGAAGTTTGCGATCAGCGCAAGCCCTATCGAAGAGCTCGTCGATGCCTGTCACGATTGCCACACGATCATCGCCCCGGCCTACGTAGCGGACGTAATGCTCTGGGATGGGAGAGATATACTGCGCCGAATCATAGGCACCATTTATAGCCACCACAAAGCTGCGGGAGTTTTCCAATGTGGAATAGGGCCGCTCGATCTTTCCTAGGTGAACCAAGGCTGCAGTTCGCACCACTTCGAGCCATGGGTCGTCTCCACCACTATCAAAGTGCTCCTTGGTTCGGTCGCTGTATTCAATGTCCACTTCCCCAGAGTAGCGCCAGCGAGCTGTCCCCTCGGTTCCGACTACTTCCATCAGTGGATCGAATTTCTCTTCTGGGCAGTGAGTCACATAAAACCAAAGGCGCGTACCGTTGCTTGTTTCCGCCTCTAGGCAAGAGGTATCGGCTGAATCAATGAAGGGGCGTGCCCGGTAGAGTTCAGCACGGACAAAGCGCAAGTCAGCACTGCTGTCCATATCGGGGCCAGAAACGTAGAGCATGTTGTTTAGATAGTGGGCAAGCGCGTTGTGCATTGGTCCATCTAGAACCAGCTGACCATCGACGATCACTTTACCTGCCCATTCGTTCCGCTTGTAATAACCATCAGTCCGAGGCCAATACCCGCGGCACGTAATTTCCTTAATTACACCTAATTTACCTTTGAGGATGATTTCTTTGAGACGGCGGATCGACCGTGAATAAATCATTTGAAATCCAACAGCGGCAAATTTGCCACTTTCTTTTTCCAAACGAATCAGATCATCAAGCTGCTGCACTGTGGGAACGGGAGGTTTTTCTAAAACAATATTGTATCCAGCTTCTAAAGCCAGCTTTGCCATTTCGTAATGAGAGTGGATTGCTACCGGAAGCGTAATAATATCCACAAGATCATGACCGCTGTCCAGGAGTTCCTGATAGGTAGAGAAAATTCGTACTCCCCGATCTCTTAACTGGTCCACGATCTCGAAATGGCTTTCCTCATCACGCACCACAACCGCGCGCAATTCACCTAACCCTTCGTTTTCCAGCAGGGAAATGTATTTAATGTGGTCTTGGGCGAAGTTACGAATACCTACCACGCCAAAGCCAACTGTATCCACATGCATCCCTCCAAACTACTACTTAATCTATATAACTTCGGCTTAATCACTATTCTACCTGCTAAAAAACA
>CALKAR010000186.1 GCA_937988745.1 uncultured Peptococcaceae bacterium
TCCACTCCGACGACAGCATTAGCTCCCAGTCGTGATGCTCTCGCACACATCTCGCGAATTGCTATCTCCCTAGCTTCGATTAACTTCTCCTCATACGCGGCGCTTCGTCCACCTATTACGTCTGTGATGCTGGCCATGAAATCACGAAGGATGTTTGCGCCCATAATTGTCTCTCCGGCCACAATGCCGTAGTACTCGACAATGGGCCGACCTTCAACATTTTGTGTGGTTGTTACAATCATCTGCTTGCCTCCCCTAAATAAGGTCATGAAAACGTCCGGTATCCGTACGCTTCTTGAGTTAAAACATCATTCTAGCTCGCTGGCTGCGTTCCTGCCTGTTTTCTCATTACTCCAGTCTATTCTCATATCACGATTTTCTGCTCCACAAAATGGGCTACCCTATTGACAAACTCCAATATCAAACATATACTAATAGTGCACTAGTCACCTAGTGCACTATACATCCCAAGGGGGGGATGGCTTGAAGATCGAGTTTGATCCAGCAAGGCCTATCTATCTTCAGATTATCGATGAAGTAAAACGCCAAATCGCCGCAGGCATTCTGAAACCAGGAGATAAGATGCCATCGCAGCGTGACTTGGCAGTACAGCTGCAGGTAAATGCCAACACTGTGCAGCGGGCTTATAGAGAGATGGAGCTCCTTGGTTTGGTGGAAACACTCCGGGGCCAAGGTACCTTCATCCGCCAAGATGAGTCTATTGTTGAAGGGACGAGAGTAGAAATGGTAAGCCAACTTTTAGAAGACTTTATCTCTGCCATGCATTCTTTGGGATATGGCGAGGAGGCTATTGTGGAACTAGTGCAAGCTTACCTATCAGGACGTTTGGCAAATAGGGGGGAAACCCATGACAGATAAACAGTATATCTTGAGAATTACAGAACTACGTAAGCGTTACCGCAAAGTGCAAGCTTTGGACGGGGTCAGCTTGAATATCGCTCCGGGAGAGATTTGGGGGCTTCTCGGGCCCAACGGAAGCGGCAAGTCTACTCTTCTGAAATGTACTGCGGGCCTAGTACAGCCAGACAGCGGTGAGATTCTTATTAACGGTATCAAGCCTTCTAGGCAGACGAAGGCTGTAGTGTCTTTTGTACCGGAAATTGACACACTGTATCGCTGGATGACAGTCGAAGAAACGCTGAACTTTGCAGCAGCCTTCTTCGAAGACTGGCAGAGCGAGAGGGCGCGAGAGCTTGTCGACTTCATGAAGCTGAACCTGCAGCAGAAAGTGGGTGCGCTGTCAAAGGGAATGCGAGCGAGGCTCCGCCTTGTGTTAGGTCTAGCTCGTGATGCTGATTTGATTCTCCTAGATGAACCACTTTCAGGAATTGATCCTGCATCGCGGGACAAAATCGTCGAAGGCATTGTTCGGCAGTTCCGTGGTGAGAACCAGGCCATTATCCTGTCTACTCATGCCGTCGATGAAACAGAGAAACTCTTTGACTCAGTTGTATTTCTCAGAGAAGGGCGCATAGAGCTGATGGGCAGTGCGGAGGGACTGCGGATGGAGTACGGCAAATCCATCAATGACCTGTTTAAGGAGGTCTATGTATAATGACAGCTTTTGTTCGTCTGCTCCGGAAAGATCTGGAGGGCAGTAAGTATCCCATGTTATTCAACGCCGCAGCGGCCGTGTTGTGGCTTCTCTTCCTGCGTTACCGTTTAGAGAGCGGTTGGCCTTTCAATGCAGTGGTGGCTTTGGCCGTACTGCCACTTGCCTTTCTACCCTTTTGGTTTATTTGGCAGACCTATCAGTCACTCAGGACAGAGTGGAAAGAGGACACTATCTACACTCTTCTTACTCTGCCTGTGCCAGGTTGGCTGATTAATCTCTCAAAGATGGTTGCACTGCTTATTGAGTACACAGTGGTAGCAGCAGCTTGGGTGATTGGTGGTGCAGTTATATTCTGGACGGCGTTTCAACCCGAACTTGGAGAGCTGCTGGAATTGGTTCCGCTGACTTGGTTCATTAAAAATGGCTTGATAGTCTACATCTTCAGTTTGGCTGTGTTTGCCGCCTTTATTACTTTAGTTCAGCTTGGCTATGTCGTTGGTAAGATCATCGGGCGCCTCCAAGGCCTGATTCTCCTTTGGGTACTGCTGCTTGCAATCTGGATCATGCAGGCCGCGGGAGCACTTCTGCAGCCCCTGTTTGCTTGGGTGCCCAAGATACCGCTTGAAAGGTTGTTCAGCTTGCATGCAATACCTCGGGTGGTTGTCCATCCGCCTCAAGCAGCCCTGTGGGATATATCTGGAAGCATAGGTTCTTGGTTGGCTTTGGTAGGATTGTTTCTCTTGGGTGCGTGGCTCTTAGAGAACGTTGTAGAGGTAGATTAGAAGGGAGTGTCGAGAATGCGAAATAGAAGAATAACACTATTGGTTTTGCTGGTGATCACCTGCTTGGCACTCCTGGACGGGCGGTTAGGCCTGATTCCTCACGACCGTGGAACCGGCATCACATTTACCGGTTGGGACAACGTTGTTCCTCATGCCACCGTTGAAAGAGAAGTCATACTGCCTGCCGATGGCCTAGAACAGTTGTTAATAGAGGCACAGGCGGCACGTGTCATCATTACCGGCGCAGAAACGGATTCGGTCGCAATATCGGCTGCGGTCTACGTCTCTGCTAGTGCGGCAGAAGAGGTAGAACGCTACCTTGAAAACTTCGATATCGATGCATCAATTGAAGGAAATACAGCTGTCCTGCGCGCGGAACTGCCTCAGGAGCTGCCTCGAATCGGCACTATCCAGGTTGTATATCAAGTTGTGGTTCCCCAAGATCTGTTTGTCTCTGCCTTTGTCCAGCAAGGGCTGCTGGAGATGTCTGATCTTTCAGGCGGTCTGAACTTGGATGTAAAATACAGCGGAGCATCTGGGAATAGTCTTGCAGGAGGTATAACAGTAGACGTAGATTACGGCTCTGTGGAACTGCAGCGAGTGGCAGGGCAGGTTGAGCTCCAAACTAGCTATTCCGCCGTAGAACTGGGGCTTCTTGATGTATCTGCTGGATACACCTTTAATTTGGAAGCAGCTTACGGGACGCTTGGAGGGAATATAAAGCTGGACCGTCAGGAGAACAATGCTCTAACTACCGCAAGGGGCGTGGTTAACGATGGTGAATATCCAGTGACAGTTAGTTCTCGCTTCAGCACTGTGGAAATCAACATAGAGAAGTAGGCGCTGTGTCATTTGATCCAGCATAAGATGGAGGATGTGACGTAATCTTCTAGAATTAAGTGAGAACAGCTTTTAATAACAATAAGGAGCGAAGTCATGATCGTAAAAGCCATTGCCTTTGCCAATGAAAAGCATGCAGGTCAGTTCCGCAAGGGCAAGCATACGCCCTATATTCTGCATGTCCTTGAAGCGGGAATTATCGTTTCGCAAATTAAGTTTGACGAAGAACTTATTGCTGCGGCGATTCTGCATGATTTGGTAGAGGACACAGATGTTACTCTTGAAACTATCCTTGATGAATTCGGTCCAAGGGTAGCCGAGTTAGTCGCATCACAGACTGAAGATAAGTCGTTGTCATGGCACGAGCGCAAAAAGCATACAGTCGACACTCTTCCCGAGTCTCCATTAGACGTAAAACTCCTAACTCTCGCCGATAAGCTCTCTAATGCCCGGTCTTTATACCGGGATTATCAGGAAGTAGGCGATGAACTGTGGCAACGGTTCAATATGAAGGATAAGGAACAGCAGGGATCATATTATAAAGGTTTGGTGGAGGGGCTGGCTGACCTAGCACATCTGAGTCAGTACCAAGAATTCAAGTCACTTGTAGAGAAACTCTTTGACTGAGTGCTCTTACGGGTAGGGAGTGTAAGATGTGGAGGTTTTCCTCTGGATTCTGATTGTGGCGTGTTTTATCCTCAGCTTTGTGGGGTTAGTAGTACCTATTCTGCCTGCCGCTGTGTTTGTGTGGGCCGGTGCGGCTTTGTACCACTTTTTCATCGACTCGGCAGCCCTCAGCTCTCTCACTTGGGTTAGCTTTATTGTACTGACAGCGCTGATGCTGGTCTCAGATCAACTGGCAAACGTCTATACGGTGAAGCGCTATGGCGGCAGCCGACTGAGTACGTTTGCCTCGTTTGTAGGGGCTTTCATCGGTCTGTTTGCAGCACCACCGTGGGGCGTTTTGGTGGTTCCCTTCCTGCTTGTTTTTCTGGTAGAATTGATTTTTCAAAAGCGATCACCAGAGATGTCGATGAAGGCAGCGGTGGGAACTTTGGTTGGATTTGTCAGCAGTCTTGTCGCTAAGGCTGTAATACAGCTTGTGATGATTGTTTTCTTCTTTGTAGATGTATTTGCTTAAAACAAGAATGGAAAAAGAGGTTGGTTCGGTACAGATCGAACCAACCTCTTTCTTGTGCATGACTAGAGTGCAAATACGGGGAGGAACAATTCAATCTCGAACCTCAGGTTCTCCATTTCCTCATCGTCAAAGTACACTCTGCCTTCAAGGATGATGCTGTCGTCATCACCAAAGTATAGGTCTACCGTGATAGTGATCGGCCAAACGGTGTCTTTTAGAACCAGTCTAGGTGTCTCACCAAGGGCCAACGTACCTTCAATTCGAGCTTCATCGTACATGTAAACAAACACGGCACTCAGTTCTCCGTCGGACTGTTCGATTTCGCCTTCCAGCTTAATCGTGGTGCTTGGCAGCTCGAAGGAGAGACTGAAGGCTGCGCTGAACGATGACAGATCATCTGGATCGGTTTCGAAATTGAAGTTTCCGTTCATCTGCACCTCGTTCAATCTGAAGAAGCCGTTGAAGGCCATCTCTACTGGAAGGCTCATGTATTCGCCAGGAATAAAGGCTAATTCCATCGCTAAGTTGCCGTTAAGCTCAAGATCGACTACTGATGGAATACTGAACTCTACGGAGCCGGAAATCTCGAACGTTTCGAGTTGGATGCCTTCACCAAATTCCATGAAAATGCTTCCATTCACGGTTAGAAGTTCAGAGCTGATGCGGCCGTTGAAGTCGATGGAAGAGGTGAGTTCATCAATCACAGTTCCAGCAAACTCGGTTCCTAGAATTTCTGCTTCTAGGTCGTATTTCCAGAGACTGTCATTTTGGTCATCGATATACAAGATAAGCGAACCTTCACCTAGAAGATCCTCATTAGGACCTACGATTTCCATCTCAAGTTTTGCATGTTCGATATATTCTAAAGGGAATGGAATGAGCAATCCATCAGTGTCGTCGAGTGTGAAGATTACTGTTGCGCCGTCGCTGAGAGTGAAGGGATATTCGGTTCCGGGTATGCCGTCATTCTCTATTTCATAAACAAATTCGGTGATTTCCATGAAGTAGAGGAGTGATTGGAATAACTGCTGTAGTTCAGGCTGATCTTCGAAGTTTATCTCTTGAAGGCGCTCCAATTCTGCCTCTAGTGCAGAACCTATTTCGGCGGCACTTTCTTGTGCAGCTTCAAGATACTGAGCTGCGGCGTGTTCTTTGGGGACTAGATCGATATCGTATGTGTTATTTCCACTCTTGAGGGTAATTTCATTGTAATGAACGTATCCGTCCTCCGGAGCTGTCGCCGACAGGATTACGGGGTTCTGTGTTGCTTTGAGGTTAGTAAGGGTATAGCTTCCTCCTTCCACAGTAAGGGGTTCCTCATCGCCAACCTGGATGACAACTTGTCCATCGAAATCCTCGCCAAAGAACGTAATCTTACCCGACAACGATGCGGTAGAGCTCCCACCGCCGCCTACAGACCCTAAGCAGCCTGTCAGCAGCAGACTAATTATCACAACAGCGCTGAGAATAAACGTTATTCTCTGTCTGCGCAATCTGAATCACTCCTTTCTTTTTGATCCCATTATTGATTAATTAGTATTCACCTTCCTAATTAAATAATTTGGGAAAATAAAAAGCGGAAGGCGATTGCCTTCCGCTGAAAGAGCTTCTCTATACCAAATCACAGGCTTCGGGGGGCATCCAGTGAGCGGGTTTGCCGTCCCATTTCACGTTGCAGCCGATGGGGTTTGTAACGGGAGTGCTAATCGGCTTGCCGGCAGTTAGCTCAGCAAGGGCATTATCCAGATCGTTGACTGTCATTTTGCTCGTATCGCGCGGATTGTCTACGCCGCGGCCCGTGTATACCAGCTTACGCTCTTCATCAAATACGTAGAAGTGGGGTGTGCGCAGAGCGCCATAGGCCAGTGCCACTTCTTGTGTTTCATCATGCAGGTAAACCCACGGGAACTTGTGCTCCTCCATGCGTTTTACCATGTTCTCAAAAGAATCTTCCTCATAAGTGTTTGCGCTATTGGAGTTAATAGCCACAAACACTACACCTTTGTCTTTATACTTTTCAGCTGTCTGGCGAGTTACTTCATCGGAACCAGTGACGTATGGGCAGTGATTGCAGGTAAAGAAAACCACCAGATATTTTGCGTCATCGAAATCCGACAGCGAATAGGTCTTTCCATCGGTAGCAGGCAGTGTAAAATCAGGTGCCTTTGCCCCAATTTGAAGCGTAAAAGTCAATAATCCCGCCTCCTTTGAATAGAAAATTTCAGTTTTCTTTATTAAAGTTCTTCAATAAGCTCGGGATTTCCTGCAATCTCCCATAAGTAGAGAGACGCAGTCGAGCAGTAAGGAGAATAGCGGGCCCGATAGACTTCGAAGTCCTCCTTCGATAGTGCTTCTAACTGATGAAGACGCTGGATTCCTTTTCTAATTCCTAAGTCCGCCCAGCTGAGGATGTTTGGTCTCTCTAAGGAGAAGATGAGCACCATCTCGGCCGTCCACAGACCTACTCCACGCAGAGTGGTAAGCTTGGCAGCCACCTCTTTATCAGGCAGCTCATGCAGGCGGCTGAAATCTATGGTTTTCTCTAAAGCTGCTTCGGTGACCCCTTTAATATACTCAGCCTTGCGCCTCGACATTCCGCAGGCTTGGAGGTCTTCAATGGGTATGTTTTGTAGTGTCTGTGGCGAAATAGAGCCACTGCGTTCCTGCAGCCTCTGCCAAACTGCAGCCGCTGCTTTACCAGAGATCTGTTGGCTGATGATGCTAGATATAAGTGCCTTAAACGGATCTGGTTCGATGCCGCGGTTAATTCTGCCAACGCGGGCAATGACAGAGCCAAGTCTTGGGTCGGCTTTGCTCAGATGATCTATTTCGGCCTTTCCGTAAGCGAAGTACCTCACTTTATCTCTCCCATCAGTATATGTCGTGTTTGATCGTGTTCGGGAATGGGCATTGTTTTCCTCTCGCGGAAGTTATTTGAGAAAACTTTTCTCGAAGGAAATTAACCAGAGGTAGAGAATAGTACAAAATGATAAGTATTTGGTAAGTCGTTGATGCATAAAGACAAAATGGAGGTGTGTCCACAGGGAATATAACGGGTGTAGGTGAGGGTACTAAGAATGACAACTTAGGAAGGAGAAGAAGCATGCGTAAAAACCTGATTCTGTCTTTGGCCTTGGTGCTTGTTGTTGCGCTTTCGGGTTTGGCTTCTGCTGTAGAGATCACTGTATGGTGCTGGGATCCTCTGTTTAACATCTATGCGATGGAAGAGGCAGCTAAGATTTACAAAGAGATTAATCCTGATGTCACCATCAATATTGTCGAAACCCCTTGGGATGACGTACAGACCAAACTGACTACTGCTGTGATGGCTGGTCAATTAGACACCCTGCCTGATATTTTGCTCATGCAGGACAACGCTGCGATTAAGAACGTTGTCAATTTCCCTGGTGTATTCTACGACTTGACTGATTCGGGCATTGATTTCTCGCAGTTTGCAGACTTCAAAGTCCGCTTGACTACAGTTGATGGCCGCAATTATGGTGTTCCTTTCGATAACGGAACTGCCATCACTGCTCTGCGGACTGATATCCTTGAGCAAGCTGGGTACACCCTCGAAGACTTCATCGACATTACTTGGTCTGAGTTCATCGAAATGGGTAAAGACATTCTGGAGAAAACCGGTTATCCTCTGCTCTCTGCTGTATCTGAGAGCCCTGACCACGTGATGGTTACTCTCCAGAGTGCACACAGCTGGATGTTTAAGGAAGACGGCAGCGTATTTATTGCTGATAATGAAGTGCTGAAAGAAACTGTAGAGATTTACGTTGAGCTGGTTAAGTCTGGTGTATTGGTACAGGTTCCTGACTGGGAACAGTACATCGGCACCATCAACCGCGGTACAGTAGCTGGCACCATCAATGGCTGCTGGATTATTGGTACTATCGTTGCTCAGCCTGACCAAGCTGGTAAGTGGGGTATCACCAATGTGCCTCGTCTTGACAGAGCACCAAACGCCACCAACTACAGTAACCAGGGTGGTTCCAGCTGGATGGTTCTTAATCACTCGCCCAACAAGGATGTTGCTGTGGACTTCCTGAAGCACACCTTCGCCGGCAGCGTAGAGCTATATGAAACAATTCTGCCATCCTCTGGTGCACTGGCAACTTATCTCCCGGCAGGAGACAGCGATGTCTATAACGAGCCTCATCCGTTCTTCGGTGGACAGCCTATTTACGCTGACATCACCGAGTTCGCCTCTAAGGTACCTGCGGTAACTTATGGCGTATACAACTACGAAGCTCGTGATGCTGTAGCAGTTGCTATTTCCCAGGTGCTCGCTGGCTGGGATCTTGACATGGCTCTGCTTGAAGCAGAAGAAACCGTTAAGTTTTTAATGGGGCCGTAAGCTTAGTCTCATATATGGTATGGAAGGCCAGTACCAGTCTGGCCTTCCTTTAACCCACTTTGCCCACTGTGTTTAGGATAGGGGGGGACCTTATGGGTCAGACACTCACACTCAAAAGGCGGCAGAGTTTGATAGGATGGCTTTTTATCTTGCCGGCTTCCGCTTTGATCTTCGTTTTCTATTTTTATCCAATTGCCCGAGCTTTGTGGCTTTCATTTCAAACCGGCGTAGGAGTTAACCTGCAGTATGCGGGGCTTTTTAACTATCAGCGCTTGTTTTCTGATAATGTCTTCAAACTCTCGCTTACCAACGTATTCATATTCTTGATTATTCAAGTACCGATAATGCTTATTTTGGCGTTAATCTTAGCGAGTCTGCTGAATGATCCTACGCTTAAATTCCGCGGCTTCTTCCGGACCGCACTGTTTCTGCCATGCGCCACCTCGCTGGTTTCGTATGCGATTGTGTTCCGCTCACTGTTTGCATTGGATGGATTTGTCAACTACTTGCTGACCACTTTAAGTATCATTGATAAGCCGATAAATTGGGCAGGCAATCCCTGGACCGCACGTTTATTGATTGTTATCGCTCTGACATGGCGCTGGACTGGTTATAATATGATGTTTTATTTGGCCGGGCTGCAGAATATCGATACCTCTATTTATGAAGCAGCTCTAATTGATGGAGCCAGCGGGTTTACCAGATTTACCAAGATCACAATTCCACTGCTTAAGCCCATCATTCTTTTGACGACAATCATGTCGACTAATGGAACACTGCAGTTGTTCGACGAGACGATGAACCTCACGAACGGTGGACCGGCAAATGCAACGCTGTCAGTCTCACAGTATATTTACCGGCTGTCGTTTCAATATTCGCCGCGGTTTGGTTATGCCGCAGCCATATCCTTTGTAATCTTTATCTTGGTTGCAATCTTGGCTCTGATCCAAATGAGGGTGGGTGATACACGGTGACTCGCCGCCGATTCTTCCGTTTCCTCCAGTATCTATTTCTGTTTGCAGCGGCTATCCTGTCCCTCTTTCCGCTGGTTTGGATGGTCATTTCTGCCACTAATGCCAGTGTGGATGTTGTCACAGGCCGGCTTCTGCCCGGAAGACACCTCTTAGAAAACTACCGCAAATTGTCCCAACAGGCAAATGTCACGCTGGCTATGTGGAACTCGTTCCGCAATGCGATTGTAGCCACTTTTGCCAGTTTGGTGGTCTGTTCAATTGCTGGGTACGGCTTTGAGATCTATCATGATAAAGGCAAGGACTTCTTAATGCGCGTCCTGCTTCTGTCTATGATGATTCCCTTTGCTGCCATCATGATTCCACTCTTTATGATGGTAGGGAAATTTGGGCTGCTCAACACCACAACGGCGTTTGTGCTGCCGACCGTCTCAACAGCATTTCTTATTTTCTTGTTCAGACAGAGTGCTCGATACTTTCCATCAGAGATTATCGAGGCAGCTCGTCTTGAAGGTATGAGTGAGCTGGGTATTTTCTTCAGAATGTACGTGCCCATCATGCGCTCAACTTATGCAACGGCCGGGATTATTACGTTTATGAATGCTTGGAACAACTATTTGTGGCCGCTGATTATTATGCAGAGTAAAGACAGTATCGTGATGCCAATCTTGATTTCCAACCTGATTTCAGGATACGTTACTGACTATGGAATGGTTATGCTAGGTGTTACCTTGAGCGTGCTGCCTACGATTATTATTTTCCTGCTGCTGCAGAACAGCTTTGCCGAAGGTATACTTAGCTCTATGAAATAGTTTGAGGAGGACCTTCGTTGTACAGTGAAGTTTTAGAGTTCGTCCGGATGCAGATCGCCCAGAACGGGCGCCCATCGGCACCATATAGGGACCGCTTTCAGCACACGCTGCGGGTCGTAAAATGGGCTGAACGGCTGCATGAGTTTGAAGGTGGAGATATCGAAGTGATCCGTTTGGCTGCTCTTTTCCATGACGTTGGTTGGGACCCGGAGCGGCCTCATGAAGAAGTTGGTGCCGAGTTAACCCGTGATTATCTCGCTACAAAAGGTTTTTCACCAGAGAAGGCCAGGGCCATCGTGGAAGCGGTGGCCCATCACAATCACAGAGATGATCCTGGTCCCTTTTCTGTGGAGACGCTGATCATCCAGGATGCGGACTTTTTAGACGAAGTAGGGGTTTTGACTTTAGTTTGGGACAGTCTTGCGGCAGCATTCAAGCCTAACCCAAGTTATGCCGCGGTGTATGAGCGCGCCCAGCGTTCGCTGGCAGAATTGAAAGAACTCCGTCGTTTGCTGAGAACGCCTACGGGACGGCGTTTTTATGATAAGCGTCTCAAAATCCTGGAAAAATGCCTGGCGGAGCTTGAGTTCGAGTTAAGGGGCTATTCAACATAGAAAGGAGAGATAATGGTGCGCTATGGTTACTTCGATGATGCAGCGAAGGAATATGTAATCACCCGGCCAGATACGCCCCAGTCTTGGAGCAATTATCTTGGTTCCACTGAGTATGGTGCAATTATTACCAATAACTGCGGCGGATATGGATTCTATAAGTCCGGGGCGCGGGGCCGGTTTCTGCGCTTAAGATTTAACGCGGTTCCGCTGGATCAACCTGGGCGGTACTTCTATCTGCGTGATCAGGATACTGGCGATTTCTGGTCAGCTTCTTGGCAGCCTGTAGGCAAGCCGTTGTCTGAGTACGAGTCTGTCTGTCGCCACGGCACAGGCTATTCTATCTTTGAATCTCGCTATGAAGAAATTGCCACCGAGGCGCTGTATTTTGTTCCCGAAGGTGAGCTGTTTGAATACTGGCGTCTAAAAGTGACTAACGAAAGCAGCAGGCCTAGGCGAATATCGGTATTTACCTACTGCGAGTTCACAAATCACTGGGATACATATCAAGACCAGGTGAACCAGCAGTATTCGAACTTCATTATCAAGGGTTCACGGCAGGATAACATGCTGCGCATAGTGAGCCAGGATAATCTGACCGGGCGTTCGGTTGCACAGATCGATGATCTAGCTATGCATACCTGGATGGCGCTCATTGGCGCGCCCATAGCTGGTTACGATACGAGCCGAGAAGCGTTTATCGGTATCTACAATGGGTATCACAATCCACAAGTTGTGCAGCAGGGTAAGTGCACCAACAGCAATGCTTATGGCGATAACGCTTGTGGTACATTCCAGGTAGATCTAGAACTGCGGCCAGGAGAATCTGAGGAAATCTTAGTCATGTTGGGTATCGGTGCCCAAGAAACCGTGGGCAAGGAAACCGTTGCTGCGTTCGGCAGTTTGGAACGCGCCGACGAGGAGTTTATCCGCTTGAAAGAAGCCCGGCACCGGACCCTTGGTTCACTTACCGTTGAGACTCCTGATCCTGAGTTCAACAGCACCATTAATGTATGGGGCCTTTATAACTGCCTGATTAACTTTGCGTGGTCCCGTTCGGCCAGCTTGGTTTACAACGGGGAGAGGGACGGTTTAGGGTATCGCGACTCAGTCCAAGACCTCTTAGGCGTAATGGCTGCGATTCCGGAAGATGCCGGCAAGCGTCTTGAACTGATGATTACCGGGCAGGTATCTACGGGAGGAGCAATTCCGGTAATCAAGCCTTTTGAGCATCGTCCTGGACACGAAAAGGCACCTGAACCTGAGGAATACCGGTCCGATGACTGCTTGTGGCTGTTTAATACCGTGCCAGAGTATGTTGCTGAAACCGGTGATGTTGACTTCTACAGCAAGGTACTGCCCTATGCTGATCAGGGTGAAGATACAGTTCTTGGACATCTGCGGCGGGCTTTGGAATTTAACCTAAATCGCACCGGCCGAAACGGTTTGCCCTGTGGTTTGGCAGCTGACTGGAATGACTGTCTTGTGCTGGGTTACTACGGAGAAAGTTTGTTTGTGGCCTTTCAGGTGCGGTACGGTCTCACCAAGTATGCTGAAATCGCAGAAATGCTCGGAGAGGAAGATGAAGCTCGCTGGGCACTCACTGAACGCGATAAGCTCGATGAAGCGATACAGAAGGTTGCTTGGGACGGTGACTGGTTCATCTGGGCCATCGGTGATGATGGAACCATTTATGGAACGAAAGACTATGATGAGGGTCAAGTGTACCTGAATACTCAGCTGTGGGCAGTCATCAGCGGCGCAGCCACGACTGAACAGGCAGAGCGCTGCCTAGAAACCGTTAATGAAAAGCTGGCTACCGAATATGGTCTGATGCTCTGCGCTCCACCATTCGTCGATGCCCCAATCGATGTTATGCGGGCAGTTGTGTATAACCCGGGCATTAAAGAAAACGCGGGTATATTCAACCACACTCAGGGCTGGGGTGTCATGGCAGAATGCCTCATGGGCAACGGCGACCGGGCCTATGAGTATTATCGAGCTGCGATGCCAGCAGCCTATAACGAACGAGCAGAACTGCGCCAGCTTGAACCTTATGTGCAGGGGCAGACGACTTATTCGACTTACTCGCCACGTGCAGGCAACTGCCGCACCGCTTGGCTTACTGGCTCTGCTGCTTGGTCTTACTATAGCGCCGTGCAGTACATCCTCGGTATCAGGCCAGCCATAGACGGGTTAGTAATTGATCCCTGTATTCCGAGCAGCTGGGATGGTTTCAAGGCAGTCCGCAAGTTCCGCGGGAAAGTTGTTAACATTAAAGTGGAAAATCCAACGGGTGTTTGTCGTGGAGTAAAGCAAGTTATCCTCAACGGTGAAGCCATCGAAGGTAACAAGATTCCGGCGGATTTGCTGCAGGATGAAAACCAAGTCACGGTAGTCTTGGGATAAAAGGGAAGGGA
>CALKAR010000187.1 GCA_937988745.1 uncultured Peptococcaceae bacterium
CAGATACCCGTGCAGCGCCGCGACGGATTCGCGGAGATTGTGGTGGCTGGTGTTGCCGAGACGTACACGAGCAGCGTCGATTCGACGACAAAGGTGGTCGACTGCAAGTACCGCGTCGAGGTGGTCGGCTCCGACAGCACCGTTTTCCACGACCGGACCTACGACGTCGGGGAGACTCGATTCCTTCACGTCGAGTTCTCTGGCGTAGATTCGCTAACGCTGCGCATCACGCAGACCGAGAGCAAGCCGTCGAGCATCCGGCTCAATGGCGTGTACGTCTACGGGAAGTCTCCCGCGACCACGCTCGCCCAGCTGTTCAATGCCGGCGACGTGGTGGCTTTTCTCGGCGACTCGTGGACGCAGTTCCCGATCGCGCTTTCGGGCGAGACTCGGCCGCTCCGTCCAGATGGCACGACCGCGGACGGCATGTGCTTCCTGTCCAGCCGCATCCGGGACCGTGCCGGCGTCACCGTTCTCAACATGGGCAAGGGTGGTACCACTTCGGCATGGGGGCGTTATTGGGTGGGCAAGATCATAGCGCTCGATCCCAAGCCGACGCATTGCGTTCTGTCGTTCTGCATCAACGACAACAACAGCGGCGGCTACCACACTGCGGATACCGACTCGCCGTATGACTTCGACCCGGACGATATGTGGGCCTTCAAGGCACGCAGCGCTGGCGGCATCAAGGGCAGCCTGAACAATGACATGTGGTTCGCCAACATGCGATCGATCTGTGAACGATTGATTTCAGCAGGCATCAAGCCGGTCGTTCTCATGCCTCCGCATACCGGGTCGGGGTCGCAGACGCAAGCCCTGCAACAGCGCTTCCTCGACAAGATCGCCTGCGGCTTCCGCAACGACAATGAGGCCGGAGGCGGCGAGTGATCGAGTAGCGCCTTGACCCAGCGGCGCTGCTGGCATAGGTGCCGTATCAGGAAATCTCGTGAGTATCCCCACCGCCGGCAAGGCCATGAACTACTATAGTACAACTTATATACATATAACCTAATCAAGGAGAATTAATGAACTACACCGCACTCACTAAGGAAATGGTTAGCGCCATTACCCAGAATCTAAAGAACCACATGGACGCTCCTACTATCGAAGCTATGCTGCGAGCATTGGATGTTATCTTCGATGCTGCAAAGGACTACGCAGATAGCGTTGTTCCGTCTGGTGTATAATAAATAACTATGGATATTCAAGATGAACTGATGCAGGTAGCTCAGGCTGAAGTGCAGAAGGCATATCTTCCTTCTGGTCAGCTGGAGATGACGGAATGGATTTTCGCAAACGAAAAGAACCCTGCCCTCATCCAGATGTTCCACAGCCTATACGACGGTGCGTTCAAGAATCGCATTGGTGTTGCTCACTGTAAGGACATCACCACAGGTAAACTAGCTACCCTGCTAGTAGGTATCGGCATCGACGGCACCAACGTACAGATGTTCCCCCTAGCTCGTATTCTGGATGAAGCTGAGGTGAATAACTATCTGGCGCCGGACGGCAATGGTGGATTCATTGGAGAGTCAGAAGAAGGCTAACGAGCCATCTCTTCAGGAAAAGATGATCTCTTTGTACTCTGAGGGGGCTAGCGACGTGGAAGTCGCTGCCTCCTTGGGTCTTCCTAAAGCCAGATTTATGGAGATGTATGAGGAGAACACAGGCTTCCAGAAGGTGGTGGATGTAGGTAGGACGATGAGTGAGGCCTGGTGGAACCAGGTAGCTCGTCGTAATCTACTGTCTAAGGGATGGCAGGGTAGTACCTGGGCATTCAATATGAAGAATCGCTATAACTGGATGGATAAGATGGATGCAGGCGGCCGTGACGACGCTACGCCTCTTAACGTTGATGAGCTGACCACTGAGCTTCATAACACTGTGAAGCGCATTGAGTCCCTCAATCCAGCTATGGCACGTAAGATTATGGAGGGAGGAGAGGATGGTTGATGAAGAATCCCTGTTGAAGGAGCTGATGTCTTCCGACTTCGGGGATACTTCCCTCAACAACGTACGTAGCAACTTCAACCTAATGACCGAGAAGACTATCAACCCTCAGAAGTTGGCAGCTTTGGTTGATAAGGTGAAGAGATTTGAAGCTTCCCTCAGAGAGGGAGGTACTGTTAAATGGTT
>CALKAR010000188.1 GCA_937988745.1 uncultured Peptococcaceae bacterium
TACCGAGTATATCGTCCACAAAAGTGGTTGTTTCCTGGAGCGAAGCCTGGGTCACACATCACTGAGCGCACAGTGCAAAAGGTGTTTGTACAGGCAAAAGACAAGGTTGGTATCCATAAACAAGCCACTGTCCACAGTTTGCGCCATTCTTTTGCCACGCATTTATTGGAGGCTGGAACGGATCTGCGCTATATCCAGGAGTTGCTCGGACACCAGAGCTCTAAAACGACTGAGATCTACACTCGCGTTACAAGCCTGATTTGCGCAGAATCCAAAGTCCCTTAGATCGCCTTGTGCTGAAATAAAGCTATTAGCACAGAAGGTCAGATTGGAAAGGTTATATTAGCGAAGTTCAGAAATTCATTTTGTGGTATTGGGTTAGCGAAGTTCGGGAACAAGGAGTTAGGTGAAATAACCCGCCGTAGAGCCTCGCCTCCATGCTCGGCAAGGAATGAAAGAAGGTATTGAATGAAATATCCATTTGATTGTATAAGTGATTTTATATTTGTTGATGATGATATTGAACCTTCTGATATAATACTAATTCCCGGTGGAAGTCACCCTCAATTGATGGAGAAAGCTGTAGAACTTTATATAAAAGGATTGGCTCCCTTAATACTACCTTCTGGGCATTTCAATCCTAAAATTCCTGAATATTCATCAGAGTGGGAGTATTTAAGAAGTGTTGGTCTAAGTTTAGGTATACCAAAAAAAGCAATTTTGAAAGAAGATCGGGCTTCGCATACATTTGAAAACGCTCAATTTTCATTGAAAGTAATTCGAGAATATGGACTAAAAATTAAGAAAGCTATTTTAGTTTGTAAATCGTTTCACTCTCGTCGAGCGTTGTTAACATATCAAACAGTTTTTCCAAAAGAAATAAGCTTTTTTGTTGCTTCAGTAATAGATAAAAGTGGTATCCACAAACAAAATTGGTTTCAAGAGGAAAAATCAATTCATGTAGTAATGAACGAAGTTGCAAAAATAGGGCAATACTTTGAAAAGCATATTCGAAACTGGCATAAACAATATAGAGACGTATAAGAAAATCAACAAAGAGACGCCTCCGCCTTCCGTGGCTTCGGCTGGCGGGTTACTCCACCTAACACGGCATTCAAGCTTGCGGGGCGCGGTTTGAAAAACAGAAGAGTGCCTACGGAAGTATAGTGAATCAGGAAAGAAAAATCATGAAGGGTACGCACCCACATCCTCGTGCCCAAGTGCAGTCGCACCCGCGGGCGAAAGTATAAAGGAAAGAAAGCCCGCTTAGGCCACGATGACGTCTTGAATGCCAAACGTTAGACGAAAGGCCGAGCAATTGGCGCACCGTCCTGGCGCGCTTCAAAAAATAGACTTCGAAAGAAATATTTCACAGCAGTATAAAAAAGAGAAAAAACCTTTTTCTGAATATTAGACAAAGGAGAGAAACAGATGGTTGTTACACCCAATTTTCATTTTCTCGGAAATTGTATGGAAGGAATCGAATTATATAAAAAAGTATTTGGTGCGAAACAAAGATGCTAACCCTATAGATTATACTTCAGATGCCAAGTATTATGAGCATGTGTACCATGCTGAGATAATGATTGGTGAAACTCGAATCATGATGTCTGATATTACTGAAACGAAAGAACATACCCCAGGTAACTCGTTATCACTGGTTGTTACTTTTGATACCGCCGATGAAGTCAAAAAAACATATAGTTTATTAAAGGATGATGCAGTTATTATTACTCCAATAAAAAGTACGACTTATTCATCGTGTTTTGTATCATTAATAGATAGGTTTGGAATGAGATGGGAATTAGTGACGGAACAAACGGAATGGTAAAAATTAATGCAATCTAAGTCGATGGTTGCTGAATGTTTAAGGTCGCAGCATCCGTGCTGCTCTTGCCTCTGTGGGGCTCGACCCATCGTCTAACACGGCATTGCCGCTTCGGGCCTCGGAAAGCTAACTCATGATGTCAGACAACTAGGTTGAATCATGGAGTAGACGCGGCCACATCGATTCGCTAACCGAGTCGGCGGGGCGGGCGAGGCAGGGGAGTTGACCCGCCTGTAGGCTCATCGACGTCGGCAGTGCCAAACGTTCTCTGAAATCGCATGCAAAGTCCGCCCCATCTGTGGGGCGGTTAAAAGATCGATTAAAAACCTATTGAAAGGACATTAATATGGCTACATGGAACGAATTGTTCTTAGATGAAAAGAATATTGCTGTATTGCCTCAACCGGAGATTTATAAATTTGCAAAGAAGGCTGAAGGTATTTTTCCAGGTGAAAAACTAAAGCTCTGGGATTTTTGTTGTGGAGCGGGAAGA
This sequence comes from uncultured Peptococcaceae bacterium, assembly GCA_937988745.1. Lineage (GTDB taxonomy): Bacteria > Bacillota > Limnochordia > Darwinibacteriales > Darwinibacteriaceae > JAAYMS01. The sequence goes on from CALKAR010000188.1 coordinate 2,322, forward strand.
CACACAATATTATTGTCATCGCTAGGATATGATACTTACGGAAGTGATGTCTCAGAAAATGGCATAGAAATTACAAAAAGAAAATTGCGGGAGAGTAATTTACAGGCACATTTAAAAATATCTGATATGACAGAAAGACCGTTTCAGAAAGTTAAATTTCATGGAGTTTTTTCCTGGGATGCTATACATCATAACACAATAGAGAATATTAAGAAGTCGGTAAACATAATACATGCTTGTTTAGAAGAAAAAGGGCTATTTTTAGTTAATTTGCTTTCAACAAAATCTGGTAGCTATAACAAAGGAATTAAAATTGAAACAAATACCTTTATACGTGATGATGGAGATGAAGCAGGTGTGCCACACCATTATTTTGACGAAAAAGGAGTAAGAGAACTTTTTAAGGATTGGAAGTTATTATGTTTGTCGGAGCAAGTTAATACATATATAGAAACAGAGAATGAGTTTTATAGAACAAACCCATTTTCATATACAAAATGGAATGTTATTGCACAAAGGATTCGTTAGGGATCGCAGCATCCGTGCTGCTCTTGCTTTGTGGGGCATGCGACATCAGAGAACAGCAGGGTTTGCACAAGGGTGCGGAAAGTAAAATCACGATGACAAATCTGTGAGTCGAATCATGAAGAATTCGCACCACACCTGCGACCCTAAGTGCGGTCGCACTAAGGGTCTTGGCGTCGCAAACCCGCGGACGTTAAGTGAAATTGGTGAAAATGGGGCAATAAATGGGGTGCAGCAATGAATCACGTAGGTACTACTAAAATTGAAACAATAAGGCTGCTGCTAAGGAGATTTACTGAACAAGATGCAAAGGCTGCTTTTCATAATTGGACAAGTGATGAGAAAGTAACTGAGTTTCTGAGATGGCCAACCCATAGATCAGTTGGAGACACAAAAGACATCTTGAAAAATTGGGTGAAGTCATACAAGAACAAGGATTTTTACCAATGGGCGATTGTTTTAAAGGAAAATAACGATGAACCTATTGGATCAATAAGTGTTGTTGATAAGAATGACAGGCTAGATATCGTACATATTGGCTATTGCATCGGGAGTAAATGGTGGAACCAAGGTATTACAAGTGAAGCATTTTCCGTTATAATTCCGTTTTTCTTCGATATTGTAAAAGTGAATCGTATTGAGTCGCAACATGATCCCAACAATCCTAATTCCGGGAAAGTAATGAAAAAGTGCGGTTTGAAATATGAAGGAACCCTTAGACAGGCGGATTTTAACAATAAAGGAATCGTAGATGCTGCTATGTATAGTCTTCTTGCTTATGAGTACTACGCGACTGAAAAAGCATGAACCAAGTACCAATAACACAGATTTACCATCATTTTGAGCCGGGGCAGTCAAGCGCAATACTTTCCATTAGGGCACTGTTCGATAAGGGTGCACGATGGCCAGGCCATGCTTACGCCTTGGACTTGTTTAGCGGAGAATTGAAGATTAGCTAAGGGGATTGGATTAGTTTGTCTAGCACCTTTAAGGGATTTTGGAGCAACGGTCACAGTAAGACGGCTTATGGCTATGACGCCAAAGCTGTCGTGGTTCCGTTATCAACACGAAACGCATGGGGGGTGGCATCGCATAACAACGGCATTTTCGGCTTAACTTCCTGCGGTCGTTTCGCCGAAGTCCAGTTTCGGAGGGTCTAGATGGTGATGAGTACAAAAGTTGTTCGTTAGCTTGCCAAGGGAGTCTAGCACGGGTGAGCGGACTTCGCAAATGCTAGAACGTTATACGCCATTCATGCTAATGGTGAGAAAACCAGCCATCCTTGGCTGGTTCCGGAGAGAAGAAGTGAATATGATTGGGGAAAGACACTTAATAGTATTGAAAAAGATTTATCAAGGATTAAGAGACACGGATATTATATGGGCTATAACAGGAAGTACCGCTTTTGCACTTCAAGGATTACCTATTGTTCCAAATGATATTGATATTCAAACTAATAAATATGGAGCATATGAAATTGAAAAACTCTTTATCAACAATATTAGAAAGAGGGTTAAATTTTGTTCAACCGAAAAGATAAGGTCTCATTTTGGAGTTGTTGTAATTGAGGGCTTGAAAGTCGAAATAATGGGAGATATTGAAAAATATTTTGACGGAAAGTGGGAGGAACCGATAGAGTTAACAAAATACAGGCAGTTTGTAAAGGTTAATAATATAGAACTGCCTGTATTGGATTTAAAATACGAATATGAAGCATATTTGAAAATGGGAAGACTTGAACGTTGTAGAATAATGGAAGAATGGCTTGAAAAATAATAACCATCCATGGTTACTTGGGTGGCATGAACAGTGTCTAACACCAGGGTTCCCGGCTCCGTTCCCTTCGGTCACTCCGGCCTATATTGCCGAACCTAAGCCAGGTTTGGACGGCACCGCCTTCACCAAGGGCACACATTAGGGTTTGGCCGGTGCCTCTAAGGCTCGGCAACATCGGGAACCCGGAAACGTTATACGGAACTCCACGCACGGACCGCCACATCGTGTGGCGTCTAATAGAGCTTGAAAGGCGAATAAATATGGTCAAACATAAAGGGACAGAGATGCTAGAAACTGAGCGGCTTATACTTCGGCGATTAACAATTGATGATGCCGATGATATGTTCAATAATTGGGCAAATGATCCTGAAGTGACGAAGTATTTGACTTGGCTTCCACATGGGAAGGTTGATATTACAAGAAATCTGTTGGAATCCTGGATAAAGGAATACGGAGATTTGGAAAATTACAATTGGACAATAGTTTTAAAGAACATAGGCAAACCTATCGGATCAATCTCCGTAGTAGAGGTGTCTAATATTAGGGAAAGAGCTGAAATTGGTTATTGTATGGGCAAGAAATACTGGAATCAGGGAATCATGACGGAATCATTAAAAGCCGTTGTCAATTATCTGATTACTGAAATAGGATTCAAAAGAATTCAAGCCACCCATCATGTTGATAATCCTGCTTCCGGGAAAGTAATGCTTAAAACCGGTATGAAATATGAGGGACGGTTACGAAAATATATCAAGAATAATCAGGGCCGATTTGTGGATTGTAACATGTATTCCATACTTGATGAGGATATTAACTTAAACGAGTAATAGGAGGATTTTTGAAAGTAGTCGCCGTCCTGGCGCCCGTTAAATTAGGGGCGATGGAGCTTCGTATAACACGGCATTCAAGCTTGCGGGGCGCGGTTTGAAAAACAGAAGAGTGCCTACGCCCGCTTAGGGCACGATGACGTCTAGAATGCCAAACGTTATGGGAAATTCGACTAGGAAGTTTTGGTTAAAAACGGCGGTGACAATATGAAGGTCGGTTTATGTGTATTCGAACTATCAAAAAGTACTGAAGAGAATATGAGCCAAGTTATAGATGCTCTTTATGAGATGAAAGCAAAAGGGCAGAGTTAGCGGTGTTTTCAGAAACTTGTTTAACCGGTCTCGCTAACAGTGGGGATTATGATTCTGATATAGAGTTAGCAATTACAAGTAAGGACAGCTTTCTTAAGGAATTGGCTCGGCTTTCTTATAAGCTAAAAGTATCCGTTTCGATAGGTTTTCTCGAGAAATTTGAGGGCCTTTTATTTGACACGTTACTTTTTCTAGATTCAACAGAAAAGAAACACTAACTATATAGACGGATGAGCAAAGGCTGGAAGACGGCTAGCTGTGATCCCTAGGATGCACCAGTTTTATGGTGAACCTATTAGGAATAGACTCGAATGGTAATAACGCGTTTGGTGGAGCATGGGTGATTTCAGGAAGTGGAAAAATCTTGGCGGAAAAGCCAATAAATGAATCTGGTGCTCTTTATTATGAGGTGAAATAAATGAGTTATGATATGCTTACTAGGCACTATTACGCTAAATGGGCTGATGTAGAACCAGCTATTTTTGATACGGAGGGTATTAGTGTCGTTGAGTCGGCTGAACGAGAGACCATACAAAAAGGGTATTCTCGACCCTTTGATTTATATTGCTTGTTAACGCAGAAAGCTACTGTTATTTCTCATAGTAGAAGCCTGAGAAATGAAGTTGGTGAAATATGCCGTCTATGTAATGAATTAGAGTTAATAAGCGAACTAGTTCCCGCTTTAAGAAGTAAATTTAATAGAGAAGTAGGACATTCAATAAAATTCGTATTTACAAAAACCATGGACTTGGATACTAGCGGGGCAGTTCGACTTAATCCGGAAAACTACGATGATTATTTAGAGTTTTTTGTAGCTGTCCATCCAAATGCCAACACAGACTGGGTAGAAGAATACTATTTATCAATGGTAGAAGATAAAAACTGCTGGGGCGTCTATGACGGAACTCGTCTCGCTAGCTGTACGGATGCTCCGGATATCCCATATATGAGTGATATAATAGTTGAGCCTGGAATTAATACGCGTCCAGAATATAGACAAAAAGGTTATGCGAAGAGGGCTGTTGGTGCGATGATTACTTCATTAGTAGAAAATGGGAAGGTTCCAATATGGTCTTGTGCTGCCGAAAATGAAGCGTCCAATCGCTTAGCTCAGAGTGTTGGATATAGGAAATTCGCTGACTTGATTACGCTAAGCCTGAGTTGAAAGCAGTCGAACTTCCTATAACACGACCGTTTCCGGCTTCGCGCCTACGGTGCCGGGCCCAAGTTTTAGCTGGGAAAAGGAATGTTGGTGAGATTTATCTAGGAGTACCGTTAGATATTAGAATGTTTTATAAACTTCGGCGTACGGACTTCGGAAACGCCGGGAACGTTATGTGAAATGGGCATTGGAATCTTAGATTAGACTATCGCTGGGGTTGATTCTTTCTATATGGATCCTTAGTTTGGAGGTTAAAAATGATTGATTCTATAAATGCACAACTTGAGGATTGGAAATACGGAAGAGACTTAATAAAGCATTTTATCACAGAATTAGATGATATGAGCTTGGATAAGGAGTTTCCAAGAAAAAACCTAAACACAATAAGAAAACAATGTGAAGAAGTGATTCAAGTTCAAGGTTGTTATGTAGAGGCTTTAACAACAGGCTTTATTTCTTTCAACTACGCTCCACTGTCTGATATAACGAAAAGTGGCCTTATCAGCATGATGGACCAGTTAGATAATGATATGGAGAAAAAGTTAGAGGTATATACAGGTGGGGAAACAATAGATTGGTTCGGTGAAAAGTGGCTAATTAATCGTCACTTATCTGCAATGATTGGTCACGAGCAAATGCATATCGGACAAATTATAGGTTTTTGCTACTGTATCAATATAGACATACCTAAGTATATCAAACAAACAATGGCACTTAATGACTAAAACGTTTAGCGTAGAAGGATTTAATTAGAGGGCTAACAATTGGGCTTCAGGGCGCCCACTACACATAACAACGTATTTGCGCACTGATGCTTTAAGTGCCCCGTCTTCGGTCTCTATTAGAGACGATCTCGAATGATTTTTCTGAGTAGGGTTCTAGGCAACGCAAATACTGAACGTTATCAGAAATTTATGAAACGAAAGATTTTTAAGGGGAGCATCAAATGCTATAAGCAAATTAATTGGTCTGGAAAGTAACCTAGAGTTGTCATATTCTGCATAGTAAACTATCTGCAGATAGAATAAAAGGAGTGATTGGCTTTGAGTAAAAAAGTAGATTATAAAAAAGATTATAAGCAACTCTACATACCAAAAGAGTCTCCTGAAATTGTGGAAGTACCAAGGATGCCGTTTTTTATGATTAGAGGTACTGGAGATCCTAACGGCGAGGACTTTGCCAAGGCGACAGAAGCTTTGTACAGTTTGAGTTATGCAGTGAGAATGTCTTACAAGAGTGACGATGTGCCGGTCGGATACTATGAATATAGGGTTTTTCCACTTGAGGGAGTTTGGGACTTGCTTGATCGGTCAAAACCTACGACAGACAAAAACAATTTTAAGTACACGATTATGATACGCCAGCCCGATTTTTTGACTAAAAAAGGGTTCGAGCGATTTCTTGAACAGACGAACAGGAAAAAGCCAAATCCTTTCCTTGGGAAAGTCCGGTTCGAACAAGCGGCAGATGGATTAAGTTGTCAAATGATGCATATTGGAAGCTTCGACGATGAGCCGAAAAGCTTTGCCCGAATGGAAGCGTTCTGTACAGAACATGGATTTATACGTGCAAGCAAAATTCATCGGGAAATTTATTTGTCTGATCCCCGTAAGACAGAACAAGCAAAGTTGAAAACAGTATTGAGATTCCCAGTAAATAAACGCTGATGTCGGACAATCTAATTTGATTAACCCGGTAGTAATGGTGATAAAGAAGATAATGGGGGTCCTAGTATATGTGATGGTTAATTCATGTGGCCATGAACTTGTGATAACAGGAGGGTTCCAGCTGGCGGGGCGCGGTAAGCGAAAAAAAGAAAGCCTTCGGTAGTGGTCATTCTTGAAGCTGATCAGGTGAGTCGAATCATGAAGAAAACGCGCCCGCATCGATTCACCAAGCGCGTCGCGCTAAGGCTCATCGACGTCAGGAACCCGCGGACGTTATCTGAAATGGCTTAACTTGAGGTGTTTAACTGGAGTGACAATTACAGAAACCTTTACACTTGCCTGCGACCACTCTGAGCTAACATCTATATTAATGGAATTGAGTATGTAATATTTCTTCTATAATGGCGCATATAGGAATGCTGCAATTGTTTTTACGTTTTAGAATAATAAGGAGTGGTGGTGTATGAGTCTATCAAATAACCTGAAAGCAACATTAACAGGGACTATTCAGAATAGACGCGGTATGGCGATGATATGGTTGTTATTCGCTAGTTTCTTGCTATTGTTTCTCATAAATTTTGATGTTAAAATAAACTTAGGTTATACACAAATGATGTGGTTGGTATTAAGTGCATGTGTAACAATCCTATCTATCCTTATTTTGGTGAAAATTGGGTTGCCCGAAAAGAACCAAGTAATAATTTCGTTTGTTTTTGGACTTCTTATGTTTCTAGCGTATCAAGGTGTATCGTTCACGGCATTTAAGACTTTCTTCGTTACCTTTTTCTGCTCGTTGGCTAGTTTTAGAATATTTGAGAAGTATAACGATCATTCCTTGAACTTCTTAAGATCCACAACATTAAGATCAGCTGTAGGGAGTGTTATTATCGGGCTTGTTTTCGGTTTGGTATTGGGTGTGATTAATTTATTCCTGGCACAGGAAACTCTAGTCTTGCAATTTAGCCTGTCTGCCATCCTCGCTGCATTAAGTCCAGCAATATATGAAGAAATTGCCTTAAGAGCATTTATTTATGCTTTCTGTCTATACTTACTAAAAGGCACCATAACTTCAAAGGCTGAAGGATTTACTTGCTACTGGATGATGATCGTCCCTCATGCCATGATTCATACACCAGATCAGTTCGTGCAGTATGACTTTGTTTCTGGATTGATCAGCATAATTCTGTTGTCGTTACTGTTTGGGCTGCCGTTTGCTCTGCTACAAAAAAAGCGTGATATAACTTCGGCAATGATAGCCCATGGCGTGGTCGTACTAATTCGATTTATTTTCTTAGGGTTACCATATTAGAGTCACTCTCCAATTGACCAGAAATTCTATCTAGGATAGAATGAGTCGCCACTTCAGATAACAGTACGATTACCGCTTCGGGGTGCGGATTGCATTTCATGAAGGATATTCAAAGAAGTCAAACCATGTAGAGTACGCGCCTACAGCCATGGATCTAGGCGCGGTCGCGCCCGGCTTGTCCGGGTCTAAGTGACGTCGCACTAAGGCCCGGCCGGTGCCCTAAGGCCCATGGCCGTCGGTAATCGGCGGACGTTATAAGACATGGCGATATCGGAGTAGTTTATTAGGGTTCATTTGATGTAAAGTCGAAAAGGTAGATTAGTTTGGAATACATGAAAAGATTAAAGCCTGGAGATTCAATTGGTATTTTTTCACCATCATCACCTATAACATACTCATGTCCTAAAAGGTTTAAAAGAGCCAAAAAGTACTTACAAGATAAAGGTTTCAATATCATCGAAGGAAAACTTACGGGAAAGCGTGATTTCTATAGGTCTGGAAGTATTCAAGAAAGGGTAGAAGAATTAAATGAACTGATCAATAACCCGGAAGTAAAGTGTATAATGTCCACCATTGGGGGAATGAATTCAAATTCGATACTCCCTTATATCTAGTCTTTCGCACCCTGAACCAAAATTTAGGATAGTTTTTGGTATGGGTTTTGAATATAGATTCTTTCATCGTGCCCAGCAAATCTGAGTAACCTTAGTGTATCTGGGTCGATGTTTTGAGGCAGGTGGCGCTCTGCTCGATCATCGTAGGTTAAGTAAACGACCTAAATAGCGTTGAGCATGTCAAGAAGAACTCGTGCTGTTGGTCGATCAAGAACCCGTTTACCAGTCCTGTAATGGTTTCGTGTTGATTCTTGAGGGCATCTCTGATCCTTATCTCTAGGTGCGCCGCAATCATGACTGCCAGCAGGATCACATAACCTAATGCTTGGACACGCTTGGGTGTTTTAAGAAAGATTGCGTGCGATATCAAGCTCACTACATAAATGAGCCATTAAGTTGGCTGCACCTAGGTTTTTGGGTTACCAAAGGGTGCGGAAAGTCAGATATAGGTACATACAGGAAATTAATGTTAACACTCTGGAATCCATTTCGCATTGGAAAAGAGTAAAATAGAATCCCGATTTTAGCTCATACCGCAAATATTGGAACGTTATGAGACAGGCCATGCAAAACAGATCTAGGACCAGGTACTAGGGTGTTAGTATTTTCTATGCCTGGAAGGTATGCTTATTCACGATGACAAAGGAGGAATACATTTGGAGACGATTTTTAGAAGTGACATCAATGACGAATGGGCGCATTCGGGGGTGGTCGAAGCAGGGGATTTTGTGTTCATAAGTTACTGTGTAGGTAATATTGGGCAACCCATAGAGGAGCAAATTAATGGAGCCTTCGATCATCTGGGGGCACGGCTTGAATCTGTCGGGCTAACCCTGGAATCGATTGTAAAGATAGATTGTTTGTTCAGGGATATCTGGAACATACCCGTGATGGAAAAGGTAATCAAAGAAAGATTTG
>CALKAR010000189.1 GCA_937988745.1 uncultured Peptococcaceae bacterium
TTTGAAACCTGAAGTTATTGCTGCATAATGTCCAAAGTTAGGGGTTTGAACCGCCCGTGCCTGATGCTATTTACTAACCCGGTTCCGTCCTTTCCTCTTAGCCCGATACAATGCCTTATCGGCAGCTTTTAACACTTCGCTGAACGAATTATATTTGTTCCCATACTCTGCGACTCCCATACTTACTGTAACTGTTACTTCACCGGCACTACTTGGGTTCTTTGCAGCTCTTCTGCGAATCCTAAACTTGGTGTTGGCCACTTTCTCCCGAACTTCATCTAAATGCTTGATCACCTCGTCTAGCGAACCTTTGCGAAAGAGCATTGTAAACTCTTCTCCACCATAGCGAAAGACTGACCCTCGGACGTTTTGACGCAAGATTGAAGCGACAAAGGCGAGGACATCGTCACCCACATCATGACCGTACTTGTCGTTGAACTTCTTGAAATGATCAATGTCCGCCATGGCCACAACGTAGCCGCCGGTCAGCTTGCTCGCTTCTTCAAGCAAGGCGCGGCGCGAAGGAAGTTCAGTTAACGGATCTATGTACGAAACCTGATAGATCTCCCGGAAGACATAGACCGCTGTTAATAACCCCCAGACTAAAAACAGCGATTCGGGCGGAACTTCCATGCCTCTTGGCAAACCGTGGAAGATTCCGAGGCTCATTAAGAGACTCACTGTTAGGCTGGCAAAACCGTGGGGCACGAGCAGTTCCTTTAGAGTGTTTCCGGCAAATGAAACCAGAAGAATAAAGACCGCTTCCGGGCTTAAGGTACCTAAAGAAAATGCGGGCAGGCCTAACGGGGTTCTGTGATCCATAGTCACTACAACAGCGCCACTTCCCACATAATAAGCTGCTGCGAACATCGCTAGCGTCTGCAGAAGAGTCAGGAGAATCAGTGTTGCGAGCGTACTTAATCGCATTGGCTCTTGGAAAAGACCCAAGAGCAAAGTGCTTATGGCGAGGAGAACTGCGATTCCGTTTGTAATTATGACGTCATCAAAGTAGCCTTTCCCGAAAATGTCTAATGGTGCTGACATAAGCAGGAATAAGCCGATTAACAGAACAGCCTTCTGCTTGTTAAAGTAAGTTCCGATCAGAAGCAGCGCACCAAACAATATGTAGATTAGGTAGTCAAAAACGCTGGTAACTGAGCTGTCTAAGTATGTCAAGCCAACGAACACGATAATAAGAAACACAAATCTGAGAACAATAGCTGCGACTCTTTTTACGAACTGAAGCACTACTACCATCCTTATGACTTGAGCTAGCTATACTATCGGCACGTCTACCCAGTTAGCTTAGGCATTAAGTTGATTGAAACTCCTCCAACCTAAAGCGTTCTTATTTTATTGAACAAATCGTCATACATGAGGCAAAAAATGGGAACACTTGATCTTGTGGAGCCTTGTGCTCCCGCATATCAATCATGGGGGGGAAGGCATTGAGGGGATCAATCGTTGGTACTGTGCTGCTTTCCTTTATTCTCATTTTTGCTTCTTTAGGCAGTGCGTCTTCTTGCGAACAATTTATTGCTCCTGTAGATGGAGGACGAAGAGATGTAGCCGGTCTGATTAGGGAAGGGCCTGACGGCATTATCGAGGCAGAGAACGCGCAGGACGGATTTAATTATGCAAGCAACGCGGTTCGCTCCGCGAAAGGTGGGTTTAGGCAGGTTCTCTTTCCATCAGGATTTGGGTATACTGCTGGTGCGACGGAGTGCTATGAAGTTTTTGAAGATCCCAATGCTGCTCAGCAGAGACTTAGGCAGGCCTATTTCCAGGCATTCATCAAGGCAAAAGCGGAACTGACTAGAGGGCTGCGTGGCTTGCAGGGCCGGGGCCGCGAGATTCTCGAAGAACACATCGTCGAAATAGATCTTGCTCTGCACAGCGCTTACAAACCCTCCAGCCAGTGTGTTGCAGATCTAGAGCAGGTAATAGAAGGTCTGGTGTGCGGTTATGTGGTGTATGAGGTAGACCACGATCCGCAAAACCAAGAGGTCTATGTCGCTGTTGTTACTACGCCCAGGACCGCATCTACCATAGCCAATCTCTCTGATTTCGTTGTAAGCTGTACTTCAATTGATTACGGCATCGACTACGTAATTCGGCAGATTTCATACGGCGTTATTCCTCCAATTGGGGGCAAATTAATCACTGTCCCGGCCACTGGGGAGGTCGCTCTGATCAGCTTTGGAAGCGAAATTATTCCTCGACATGAGAATCCTACAGTGGAAGAAACATATTCGCAGGCTGCGCAGCGGACAGCAGCCATCAGTGCCAAGGATGCTATGATTAAGATGATCAACGGTCCCAGCCGCAGCGGTCATCTGCCAGTGGGAGTTGCTTCTCAGATATATTCTAACGGCAGTTGGATTTATGTGGTCAACGTCTATCTGCCTAATGCGGTCCGCGAAGCCAGGCGCTGTTATGAAGAGATGCAGAAGGTAGGGCTGGACAGCTGATTTTACTGTTTCATATAAGAAGTGCCACTTCTTGGAGGAGAAAGAACGCAGTATTAGAATGTTTGCAAGGGATGTCTTCTAGTTAGAAAGCATCCCTTTTGGCATAATGTCTATAATTGGGAGGGCTTGAGCATGAAAGTCACGTATCCGGAGCACTGTGGCAATTCGCCAAAGAAGCTGTTGTTAATAGAACTGCACAAGGCGATCGCCGAGGACAATAAAAGTTTTATTCTTGACAATCTAACCGATGATGTCGTTTTGAACCTTGTTGGACAGCGGGAAGTAACAGGTAAAGACAGTGTCACTGCTTTGTTTGATGAGCTCGGTGCCAAGGATATTCAGGAGATTATCGTGGATAACGCCATCACCCACGGCAATACTGCGGCTGTCCATGGTGCCTTCCAACTCACAGATGGGTCACGCATCGATTTTTGCCATGTGGTTGTCTTTAGGGGTTTCAGCAAGACCGCAAAGATTAAGGAGATTAAGTCGTATTTGATATGACAAGTCTATTGCATCGGCACTCTCCTTTTTATACATTCGTCACACTATTGATGAAGCGTTCCTATAAATACAACACCGTGCTTGTATAAGTAATCTCGAGTGATGTCCGCTAATCCAATGGATAACCTGTCTCTCCTAGCTAGTTCAAAATCAGAAGAGTAGAGGATGGGTTCCTGGTTGACATACACAGAGGCCATCCTTGTTGGGAAACACTGGTTAAGAGAGCGGTGGGAAGCGGGCAGCAGGATGCATTTTGTTTAGTTTAAGATAGGTTTTTGTTATTACTCGTCGAATTACACAGTTAAGAATACAGGCTTCATGAGTCTAGTAGGAGGTTTCGGCTGCCATGCTAGATGTATTTAGAATGCGCATTGAATCGAAGTTGATGGAACTTAGCCTTGTCGCCCACGATGTTAAGTGTAAGGTCGAAAATACCATGAGTGATCTTAGCGAAACAGCAGAGCAGGTTTTTGAAGCAGCTCAAGATGCACTTGTGGATCATATTGAAGCCAAATTGGACGAGACACTAGAGGTCTTTGAGAAGCTGGAGAGTGAATTGGGTATACCAGACTCTGAGTTTTCAGTACAGCCAGGCGATGTGATTGGAATTGATCGTGGGCTTTAGTATCACTATGGAATATACCTAGGCGGCCAGCGCGTGATTCACTACACTT
>CALKAR010000190.1 GCA_937988745.1 uncultured Peptococcaceae bacterium
ATACGAGATGATCAGCGGTGACTGGAGTTCAGACGTGTGCTCTTCCGATCTGGCAGCGGCCAACGGAAATCACCGTAATGGAATACGAAGGAGACATGATTCATTTCAAGTCTCGCACCGTTGACATGATGGTCACGCCTAACCATGGCATGTGGGTCAGGGAATATCCCGAAAATTTAAACCGAAAGGAAAACCTAGAATATCCCACCAAATCTCACAGGCGACTTAGTTGTGAGTGGAGAAGGGAAACCGCCGAATATCTTTTGGAAAACCACTATCGCCAAAAATGGCAGTTCACTAACTGCTCGGCAAAATGGACGGCGAAACGGTTATTATACCCAGACTTGAAAGTAAAAACCCGGGTATGAGAAAGCAGATGCAACACTTGGGCGAAGTTAGTTTGAGGGACCTTTGTGAGCTAATCGCCTGGTACGTAACGGAAGGGTCAGCAAGCGAAAAACGTGTGACTATCAGTCAATCAGAGAAAGTGAATCCAGAAAACCACAAGCGAATCCTGAGGTTGCTAGAACGCCTAGGATTAAGGTTTAGGGTGTATAGGCGGAAAGACATTGAAGTTAACAGTAAAGAACTGGCCAATTATCTTTCAAAAACATGTGGTGTCGGGTCAAAAAACAAACGCATTCCTGAGTTCATCAAAGAATTACCAAAAGAGTACTTGGAGTTGGTATTCGAGGTGTTGATCTTAGGAGACGGTTGGGAGCGAACGCGGGGTTCCTACGGCTTCAAAAGCATTTCACCACGGTTACGTGCTGATGTAACTGAAATAGCCGTTAAGCTGGGGTACGCTGTTTCGGAGAAAAATGACACAGTAAACATAACGGGCGTGCAGAAGTATCCTACAATCAACAACAAGCCTAAACGAGTTCCATACAAGGGGCTCGTTTTTTGTTGTCGCGTTCCCAATGAGCTGATATTGGTAAGGCGTAACGGGAAGGCCACATGGTCGCACAACTCCTACGCTCTCTCCTATGGGTTGCAGAAGATGATCGATGCCATGAGCGGCGGAGAGAAACCAAACATCTACCTAGGTGGACATCACCACAAGGCTATGTATCTTTTCTACCGCAACATACACGCGTTCGAGTGTGGGACAACCCAAGCCCAAACTCCATGGATGAGAGGCAAACGGATACCTGCTCACATGGGAGGTTGGATCATCGAGGTTCATGTGGACGAGGAAGGGACCGTTACAAGGTGCAAGGGTGAGTTTGTTCCCTTCTATGTGGCTTTGGAGAATGACTACTGAGGGGAGATATGCCTTGAAGGTTGCGTATGTGGCCGGGCCGTATCGGGCTGACACCATCTACGGCGTGGCCCAGAACATACAGAAAGCGCGAGATGTAGCGCTGAGGCTGTGGAAGCTGGGATATGCGGCTATTTGCCCGCACAGCAACACGGCCTTTTTTGATGGTGCATGTGATGACAGCGTTTGGCTTTCAGGCGATCTGGAAATATTGAGGCGGTGCGATTTTGTTGTGGTGTTAGACGGCTGGGAGAAGTCAGAAGGAGCGACGAAGGAAGTCCAGATAGCCAACATTGACGGAATTCCGGTGTATCCCGAATCGTGGGTTGAGGAGCAGGAGCGGAAGAACAGGGGGGCGGCCTGTGAGCTACGCTGACGAGCAACTTGAGTATCTGCGGACGCGCGGACAAGCGGATGCCGTCGTCAAAGGAGTAGGCGCGGATGCGCCGGTGGTAGCGAACAAGTTCGGCGGTAAGCAGTCGAAGATGGAGTACGACTTCACTCAGCTCGATCCGTTAGCCATGTTCCAACTCGCCGGTATCCTCAAACGAGGTGCCGATAAGTATGGCCGGGACAACTGGAAGCGGATCACAACCGAGGAACACCTCAACCATGCGCTGCAGCACATCTGCGCTTATCTGGCCGGCGACAGACAGGGCGATCATCTCGGCCACGCTTTCTGCCGGCTGATGATGGCTATAGTGGTAGATCGAGATGGACTAGCACTGTAGAAAGGGTGAGTCTTTGGCTCTAAGAGCTGTACCAAAACCAGAGAAGCGTATTAG
>CALKAR010000191.1 GCA_937988745.1 uncultured Peptococcaceae bacterium
GCCAATATCCAATTCGAGTCCACCTATTCGCCAATCAAGTCCACCCCTGTTTTTGAACCAAATACGTCCTTTAAGGCAACCGATTCGCGCTTCGAGTCCACTTAATAGTCTCTTTTGTGTATAGTTAGTTTAGAAGTTGGATACTTCTAAAAAAATACACGAAGGAGGCTATTTTTATGGCTAGAAAAATACCAGTGAAATTAGTGATGCAATATCGAGACCAGGGATTTTCTCGAAATATGATCGCTAAGACACAGAAAGTTGGGCGCAGTTCAGTGAGCGAAGTCTTCAAACGGGCAGATAAGTTAAAGTTGACCTACGAAGATATTGAAGAGCTTTCAGACAATGAAGTCTATCGGAAGTTCTTCCCTGAACGACATCAATCAGAGGTGTTATATACACTTCCTGATTACGAAAAGATCCATAAGGAGCTACAAGGAGTCGGAGTAACCCTTAAGCTTCTATGGCAAGAGTATGTTGATCTCTGTAAGGATACCAACGGTATCCCGGTTGGATACACTAAATTCTGCGAAGATTATCAAAGACATATTGATCAATACCGCTTGACGAATCACTTAAAACATAAACCCGGTGTATCGATTCAAGTCGATTGGAGCGGCTCAACCATGGATTTGCTCGATACTGACACCGGTGAATTAATAACTGTTTATCTCTTTGTAGGAACCCTGCCTTACAGTCAATACACCTATGTAGAACCCACACTTGATATGAAAAGCGACACTTGGCTTCGTTGCCACATGAACATGTTTGAATATTTTGGCGGAACGACTATCCGGCTTATATGCGACAACTTAAAGACAGGCGTGATCAGCCATCCAAAAGAAGGAGATATTGTCTTAAATGAACAGTATGAATCTTTAGCCAATCATTACGTAATGGCTATCATGCCTGCCCAAGTACGTAAACCAAAACAGAAAGCAGCTGTAGAAGGTGCAGTTGGTAAAATTGCCATGGCTGTAATTGCTCCACTGCGAAATGAAATCTTCACGACTATGAGCGAGTTAAAGGCAGCTATCCGTGGAAAACTAGAGATTTATAATGCCAAACCTTTTCAGAAACGTGAAGGAAGCCGACGGCTCATATTCACAGAGACAGAACAGGAAAAACTCCGACCGTTGCCTTCAATCCCTTATGAAATTGCTGAGTGGGTTTACGGAAGAACCGTTAAACTCGATTGCCATATTACCTTTCAAAAAAACAACTACTCCTGCCCCTGCCAACATGTAAAAAAGCAAGTGGATTAAAAAGTACACGCTCATTTTCTTGAAATCTATTATCAAAATGAACGAATTGCTACTCACAAACGATTTCCCACCTATAAAGAATATACCTTTTCAACCTTACCTGAACACCTGCCAGATCAATTTAATCGACTAGAATGGAACGAACAGAGGCTACTAAATTGGGCACAAACGATTGGTCCTTTTACTTATAAAGTAATTCAACGTATTTTTGAGAGATTACAACTCAAAGAACAAGGGTATCAGTCTTGTTTGTCTGTTTTAAATCTATCAAAGAAACACTCCAATGAAGCCTTAGAGAAAGCATGTCAAATTGGTTTAGAACGACTTCACTCGCCAAGGTATCGTCAGTTAAACACCATTTTAAACAACCCCAATAATAAAGAGATTTTAGAAGAAGCAGAAAGTGCCGAAAAAGAAACCTTAGGTTTTGTAAGAGGCCCAGAATACTATGGAGGAGATATCAATGATTGACAGCGAAACAGTACGCAAATTACGACAATTAGACTTAGGCGAATTTGTAGATACATTAGAGATGCAAGAAATGGATCAGGATACCAGACACTTGCCTTTTGACGAACGCCTACAGCTATCCATCGATTACCTTTACCAAGAAAAATACAATAAACGAGTAAGTGGATTAATTAAACGATCCAAGTTCCGAATACAAGACGCAGATGTTGCTTCAATCCACTATGAAAAACGCGAGATTGACCGTCAAACCCTTCAAGAACTGGCAACCTGCAATTACATCAATCACCGTCAGAATGTTATTTTCCAAGGGTTTACAGGTTCAGGAAAAACATACTTAGCTTGTGCTTTAGGCAAGGAGGCCTGTAAACAAGAAATTCGAACGCGCTATGTCCGCCTCCCTGATCTATTAATCGAGCGAGATGAAGCGACCCTCAAACCTAAAGGCGTAACGAATCTCATCAAAAAGTTTTCCAATTATGGTTTGCTTATTATAGACGAATGGTTATTGGATGACTTATTGGAAGAAGATTTAAAATTTCTCTTTGAGATTATTGAGCGTCGCTACGATTCCGGCTCCACTATTTATTGTACACAATTCAGAAAATCGGATTGGCATCAAAGATTAGGTGGCGGCGTCCATGCGGACGCGATAATGGACAGAATCGTTCATAATGCGGTTTGGTATGACACGGGTCAACTAAACATGCGCGAACACAAAGCAATCAATTAAAAACTGTAGAAATAGTCATGCTGAAATTGGCATGGCTATTTTACTGGACTCGATCTGCGTACCAGTGGACTCCAATTGGATATTGAAAGACTCGATAGGACGAATAGGTGGGCCTGAAGGCGCGTAATAATCAGTTGATTATTTCGTGCTCCCGAGTCCGCCAATATCCAATTCGAGTCCATCTATTCACCAATCAAGTCTCCCCCTTTTTGAACCAAATACGC
>CALKAR010000192.1 GCA_937988745.1 uncultured Peptococcaceae bacterium
GCGTGTATCGCTTGTGCAAGGAAATGGGTATTTTGTTGCCGCAGCGTCCAAGGCGAGTAACGTCCAGTATGATGGTGTAAATTCGAGAATGAGGATGGCGAAACAGTAGGAAAGGCCATCCCCCTCCTGGTAATGGTTGAGTTAACCAGACAAAACCAACCGGAGGTTGAAGAGGATGGCCCAGTACCAGATTACCGTAGATGGCGAGATGTTGCATCAACTTTTTCGTGGTGATGAGGGAGTCGGCAAGTTATTGGAGTGCGTGCTCAACCAAGTGCTCGAGGCGCAAGTGAGCGAGCACGTCAAGGCAGAGCCGTACGAGCGTACTCATGAGCGGGCGGGATATCGAAACGGCTATCGGGAGCGTGAGCTGAAAACCCGCGTTGGCACCCTTGAGCTGCGTGTGCCCCGGGTTCGCAACGGTTCGTTCTCTACGGAGTTGTTTGACCGGTACCAGCGTAGCGAGCAGGCGCTCATCTTGGCACTCATGGAGATGGTGATCAACGGTGTTTCCACACGCAAGGTTCGCCGAATTACCGAGGAACTTTGTGGGACCAGCTTCTCGAAGTCAACGGTATCAGAGCTGTGCAAGGCGCTTGACCCCGTGGTGTCGGAGTGGAACGGACGGACACTGAAGGATAAGCGTTTTCCGTTTGTTATCGTCGACGCGATGCAGCTTAAGATCCGCCAGGGAGGTCGTGTGGTCCCGCAGAGTGCGCTGATCGCCGTGGGCGTGAACGAGGAAGGGTATCGCGAGGTGCTTGGGCTGATGATTGGCGACAGCGAGTCGGAGGCCACGTGGTCGGAGTTCTTCCGTTGGTTGACCGAGCGTGGGCTGCACAATGTGGACCTGGTCGTATCAGATCACCATGGCGGACTGGTCAACGCTGTAAAGCGTCACTTTCAGGGCGTTGCGTGGCAACGTTGTCAGGTGCATTTCATGCGTAATATCCTGGATGCCTGCCCGAAGCGGTATCACGACGCATTGAAGGCGAAGCTGAGGCTCATGTTTAACGCACCGGACATCACGACGGCACGCAGTCTACTTGACGATATCGTCTCAGAATACGCCCAAAAGGCACCACGAGCCGTCTCCTGTCTGGAAGCTGGCTTTGAGGATGCCATGGCTGTCATGACACTCCCTGAGCCCTATCGGCGCCGACTCCGTAGCACCAACGGGCTTGAACGCCTCAACCGGGAGGTGCGGCGGCGGGAGCGAGTGATTGGCATCTTCCCCAATACGGACTCAGCCCTACGCCTCTTAGGCGCGCTCTTGATGGAGCAGGATGAGGAGTGGCTGACGGGGCGGCTCTACTTTCGGATGGATCAGTACTGGGAACACAAACGATCCGAGAGTAACGGCAAACCTAGCGAGCTAGAGTCACAGAGAAACACAGCAGCCTAAGTTTGAACTCAACAGCCAGGAGACGAATTTACACCACATCTAGGACTTGACCCGCTTACGCGAGCTAGAAAAAGAGGTAGGGCAAAGAAGCGGCCGACAGGACATTA
>CALKAR010000193.1 GCA_937988745.1 uncultured Peptococcaceae bacterium
CTGATAGCTGTTCAGCCGGTGGTCGCCATCGACGATGCGCGTGTAGGAACCGTTGGGCATTCCCACGTCGGAAACGAAGCAGGGCATCTGCCGGATGAGAAATGGGTCCTCGCGCATGGGGTGGATGTGGAGGGCGACGATTTCGCCCGCGTCACCGAGATCGACGAAATCGAGCTCATACCGGGGTATCGGCGTGACTTTCGGGTCCGCCTTCGCGCTTTGCTCCAGGCCGGCCTTCAACCGCTGCATGACCCTTTCGGCGTTGAATCCGTCGGTGACGGCCCATCCCTCCTGCTCATCGACTCCGAGCAGTAGAAGTCCGCCTTCGGTGTTGGCGAAGGCGGAGACTGTTTCCCAGACGGCACGGTCGACTTTTTCGCGGACTCGCTTGGCTTCGAGCCGGGTGCCTTCCCGACCGCCCGCGAGGAGTGCCCGATGCGCGGTGACAGCGGCGACCGTCAGTGGTTGACTCATGCCCTCACTCTAGCAACTGAGGACCTCACTATAGTAACTGAGCGCGTCACTCTAGCAAGTGAGGCTCTCACTACAGACAGTGACGCCATCAGTTGCTGCAGTGAGCCCCTCAGTGCCTGCAGTGAGAGCGTTGAGAGCGCAACTGAGGGCCCGCTTCGACTACGGTTTCGATGCTTAACGAGGCCTATTGTCGAGCGTTCCGGCCGGTCCCATAGGATCATCGGCATGATCACGGGTGCGCTGAAACAGCAGGTAGATGATGTTTGGGATGATTTCTGGTCCGGCGGCATCTCCAATCCACTGACCGTCATCGAGCAGATGACCTACCTGTTGTTCATGCGTCAGCTCGATGTTCAGCAGACCCAAGTCGACCAGAAGGTCGCCCTGGGTGTGCCGGTCCATGACAGTGAGTACATCTTCGGCCCAAATCAACAGCACCTCCGCTGGCAACGGATCGTGGAGCTCGGCGACGCCGGCACAATGCACGAGCTCGTGTCAGGCGAAGTCTTTAAGTTCATCCGAGGACTTGGCGGTTCCAGCATGCAGGAACACATGCGGGGTGCCACGTTCGGCATCAGCAGCCCAGCCACGCTGAAGCTCGTGATGGACAAGCTCGACAAGATCGACCTGAAGAGCAAGGATCTGGCCGGCGACCTGTACGAGTACATGTTGTCGAAGCTGACGACCTCCGGCGCCAACGGTCAGTTCCGCACGCCCAGCCACATCATCGATCTGATGGTTGCCTTGATGGAGCCGACCTTCAAGGATCGCATCATCGATCCTGCATGCGGTACCGCCGGATTTCTCGTCGGCGCGGCCGAATGGGCGAAGGGCGCGGGACAGGGGAGCGGCAAGGCCTTCATGACAAAAGCCAACCACGAACGCTACGAAACGGAGATGTTCCACGGCTTTGACTTCGATGCGACCATGGTCCGCATTGCGGCGATGAACATGTTCATGCACGGCATCGACGAGCCGAATATCGCCTACCGCGATTCCCTTTTGCCGTTGCCGGACCCGTCTGAAGCCGAGACGTACTCCCTGATACTGGCAAACCCACCGTTCGCCGGCAGCACCGCGGCTGATTTGGATCCGGAGCTGGAGAAGCTCATCGGAGCGAAGACGAAAAAGACGGAGCTCCTGTTCATTGCTCGTTTCCTGAACCTGCTCAACGTCGGCGGCCGGGCTGCGGTCATCGTTCCGGAAGGCGTGTTGTTCGGCTCGACCAAGGCACACAAGAGTCTGCGCAAAACTCTCATCGAGAAGCATGACCTGCAAGCCGTAATCAAGTTGCCCTCAGGGACGTTCAAGCCGTATTCGGGAGTGTCGACGGCGATTCTCTGCTTCACCAAGACGGGGTCCGGCGGCACCAAGGACGTGTGGTTCTACGACGTACAGGCCGATGGCTATTCGTTGGACGACAAGCGCTCGCCGCTGTTGGACGCGAATCTCCTGGGCCCGGTTCCAAGGGCAAAACTTCCCGACAGCCACGACGTGGGGGAGACCGTCGAACTGACCGATGAACAGCTGGCGAAAAACAACCTGCCCGACGTCCTCACTCGCTTTAGGGACCGCCGCAGTTCGGAGCGAGAGCGTGAGCGCACGGAGCAGTCATTCACCGTGCCCGTCGCCGAGATTGCAGACGCCGACTACGACCTATCCATGAACAGGTACAAGGAGATTGCATTCACCGCCGAGGAGACCCGCGATCCCCTCGAAATCATCGCGGAGATCGAAGCTCTCGACGCAAAAATTTCGAAGACGCTGGCAGCGTTGAAGGAGGAACTCCGATGAGTAACGTCAATTTAACCCCCCTCGGAGACGTGTGCACAATAACCATGGGTCAGGCACCTCTAGGGTCAAATACAAACGTTGAGAAAATAGGAATACCGCTCATCGCCGGTGCTGGCGATTTTGCTCCTGAAAGTATCCGGCCTTCTAAATACACCACGCAAACCACAAAATTGGCTAAATCAGGAGCCATCATTCTATCAATTCGCGCCTCCATCGGAGACGTTCGTGTTGCCGATCGGGAGTACTGCCTCGGGCGAGGCGTAGCTTCCCTGGAGGCACTACCCACCATCGACAGAAGTTATCTTTTTCACGTTGTCGCATCTTCCAACGAAATCCTCCGAAGCCGCGGTCGCGGCGAGACATTCCTGCAGATATCAAAAGCCGACATTGCGTCATTGGAGATACCCCTCCCACCCCTCGACGAGCAGCGTCGGATTGCAGATTTGCTAGATCGAGCACAGTCGATTATCGAGGTGTCCAAAAATAGGTGCCAGAAAGTCGAGATTCTGAAATCTTCCCTTACGGAATCGGCAATCGAGAATTCAATCAGCTGGCAACGGCTAGAAGAGATCGCTGAGGTCACGGGCGGACTATCCCAGAACAGAAAACGACAAGAGCTACCCAAACAAGTCCCATACCTTAGGGTTGCCAATGTCCATCGAGGATCGCTCAGCTTATCAAACTTGAAGCACTTTGGCGTATCCGACCGCGAACTGAAACGAACTCGAGTCTTACGCGGTGATATCTTGATGGTAGAAGCGCACGCAAACCAGTTTGAGGTTGGGCGCGCAGCAATTCTTAACAAAAGCATTTCAGAACTCAGCCACCAGAACCACTTGTTCAGGATTCGCTCCGAAGGAATGCCCCCTAGAGTATTGGAAGCGCTGCTCAATTCTCGCTTTGCCAGACGTCAGCTCATAAAGCAGTCTAAAACTACTTCGGGATTATTCACTATCAATATATCCGGCGCACGATCTCTCAAAATTCCGGTACTTTCGCAAGAAGTGTCCAAAATGTTGGATCGCCGCCTCGAAGATATTTCCAGACTTCAAGTCGAATCCTCAACAATGCGAGAGATCGCAGATCAGCTCTACACCTCCCTGGCTACCCGCGCTTTCGCCGGCGAGCTGTAGCCGTACGCCTCGGCAACGCGTGGCCGGGCGTCTCGGGAACGCCCGGCCACTAGAGTTGTTTTCCGAAGATATTTCATACCTCAGGTATTCCAGCGGCACTCGCACCACACGGGACCCTTCGCAGCTTTCGATTGGTCTCCCCTACCAGTGCCGCGTAAACCACCACGGGAGCAGCCATGAGCACCGCCACCTCTCTGCCGAGCAACTTCGCGTTCCTCCAAGAGACGTGGCCGGAGCTCACCGACGACACTCACCATGCAGAAGCCAACGCTCTGAGCAATCCCCGCGGCTCTGGCTTCCACTCCCGGCGCGTGCTCGAACTTCTCGTCGCCCACATCACCGAGGTGCTCGACGTCTCGGAACCGCACAAGTCGACGCTGAACGACCGCCTCAACAACGGCGGATTCAAGGCAGTGGTGCCTACGGCCATCCTGGAGAAGATGCACGTCGTCCGCAAGCGCTGCAACGACGCTGTCCACGACACCAAACGTCCCTTCACTCCGCAGGTCGCCGTTCGGGTTCTTCAGCACCTCTTCGACATCTCGCTGTGGGCCGCCAACAACTACTCTCTTCCGCTGGGCAACTTCACCGACGTCCCCCGATTCGACGCCGCGCTGCTCGAGGCACATCCGCGTCGTCAATCCCAAACCCAACAGCAACTGCAGCGCCAAGCAGAAATGATGGAGCGGCGCGAGGAACACCTCGACGCCCAAGAAGAAGAACTCGCAGCATCCCGCCTGCTCCTCAGCGAAGAGCAGCGCAAAGCCCGCGAGGAACGGGAACGGCTCGCCCGTGAGGCCGCCCGATTCCAACGCCGCCAAGCCGAGGAGTCCGAACGCCAGGCACAGACCGAGACGGCGCACGCAGAAG
>CALKAR010000194.1 GCA_937988745.1 uncultured Peptococcaceae bacterium
TGCTCCGGTACGCTCACAAACTTCTCTTCTAATGTCTCATTATCAATATAGGAGAACTGGACATCGTAAAACTCCATACCACCTATCTTCTTGAGCTGCTCCTTGACCCGTCTGCGACCAACCAAAGCATAGCGCAGAATTTCTTCCAGTTCGTCACGGGAAAACTCACCGTGAGGATAGAGGAGTTTGATCAACCCCGAAACAGACTTCCGTACAGCAATTACATCGCGTTGATTGAGGTTATTCCCCAGTTTAAAGTGCTTTGACAAGGCATCGGTAAAGGATCTCTTGCGCATTTCCCGGAAAAACTCAGCGAGATAATCAGAGATGAACCCATAGCGATCGGTAATAAACTCCGGTCGCATTTTGGGGATTTCCCATCCTGGAAGGTAGTAATGCATTCGATCGAAAAAGGCGGAATCGGTAGCCATGGCTTCTGGGAAAGGCTCAAACAGGTGAGACGTCTTAATCAGGACATCAACGCTTTGATTAATGTTACCAACGAAGACCATGGAGGCGGATGCTGCTTTTTCCTCTTTGCCTCTTGCAAAGGATCCGGAGGCCATGTAATCCTTCATGATCTGTATTCCATCTTTGTCCTTGAATCTGATCCCGGCCACTTCATCAAAAGCTACCACGTCCCACATACCCACCAAGCCCACTTGACGTGAGGCCATGTTGTAGAACAGATTAGCCACGGTCGTTTGGCCGCCCGACACTAGAATTGAATTGGGAGAGAGTTCTTTGTAGACGTGAGACTTACCGGTTCCACGAGGGCCGAGTTCGCACAGGTTGTAGTTGTTTTCGACAAATGGAATCAATCGAGCCAACAGATGCCACTTTACGCTGTACTCAAACTGCGTCGGTTCCAATCCGGAAGAGCGGATCAGGACATCAATCCACTCCTCCTTACTGAACTGTTTACGTCCTTCCAGTATCTCTTCTAAGTTCATGTTTGGCATCTGAATCGGGGTAAGACTCGCAATCTGGAAGGGGCTGGCATTCTTCTCCGTCTCATCATAGAAATAATCAAGCTTGACAATGCACCAAATGCCTCCGACCAGGAGTTTCTCGTATACCTTGACATAATGAGGAGCCACGGTCACCTTATTGATCCCAAGATTGGAGAACTCAGCTTCGTAGACGTCGCGCTGCTGGTTTAGCTTGACCGTTACCTTGTCGATTACGGTGAACTGTCCCAGCTCCCGGATCTTGGATTTCACCTTTTCTGCCTCATCAGGTCTGACAAAGTTGTCTGCTAAGATTTTCTTAACCTGCTGAACTCCTGCAGCAATGCTCTCCTCGTCATCGGTAGCACAGTACATTCCCAGTAAGTACTCTAGAACATAGACTGGGACGTTCGCACCTTCTTTGATTGATTTCGTCAGATCCTTGCGTACCACTCTGCCCGCAAATACTTGATTAAGTTTCTGATCCAAATCAACTGCCATGCCCCGCCCCCCTAGAAGTCAAAGTCATGCATGATGCCTAGATCAATCATAAATGGCACCCGATCATAGACCTTCTCCACAGTTTCTTCTATGTCTTCCAGAATCAGGTAGTAGGTAACACTACGATCATAGGTTTGGCTCTTGAGATTAAACCGTAACCTGAGGTTCCGTTCTTCAGCTTGCGTGCTTTCACTATCTGCCAGCAAAGGGACCTCATCCGAAATGATGTTGCCATCAGGATCGATGAAATAGGCTTTTAGCTGTCTCGCCGTTTTCTTGCCTCCGACAGGTTCTGTTTGGAAAAAGTTGAGGGTGAATATGCTATTTGTGATCCTACGAATATCAGTCGTTAGGCGCACGTCGACCTTAGTAACCTCTTTGCTAGGATCCTTTTTCCTGTCATTGGTGAAATGAACCAATGGAATAACTATTTCCTGCAGACTAGCACCACCATGAACAAACCTTTGACCTCCGCCTTGTAGTCTATACCGATTGTGACCCTTTGGTACAACAGCGACAGAAGTACTCTCTGAACCCAACAGATACTTCAGCTCAATACTCAGCGTGCTAGGAACATCAACGGGTTCATCAAAAAGCATAAAGCGGCGGTTAGATGAAATGGGTGTGACGTCGCTGCGCTGAGTCTTGTCGCTTTCTTCTAAAGGACGTCTCTGATATATAAACCCATGGTCGCTCGTAATATAAAGATTGACTTCTGTTAGGTTCTTGGTTAGCAAATCTACGGCTTCAACAATTTCCTCCAAAGCTCTTTCAACCGCTTCGAAGGTTCTTTCTTCGGTCTGGGCGTTGTCACCGATGGCATCGATGGTGTTGTGGTACACATAGACAACGTGTTTACCCTTTACCGTATTCCTCAAAGTTTGTCTATCCATCTGCACTAGTTCAGACATGTGCAGGGCTATTGAATCGGTTTCTTTGCGCTGAAGGATTCTCTGGCGGTTTTCCAGTCCTGCAGAACTAACGCTATCAACTAGCACCTCAGAACCTGTAATTTCCAGCTTCTGATAGGGCAGCAGAACCGCCATGCCTAGCTGCGTATAAGACGGAACGACGCCCTGCAGTGAATCAAGTTTGGAAACTCCTCTTAGACTTTGGTTAAGGAGTTCGGCCAGTTCATGTCCAGCTTCATAGCGCAGTGCATCAGACACGATCACAAAGACGCGTCCTTTACGCTTGATCACAGGTTCAATGTAGGTCTGATAGAAATGCTGCTGTCGCTGAGCTCTTAGTCTTAACCAGTTTCCGGCGAGCTCGTCCTCAACGAGCTTTGACCACCTGACTGCCAGCTCAGGCAGGAACCAATTACAGTATAGGTTTTCGACCGCCTCGCTCAGGTGGTGTAGTAAATCGAGTCCTTTAGCCTTTCTGTAGGCTAAACAGAATTTACGGTAGGCGTAATCCGCCCTGTAGTATTCATTCGCATAGGCTTCGAACATAACATCGGCAGTGTCAGCGACAAAACTTCTATGCTCCTTTCGAAAGCGGAAGAGTTGAATAGCCCAATAAATAGCATCGTAAATGGCTTCGTACCGTCCGTAGAAGTGTTTCGTTCTCCGCCCAATGATGACGTCTTCGTATTGCGAGAAGTTCTCCGCACCATTTAGCAAACTGCGGAGAATGCGGATGATTACGGCCTTATCTAGACTTGGGAAAACGTCTGCATCGCGGATTTCATGGAGTTCCCACTCCTCAAGGTAGGTGGAGAGATGAAGAACATCTTCTATATCCCCTACTAACTCAGCAAAACGCTGACCATCTACTGCGTGTTTCATAAAGTGATCGATGAAAACCACACAGTTAGATGTACGGCGTAAGAGAAAGTCCTGCCAAGTCTGGGGCAAATCACCATGAAACTGCTCAGCGAAAGCTGTAATCACTAGACTAATAAAGAGGGTCTCTAGATTTTTCCGAGGAGCAGTATACCCAAACTCTCGATCTACAACTTGCCAGAAGGCCTCTTCGTCGCCGAACTTCAAGATCTCTTGCCAGATCCTGTTCTCGTCTTCATTTAATGATTCACAAAATACCGCCCTCAATGAATCTGCGAAATTACTGGATTTCTGTCCCGCTAGTACAGAAAGAACGGCGACATCGACGGTGCGTTCACTGTAGTCCTCAACACCATAGCTGACAAAACGAACCGTTCTGTCCTTACTGCGGAAAAACCGTTCGTAACGTGTGAACACTCCACGCAAGGACTGGGGCACGTTTAGCTCGTTCATCACCATGGAAATCCTATCAGCGGAGAACTCGGAGCTATACAACAAGGTGTCTACGAACCAGTTGTCATGATCATCAGGTCGTGGCTGGTTTGAATAGATCAAGAAATTGGTGTGGGGTTCTAATTCCTCGATAGTGTACTTAGTTAAGAAGTTATTGGTTTCAGTCAAGCGCCAAATCTTGGCGTTCGAAAGCTCCAGCTTCTCCACGTCTTCGGCGAACTCACCCTTAGCATCGTACCAGAAGAGGATGCGCCGATTCGCGCCCGTAGGGGGCTGTTTTCGAAACATATCCTCCAAGGTTTGCCTAATCTGGTCCAGATTCACCCCATCACCACCTTATCTAATCTTTGCCAGCACATTCTGGAACTTAGCGTAGTTAACAGCGACACCATCATCAAGATCAATCTCCACGCGCTTGTTGGCCAAATGGTGAATCAGTTCCTGGTACTTGCTGAGTTCGTTCATGACTTTGTCAATTTCACCAAGTCTCTTGTTCGCCGCGGTCTTCTCTCTTGCTGTCAAATCGGTTGTCAATAGCTGTCTCAGCTGCATCTCTTCGGCTGAAAGCTTGTCCTGGAACGGCAAGAGGTAATCTGTTCGAATACGCGCAATGGTGTCCCGATCATAGCGGTGCATATAGATCAGGCAGTTAAATGATCCATTAGGCGAAGAGAACAGCCAGTAGATCGGACGCTTCTTATAGGTCTTAGTATGATCCCTATAAAACTCGCGGAGGAAATACCTACGAATGGTCTCCCGAGCAGTTTCTGAGGCTCTGCGATTTAGGCTGTCTGCAATAAACTCAAGATTGTCCTCCAGCGTCTCAGGACCAAAAGTTACCCTGACAAAATCTATGAATCGGGCCACGATATCATTGTCAAAATACTCATCATCCAGGATGGTTAAGATATTATCTTCGACAGCAGGAAACGACTTGTACCTCCCAAGATCGAATTCTCCTCCTGCGTATACCAGACCGTCTTCATCTAAAGAATAACGACCAAACATGCAGCCAACGGCATAGGAAATAAAGGACCGAATATCCCGCTCTCGATCGGCTCTCCGGATTGTAATGTCTTCGTCTGCCACTTCGGGTGTCAGTTCGTCCTGCAACCCATAAATCTCGATGAAGATACGGTTTAGTTCTTCTTCGTTCGCTTTCAATCGCTGAAACTGTTCTTCAGCAAAGTCGGACCAGTTGTTGAAGGCCTGTTCTAATGAACTACCATCTTTGTGAACTAATAAAGGATGACGTTGGAAGTCCCAGGAATCTTCAAATATATCCCAATCAAACTTGCTAATGTAGATAGCAGCTGTAACAAGCTGCTTAAGCCTACTCTTTTGTTCTTTGATAGCGTCTAACATGACAGGTATTCTGGCAATATCACCATTGGTAAAGCTCAATGTAGGATTAAGATGTCCCAAAAAATAAAATGACAATTTTGAACATAAGAGTCCTACTACTAAGATCGGAAGAGCGTCGTGTAGGGAAAGAGTGTTTGGAAAAGCGCATCGCCCTGTATCGTCAAAGATAGAATTGCCATTCTTGTATCGCACAGCGAAACGAGAAGAACTTAGTTTAGTCCAAGTTATGCCTTCTCTGAAAAAAAACGCTGTATTTTGCGGGCGCGATCTAAGACGACCACTGTCGTCTCGGAAGTTTCGTATTTCGTAGCCATCATTTCGCCAGTTGACTATTATATCGCGATTACCATACCATTTACGAAATGAGCCACCACTTTCACATGGATACCATGTCTCCCGATTGCGCATCGTATCCGCAACCGAAGTCGCCTTAAAATCGATTGTATCGAAACACACTTCAAACCATCTTCTTTGAAAACCCCCATTACCTCCGGTGGCCAGACCAGCTTTGATATCGAGCAAAGACTCAAAAAAAACGCTGGCTTGAAAAATCTGCCT
>CALKAR010000195.1 GCA_937988745.1 uncultured Peptococcaceae bacterium
TCCTCCCTTTACACCTAGTCTGTTTCGTATGGCCACGTTTGTCAAGTTTGCTTTACAAAAAAACGAGGAGAGCTGAACAAGGAAAGCAGTGCAGGACGCAGAATTCTATGGACGGCACGATAAGCAATCAATGATGAGGAGTTTCTTGATGACTAGAGATCGGTGGGTTGTACTGCAGTATGTCTTCGGAGCCTTAACTTGTGTGTGCGCATATCTCTCGCTTGTCTTAGGAACCGACGTAAACCGGCTGTATTTCTTGGGGTTTGCCCCTGCTGCAATCTTTGGTATCTTGACTTATGTTTCATACAGAAAGGTCCGAGAACGGAAGACTTTAGCTGTTCTCCGAGCTGAATGGGGACAGAAAAAAGAAATAGAATCAGCGCCGCTCGAGGAGGTAATCCGCGCTCTCTTTGGTGATGCTCCCAAGCCTGACCATGCGATCGACGATCGTACGTGGACTGATCTTACCATGGATGTAGTGTTCACCCAGATAGACCGTACTCTAACTATTCCGGGAAAACAAGTGCTGTACCAAATTCTGCGAACACCGTGCTTAGAGAATACTGAAGAACTCATCAAGAGAGCACAGCTTATCAAGATTTTTGAGGAAGAGCAGGAGCTTCGGGAACAGGTACAGTTGGTGCTGCACAGAGTAGGTCATCGGATTGGTCGCGGCCTATCACGCTTGTTGTGGTCATCACACAGCCTGCAGGCACCCGCCTATGGTTGGCTCTATACGCTGATGTATATTGCCGCTCTTCTCAGTCCTTTAGCTCTCTTAACTGGCTCTCAGGGTGTGTCCTTAATGGTAGTGCTCTTTTTCACAAATATGGGCCTTCATTACCGCGAACAGAAACGCAACCAAGGCTATTTTGAGTCGATCAAAGCCCTAGCTTCTCTGGTTCGCAGCGGAGAAAAGATCTGTGAACTAGATGCAGATTGGGGTTCCCTTACACCTATGATAGACGACCTAAGAGCTGCACTGCAGAAGGTCAAACGGTTCAAGCGGGTTACCACTAATATCGATGTTGAGTCAAGCGATCCCCTCCTTGGGACAATAACACAATATTACGCGATATTCTTCCTTAGAGAGGTACGTAGTTTTGTCAAGGCTGTGGGCTTTATCACTAGAGAACGAGAAGCTTTTCAGAAGGTTTTTCACATCCTCGGAACGCTTGATGCTTGCCAAGCAGCAGCGTCCTACAGAGCCAGTCTGCCCTATTACTGCGAGCCGCAGTTTGTAGACCATGGGCAGTACGATATTCGTGAGGCCTATCACCCTCTCGTGGAAAACTGTGTTCCCAACTCGATCCAACCTGAAAAGCGCGGAATCCTGGTCACTGGGTCTAACATGTCTGGTAAATCGACCTTCCTGCGCACGATTGGCATCAGCACTCTGCTGGCACAAACGATCTACACTGTGCCTGCGAGAAGCTATCGGGCTCCAATCCTGAGGATTATTACTTCAATCGGGCGGTCAGATAATGTGGTCGAAGGCCGGAGCTATTACTTAGAAGAAGCGTTGGCTGTGCTGCGCGTAATCAAATCTCTGGATTCAAAATACCCCATGCTCTGCATCTTTGATGAGCTTTACAGGGGCACCAATTCGGAGGAGCGCATTGCTGCAGCCTATCGAGTGATCCGTTACATAGCCGAAAGGAATGCCATGATCTTCACCGCCACTCATGATTTGGAGCTTACAGAGATGCTGACACCAATCTGCCAGAATTTCCATTTTAGCGAAAAGGTTAGCGACATCGGCCTCGAATTTGACTATAAGCTTAAACCTGGTCCGGCTGTAACCCGCAACGCTATTGCTCTTCTCCGTTACTTGGGGTATCCGGCGGAAATTACCGATCCCAAAATTGGTGAATGAATTAACAAATTCTTGGGAACTAGTCACTTGACGAACCGATTGCGCTGCCATATAATGAAGGCGACAACCGAATAGGAAATTCTTCAGGGCTGGGTGAAATTCCCGACCGGCGGTGATAGTCCGCGAGCGATCAGATGTGATCGTTGATTTGGTGGAATTCCAAAACCGACAGTAAAGTCTGGATGGGAGAAGAATTTCGATGAGATCATTTTTGTGATCTTGTTGATTTTGACATCAGTAACAGCCCGTGAAGAATCCGGGCTGTTTTTATTTTCACAAAAGCGAGGGATTAGATATGCTATTGCGTGCCAATGCGAAAGGCCAAAGCTTGCTCACGACCAGTTCAATGGTTAAGATCGGGATGCTTTCTGGTCTAGGTGTAATACTGATTCTACTTAATTTTCCTCTACCAATCTTTCCAGCCTTCCTTAAGATTGACTTAAGCGATGCTCCAGCCCTTGTGGGCACATTTTACATGGGCCCAGCGGCAGGAGTATTGATTCAATTGTTGAAGAATATCTTGAAGTTCATTATCGACAACAACACAGGTGGCGTCGGTGAGCTGGCTAACTTCTTGGTTGGAACCGCTTATGTGGTTCCCCTTGGACTGATTTTCCAGAAGAACCAATCACGGGCCGCAGTCCTGTGGGGCAGTGTGCTTTCGATCTTGAGCATGACAATTACAGCCGCAGTTCTGAACTACTATGTGTTCATCCCTGCATTTGCTTGGGTATTGGGATACCCTGTCAGCGCTTTTGTTGACATGGCTGCCAAAGTAAACTCTTCAATCGTAGATCTGCGCACACTGATTCTGTATGGTATTGTTCCATTTAACCTGTTCAAGAGTACGATAATATCAGTGGTCGGGTATGGGTTGTTCAAAGCTCTACAGCCCTTGTGGAAGTTTAAATAACTCGGCCCAGTTTAGGGAGGCTGTGTAGGTGAAGAGATTCTGGCAAGAGTTCAAGGACTTTGCCATGAAGGGTAATGTGCTTGACATGGCCGTTGGTGTGATTATCGGTGGAGCCTTCAGCAAGATTGTTACATCACTAGTCAATGATATAATCATGCCGATCCTGGGTATCTTCACAGGAAGGATCAACGTTGCCGAACAGCGCTTGGTTATCCGGGCTGCCACCGAGAGTACTCCGGAGTTGGCTGTTGGGTGGGGTAACTTTGTTCAAAGTACAGTGGATTTTCTCATCATCGGCCTGAGTATATTCACAGCGATCAGGTTGATTAACCGCCTACATCGGAAAGAAGACGAAAAGCCAGCTGCACCAGCAGAACCACCGCCACCACCACCGCCATCCAAGGAAGAGCTTTTGCTGGCTGAGATCCGTGACCTCCTGAAAGAACGTCGCGAAACTGCATAGTGTTAGAGCAATTACAAAACCACCTCGAAGGTATGCGCCTCGAGGTGGTTTTTGCGTGTTCACCAAATTGATGCTAGTCTTGGAGAAGCTCCCGTAAGTAGCTGATATTGTGGGCGAGCTTCCCTTCTGTGTCCCGGTCATTGGAGAAATCCTCAGTGCTCAGATAACCGCTGTAACCTACCTTCTTCAGTGCTTGGATGAGCCTGGCGAAGTTGACCATGCCTTCTCCTACAGAAGCCCATTCTACAGACCACTTTTTCGACTCAGGATTGAAAACAGGCCGTGCGTCTTTGATGTGCACGTGGTCAAGGTATTCTCCCAGCAGTTCTATGCCGAGCTGATACTCCTCAAAACCTTCATGGACCATGTTGCCTGGGTCGAAGATCACACCGACCGAGTTTGCCGGGAACGGAGATACAAGGCGGTAGGCGGCGCTGGCACTCGGAATGATATTACCGTGGTGGATCTCAAAGATCAGCTTAACTCCGTATTTTTCGGTAAGAGGAATCAGTTCAGAGATCTGCCTTTGCGCAGTTTCAAATAGATCGCGGTAATAGGTTTCCCCATTATATCCTGGGGGCATGAGCCGGATTTTCGGACAACCGATAACCTGCGCTGCCTGCATCACTTTCTCTATTTCAGCTGGTTGACCAGGCTGGAGATACGTGGATAGTGATGCAACTTCCAGGCCAGCTTGGGTTGTTAGTTCATGTGCCCATTTGGCCTCTTCCACAACGTTGGCTAGATTGAGTGTGGCCTGGTTGTAGGTCCAGTACCATTGACCCTTGGGAGGCACGGGATTGGGTGGGGCGTCTTGTCTTTTGGCGATCCGCCACTCGATGCCATCATATCCGTGTGCCTTCAACCTACTCGGCAGGTTTTCCACTGATATGTCAGGGGTTCCCACCGTAAAAACCGATAACTTCATGACAGTTCTCCTTTCTTAAAAGGTCCCCTCGACATCTAGGACAACGTCGCTGCCCGCTTTTTTCTCAAATCGCGACGAAGCAATCTTTTCCTGGAGCTTCTGGTAGAACAGGTCAGCATCGATGGGCAGTTCGACCCAATTATCAAGCCAAGAAGACAGGTACATGGCGTTGCTGAGCGTCAGCCCATAGATGCCTTCTTCACCAGGAGCAAGCAGCGGTGTTCCCTTTAGGCAGGCATCGACCCAGTTTTGCGTGATGCCGGGGTGAGCGGAGACCTCTTTAGACGTTGGAACCTCACACAGCCAGCATTCAGGCTCGCCAAATCCGCCTTTGTACTCTTCGTTGAACTTGCGTTCATCCAATCGCAGACGCCAGAACTTAAGCTCATCGTGTTCCACAACCAGCTTGCCGCGGGTTCCCGAAATCTCAAGCCGGTTTGTGCCCGGTGTGTCACCCGTGGTCGTGATAAAGACTCCCGTGGTGCCATTGGCATATTCTAGATAAGCTGTAACATCGTCTTCGACTTCGATATCGTGGAACTTCCCTTCATGGCAGAAGGCCCTAATGCGGCTGGGCATTCCGAAAATCCACTGCCAGAGGTCAAGCTGATG
>CALKAR010000196.1 GCA_937988745.1 uncultured Peptococcaceae bacterium
TGTTTGAGGCAGTAGAGAAAGCTGTCAGCGGTGAAGGTGAAGCAGCAGCTGCGGAGGTTGAGCCGTTTGAAATCAACGTCTCTGATGGCACCTATCGGGGTGTTGGTCAAGGCTTCGGCGGTGAACTGGTAGTTGACGTCACTGTATCCGGAGGCAAGATTACTGATATCACCGTTGTAGAACATGAAGACACTCCGTTCCTTGCTGATCCTGCAATTGAGGAACTTGTACCCGCGATTATCGAAGCGCAGGGTGCTGTCGATGTTTACTCTGGTGCTACCATGACCAGCAAGGGCCTGTTTGAGGCAGTAGAGAAAGCTGTCAGCGGGGAGGAGGGGCAGTAGATGAGTAAAGTTATAAAGGGTGTTTTTAAGGAGAATCCCGTTTTCAGGCTGGCTTTAGGACTTGCGCCGGCAGTTGCAGTAACAACACTAGCGATGAACGGATTGGTGTTAGGACTTACAACCGCGATAATCCTAGTGGTGGCTGCTGTAATCAGTGCGCTGCTTGCAGGAGTGGTTCCTAAGACTGCTAGACCAGTGATTCATCTTGGTATTTTGTCGGTATTGACAATGGGGGCACACCGAATTCTGATAGGAATCAACCCACAATTGGTAGCTGACCTAGGTATTTTCCTGCCCCTGATTGTGGTTAATGGCTTTGTGCTGCAGAGCTTAGAAAACGTTGATGACCCTGTAGAGACAGCGTTGGATGCAATCGGTAAGGGCTTAGGTTTCTTAGGCGCTTTGGTCCTTGTGGGCGCCATTCGCGAGTTTTTCGCTTATGGTTCTATCTTTGGAGCTGTAGTGCTTGATACACAGCTGCCAGTCTTTGCTTTAGCGGCGTCTGTACCGGGTGGTATGGTCATTCTCGGTCTCTTGTTGGCGCTTTACAATGCAGTTACTGGACAGGGAGGCGAGCTGAATGACTAATGGCCTGGAAGTATTGCGCAGTGGTTTAATTACAGAGAATCTTATTCTTCTGCAGGGTTTAGGAGTATATGCTCTGACGAGGCACACAACTTCCCCTGCCCGGGCAGTGAAGGTGGGCTCGACCATGTTGGGTGCCATGATTACAGGTGCCCTTGGCCTTTGGATTTTGGAGATGTTGGCGATTCCAGAATATCTCGCTTTAATCGGTTGTCTGGCTGCCGCCGCTTTCTCCGCCTGGTTGTGGCAACGATTGGTGGGTCTAGAAGCTTCGCTGACCGATGGTCTGCTGGATACCGCTCTGCTTGGTCTCCTTCTCATCCTAGCACGGGATCATATAACCGGATATATGGGTATGGTCTATGCGGCTGGAGCTGGACTAGGGTATCTTGCAGTACTGCTGGTTATCGCGTATCTAAGGCATCATTTAGAGGTTGCACCAATCCCAAAGGCCTTTAGGGGAGTTCCACTGGTCTTGATTACCGCAGGGCTGCTGGGCATGGCGCTCCTGGGATTTAAGCTCTAGACTGATAGAAAGACGAATAAAGGACGGTTCCTGAAGGAGCCGTCTCTTTTTTATGAGATAATACACTGAAAATAAAGAAAAAACAGATAACAGGCAGGATTTCTTGAAGGTGGAATCGAAGATTTCACTGCCCGAGGGAGTACGGGAGGGTCTGCATGAAACCAAAACAACGAGTTTTGCTGATAACATTAGTGCTGTGTGCGCTACTTGGGCAGGGGATAAAATGGTCTGTACGTCTGGATGATAATACGTCCGCTCTTCTACAGCAGCTAGACAGCTCTGCATCTGCCCAGGAGTGGCTCTCGCCTTCTGATCACTGTGACCTGGTTCATATAAATTTCGCCGGAATTGCTGAGCTGCAGACACTGCCGGGTATTGGGCCAGTCTATGCTGAGCGGATTATCACGGCCAGGCGCGAGCTGCCCTTTACCTGCCCGGAAGATCTCCTGCGGGTGAAGGGGATCGGTCCCAAGCGTCTGGAGACTTTGAAGGGCCTGATCTGTTTCTATCTGCCAGATGATGCGTAAGAGTGTCAGCTTTACAGGGTTGTTTGCCGCTATCGCCCTGGGAACTTTTCTTGGTTCCCAGGGCCGGATTCTAGACCCGCAGGTCGTAGGCAATGTGCTTGTGCCCGCTGCGGTGTTGTGGCTCTTGTATGAATACAAAGGGAACAGATTAGCATATGGGCTGTTTTGGATTGTGTTGACCAGCCTTGTTTATTTAGGTTCCAGCCTGGCGTTTCAAGAAGTGGAGTGGCGTTCAGAGCCATACGAGGCAGCTTCAATCGAGATATCTCAGGTAGAAATTTCAGCAGGCTATCTCAGGGTTATCGGCAGATTGCCAGAGGTGAAGAGAAAGATTGCTGTCCATCTGCCACTGGGTGAGGATGCGCAGCCTGGTGATATCCTCACGTTCAGTGGATTCATTCATGAGCCGTCACCGGCTCCTAACCCGGGAGTGTTTTGTTATAAGACATATCTTGCGGCTCGTGGTGTGGAGGGAGTCTGCTGGCCATCTGATTACCAGATTAGGAAGGCACACCGGCGTCCGCTGTTGGAGAGAGTTCGCTCGTTTTTTGCAAACAACATCACCAAAGCTGTTGAAGAACCTGGTCTGGTGCTAGCGTTAGTCTTGGGTGATCGTTCACAGCTAAGTCCTGAGCGTCAAGCACTTTGGAAGAGACTGGGCACTGCACATCTCTTGGCCATTTCCGGCACTCATCTGGGGATTCTTATGCTCATGACCTGCCTCATTCTTGATCGTATACCAATAGGACGTTTGTGCCGGTTTGTGCTTATGCAGCTGTTGTTAGCAGGATACGTATTGCTCTCTGGTGGGAGCCCTTCCACCCTTAGAGCTTTCTCAGCTGCGCTCTTGAACGGCTGGGCGGGGCTGCGTGGGCGGAGGCGCAGTGCTCTTGAAACATGGTCGTTGGTAGGCTGCATCCTACTGCTTATCCGGCCCCATTTGATTCAAAACCTCAGTTTCCTGCTTTCATTTGCGGCAGCAGGGGGCATTATCCTCTGGGGCCCAGTCGTGACGTTCTCTCGCCTGCCAAAGGGACTCAGACGTGCAGCGTCTTCCCTCTACATTTCTACCATTGCACAGCTCAGTCTGCTGCCATTAATACTGCTCCATTTTCGTGAGCTGGCTCTTTTGGGGCCAATATCCACTCTAGTCTTAATGCCCTTCGTGGTGATCCTTCTTGTTGGAGGCTTGCTCGCAGCTCTCGGTGCAGGTCCCTTAGGTGTTGGTGCTGCTATAAACTTCTTCCAGAATATCATGTTTGTAGTAGAGCGAGGTTTAGCAAAGTGGGCATTCGTTTGGTCTCCGACACGAATCGGTATAGATGTTTGGTTGGTATGGGCGTTCTTCATTTATGCTGGATGGCGTCTTCGGCAGCCGCAGATCGTCAAACCAAGAATGACCTACAGGAGATTGGGATGGGTTGGTTTGTTTCTGATGGTAATCATTTCTCTACCGCCCCAGTGGAAATATCCACTCGAAGTGATTGTCTTGAATGTAGGGCAGGGTGACTGTATTCTGATTCGTACCCCTTACAACCAACATGTGCTGATCGATGGTGGTGGAGATTCAGTTTATTGGCAGGAAAGAGGGCGCAACGTAGGACTTGAGCGCGTGGTGCCTTATTTAAAGC
This sequence comes from uncultured Peptococcaceae bacterium, assembly GCA_937988745.1. Classification (GTDB taxonomy): domain Bacteria; phylum Bacillota; class Limnochordia; order Darwinibacteriales; family Darwinibacteriaceae; genus JAAYMS01. The sequence continues at coordinate 3,614 of CALKAR010000196.1, forward strand.
ATCGCGGTGTTGAAAAACTAGATGCGGTCATTCTCAGCCATCCCCACGAGGACCACCTCTTTGGCCTCTTGGCTGTTCTAGACAATTTCGAAGTTGGTGCCATCTACGATAACGGCAGATCTATTAGTTCACCTACCTACGCTAAGTACAGGGCATTGGTCCAAGAAAAGGGGATATCCCACTTCACCGTAGAAGCCGGCGATACTCTGCAATTCAAGGGAGGTCCCTTCATCCGCTTCTTACACCCTCATCGGAGCACCGTAGACTTTCTAGATCACAATAATGCATCGGTGGTATCCGCTTTAGACTACCAGGGGGCCACACTCCTCTTTACCGGTGACATCGAAATCCTCGGCATGCTGGATCTGCTAGAAAGGAACACTGAAATGGAGCTGCAGGCAGATCTGATTAAGGTGCCTCACCATGGCAGTGTGGCTTCGCTGGAACCTCGTTTCTATGAAGCTGTCAATCCTGCCTGGGCAGTTATCTCTGTCGGGCCTAATTCCTTTGGCCACCCCCATCCCGACGTTTTAGAATATTTGACAGCTCAAAACATTAGGTGGCAGACTACAGAAGGAGGTCCCATTTCATTTTATACCATGTGGGGGTTTCTCTGGTCGTGGTAGAATACAGGAGGTAAAACCGTTGTCTAGGGTGAATTAGTCTTGCGGAGGGATAGACATTGCAAGACTTAATCAAGCGACTCAAAACAGCTGAGCTGGCCCCAGTATACATCATTCACGGACCCGAAACCATGTGGCATGATGAGGTTTTCTATGCTCTTCAGGAGAGAGTAAAGGAAAGTGGATTTGGTGAATGGAACTGGTCGTTGTACCACGGGGCAAAGGACTTTACAGTAGATGACCTGCTGACCGATCTAGCTACGCTGCCGTGGGGTGCTGGCGAAAAAGTCGTGGTACTAAAACATGCCGAACGCATTGCCAGTGAAGAAATGCAGCGCTTAGTTGATTGGTTGCAGAACCAAAAGTTCTCCGGCACTTTGGCTCTCTTTTTTGATAAACTCGACCAGAGACTTAAGTGGGTCAAGGCCCTCGTTTCTGTGGGGGAAGAAGTGCGCTGCGAAGTCTTGCAGGGGGATGCTTTGGCGCGCCATATTACTGATTACTGCGTACTGCGGGGCAAGACAATGAAAACCAAGGCTTGTCAGTTGTTTATGGATATGGTAGCTCCTGACCTTAACTTAGTGCATAATGAGCTGGATAAGTTAATTAACTACGTGGGTGAAAAATCTGAGATTACAGAACAGGATGTGGCAGCCATCACTTCGCTCTCACCCGGTGAGGCAGAGCAGAATGCCGTCTTTTCGATGACTGATCACATTGCCGCAGGCAATCAAAAAGGCGCTCTCCAAGTTCTAGAGCGCCTGCTTAACGCGGGTGAAAGCCCTTTCCGCATTCTGCCGCTTATCGAGCGTCAGCTGAGACTTCTTCTGGCTGCGAAGACCGGAGCCGGCAGTCTGGAAAAGACCGCTCAGGCCATGGGTGAACGAAGTACATACCCGCTGCGTAAAGCCTCTCAGTATGCTGGCCGCTTTACACTTGAACAGCTCTATGAGGGATTCGGATATGTAGTGGAGGCAGACCGTGAAATGAAGTTAGGTTCACCTGCCGAAGCTGTGCTGCAGGATCTGGTTGTCCGCCTCACACTACAGCAGTCTCAGAAATAAAAAACGCCTCTACCAAATGGAGAAGCGTCTGTTTATCGATATGTTAGTTTGCCAACTTCTTAGTTAGGCGGGATTTAGTGCGGGCTGCTGCATTCTTGTGAATAAGACCTTTTGCAGCGGCCTTATCCAAAGCCTTGTATACTTGTTTCAGGTTTTCTTCTGCCATGGCCCGATCTCCCTCAAGAGATTGGAGATAGCGCTTAATGGTGGTTCTTAGGGCAGATTTCTGTGCAATGTTTCTTGCACGTTTGACCCTGTTAACCCGAATGCGCTTTTCCGCTGTTCTGCTGTTAGCCACTCCATTTCACCTCCTCGGGGAAAATCACCTTCATAATTATATCATTCCAAAAACTGAAGTTCAAGAGGACAACACCATTTTACTCGCGGCATTGGATGGAGAATTAAATCAGCCCTGCTGGTTAGGCTAAGATCAACACTGCCATGTGGAGGGATTTCATGCAGGGCTACAGCGACAAAGAATTTTTTGACAAATACAGTGTACGAACCGATTTAGCATTGGAAGCACATCAAGTTGTGGTGGAGCGGGAGGGCCCACCAGAACTGCCTGGAGTCAGGGTAGAGACTCTTGAAAAAGGTCAGGCGGTAATCAGCCGGGTCATCGTAGAGAACGAAATGGGTGCTCGAATGATAGGTAAGGCACCTGGTCATTACAGCACCATCGAATCAAGAGAACTGCGCACTCACAACCGTGAGGTTCACGAAGAACTTGCTCGGTATCTTGCTGAGGAGTTGGAATGGTTCATCCAGCAGAAAAAGCTGGGTGATGAAGACGCGGTCTTAGTAGTCGGCCTTGGCAATTGGAATGCCACTCCCGATGCCCTTGGTCCTCGTGTTGTTCAAAATCTGATGGTCACAAGGCATCTCTTAGAGATGTCGCCTCCGGAACTGCGGCACGGTTTGCGGCCTATTGCCGCCATTTCTCCTGGGGTCTTAGGCTTGACCGGGATTGAAACAGGCGAAATCATCATGGGAGTTACTGAACGGATCGGTGCCAAAGCTGTAATCTGCATCGATGCTCTGGCCAGCCGCAGTGTAGAGCGGCTCTGCAGCACTATCCAGATCTCTGATACGGGAATTAATCCGGGGGCAGGTGTGGGGAACAAGCGGCTTGCTATTAATGAGGAAACACTTGGTATCCCTGTTATAGCAATTGGTGTTCCGACAGTTGTTCATGCGTCTACAATCGTTTCAGATGCGATGGACCTCTTGGCGGGTCAAAAACCCGCAACTAGTGTTCAGGAGCAAGTTCCTCAGCGTACAACCTTTCAGGTGGATCCCCGTGCTTTGATGGGGCAGGGCCAACAGCCGCAGCAGCCCAGCATGCCAAGTCAGCCCAACTTGAGTGGTCCACAGAAGCGACAGTTAATTCAACAGGTCTTGGAACCATACATGGGCAGCATGATAGTTACTCCAAAGGAGATCGATGTGCTAATCGACGAGGTAGCCGATATTGTGGCCGGAGCATTGAACATTGCTTTCCACGAAGGGGTAAACTACGATCAGGTTTTCCAATACCTTACTTGAGGATCGATCAAGACAACAATAACAACGAGCATTCCAAATTGGGGAATGCTCGTTTGCATTTATTGCTCCTTATTTGGCTTTAGTGGGCGATTGATCGCGATGTGGCCACCTATACTTTCTATGACTGCGCCCTCAATCAAGATCTGCACTCGCTCAATTTCTGGAAATTGAGTCAGGGTATGTACGATAGCGTTTACCAAGTTGGCTTCGTTTTGAGAACCTCCAACGTAATCTTCCTTCAGCGAACTGCTGAAACTCACTGTGGCAAGACCTGCTTCGATCGTTAAGCTCTGCACTTCTGTTCGGGATGACACCGAAGGTCGATAACTTTCACTTGCGGTGGGCCCTTGGATCAGCAGCTCCAAAGCTCGCTGAGGCGTTACCGGCTCAGAAGTATATCGGGTAACGGGCACTAAGATAAAGTCAGTGGGACTTTCTTCGACAAGATAGATTGTGACTGCAGAACGCGGCTCAGGGGCCTCTTGTACTTCCTTATGTACGAGCTCACTCTGGAGCTGCGTTACCTGTTCCACCAAAGAGCGATTCTGGTAATACAAATAAACTCCAGCGGCCAAGAGGACCACGATAATCACAATTCCTATTTTTCGCACTAGATGCCACCTCTCTTAACGTTAGTCTATCATAATTCCAGCAGTGGACAAATATATTTTGGTTGGGAAGAGGTGGCAGGATGCGACTAAGAACTCCACGCTCAATTCGGCGTCTGCGCCGCAGAATTCGCAGCCGATTCGGATCCAACCAAAGTTTAGTACCGCTCTTATTCTTGACTGTCTTGTCTGTGGTGGTTGCATACCTCAGTCTACAGCTTTTTCTTGGCGGAGTTGGGCTGAACCATCAACTAGCTAGGGCAATATTGAGCTGGGGGATGCCTTCGTCAGGGGAATTTGATGAACCACTTGGTTACGGCGATCCGATGCGTTCGTTTGTCTATCTTTTGACTGATCTAGACTTAGCGAATCCGGTCTCTATTATAGAAAGCACCATAGCACGGGCAGTCAGAACAGGACGAGCTGAATATGAATGGCCGGAAAGGCCTTTCGTTTTTGTGCAAGAATTGACCTTTGCACCTGATCCCGTGAAGCCTCCAGAGTCTCCCGATCCAGAGCAAGTAATTGTGCGCGAGCTGCCTGCTGTGGGACCGCGTGTGCTGATTTATCATTCGCATAATTCGGAGATGTACTTAGGCCGACCTGTACAGGGACGTTATGATGCTGAGGCACATTACGTGTTCAAAAGTCAGAGTGACAGTACTATTACAGGTATTATGGAGGTGGGTCGGCACTTAACTAATGCTTTGGGCAGGCTTGGGATACCAGCTCTACATGAGACAAGGATCCACGATCTGCCAACTCTCAATTACGCCTATGCGAATTCCGAACGGACCGTACGCAGTCTGCTTTCTCAGTACGACAGTATAGAAGTCGTGCTCGATATCCACCGTGATGCGAACGTTCCGAACCCAGTGGTGGAAATCGAGGGCCGCAGGGTAGCCCGGCTACTCATTGTCCTTGGCACGGCGCAGAACATTCCTTTGGCACATCCTAATTACGAAGCTAACCTTGAATTTGCCCAAAAGCTTTATCAGACAGCGAACAGCATGTATCCTGGTCTTATGCGGCCCACTCAGATACGGCATGATGCCCGCTACAATCAGCACCTCCATCCGAATAGTTTAATCATAGAGGTGGGCTCTGTGGAGAACACTTTAGAGGAAGCTCTCTTAGCCGCCGAGCTCTTAGCGAATATTTTAGCCCGCGTACTCTGACCGATGGCCTAGAGGAAAAACGGGTTAGAGAGCGAACTGAATTGTGTGGACAAGCAAAGGAGCGAGAGATGATGGAAAACCAGAGCAGCAGCCGCGTTGCCCGCGCGGCTGGTATTGTAATGTTCTTTGTTCTGTTAAGCCGCATTCTCGGGTTTGTACGAGAACGGGCTATTGCTGAGGTATTTGGCAGGACAGGCACGACTGATGTATTTTTTGCTGCCTTCGCCATACCTGACCTGATGTATCAGCTGCTGGTAGGGGGTGCCTTGTCCTCGGCTTTTATTCCTGTCTTTACCCAGTATTTGGCCAGGGGGGAAGAAGAAGAGGCTTGGCGAGCTGCCAGTATTTTTATAAACATAACTGTCTTGGCTTTGACAGCCTTCATGATTTTGGGCGTTATTTTTACGCCTAGTTTAGCCCCACTCGTTGGAGTCGGTTTCAGTGGTGAGCAGCGCGATCTTTTGATCCTGCTCATGCGCATTACGTTCCCGGCCGTGTTCTTTACAGCTCTGTCTGGCCTGGCTATGGGAGTTTTGCATTCGTATCAGAAGTTCACACTGCCTGCCCTAGGCCCGATTATATACAATCTGGGCCAGATCCTCGGTGCCTACGTCTTGGGCCCACTTATGGGCATCTTGGGCATGGCTGTCGGCACGATTGCCGGTTCAGTCGGCAGCTTTTCGCTTCAACTGCCGCAGGTTCTGCAAAAGGCCAGGCGGTACTACCGGCCGTCGATAAACTTACGCCATCCTGGGATTAGGCGGATGTTCAGACTGATGCTGCCAGCCGTTATTGGCCTGTCCATCAGTCAGGTGAACATTATCGTCGGGCAGAACTTAGCGTCGCTCCTGGAAACAGGCTCCATTGTGGCGCTGCGCCTGGCAAATCGTCTGATTAATTTCCCCCTGGGCATCTTTGCAATGGCTATCTCTACGGCTATATTTCCTACTTTGTCCAGCCATGTAGCCCGTGAGGAAATGGAAGAGTTCCGCCGTACATTTTCTTTCGGGCTCCGTGTGGTGTTCTTTATCACAATTCCTTCAGCTGTGGGCATGGCTGTGCTGAGCGTACCCATCGTGCGGCTATTATTTGAGTCGGGCGAGTTTACTTCTGCCGATACTATTGCGACCGCGTATGCGCTGCTCTTTTATGCGCCAGGTCTTATTGCGCAAGCTGGGATTCAGATTATTACTCGGATTTACTACTCCCTGCAGGACACTGTGACACCTGTCAAGATTGGTTTGGTCACCGTAATCATCAATTTCTTCTTGAGTGTGGCCTTCCTGCGCTTTACAGGCCTAGAACATGGTGCTATCGCTTTGGCCTATTCGATTACTTCGATCATCAACATGCTGACTGCCTTGTATATTCTCAGGCGCAAGCTGGGCGCCATTGATGGTCACCGTGTAGTGATGGCTGTGGTGAAAGCCCTGGCTGCGTCAGCTGTTATGGGATTGGTGGTCTTCTACATAGGCCAGGCTCTTAGCGGATATGTTGACTTATCTCGTGCTCTTGGCCGCCTTATTCAGGTCTTTGTCTCCATTGGAGCAGGCGTTATTGTCTATCTAGTCTGCACTGCTTTGCTGCGTATGGACGAGCCGCGTTTCTTGTGGAATGCCTTGACAGCAAGGTTTAAACGGGGGCGCAGAGAAGAGTCTCAATAGGAGCGCGACTTGTCTTTCGCGCGTTGAGAGTGCTATAATAAAGCCGCTGATACCTCATGAAAAAGGATTTGGTTTAAGCATGTCTAGGAAAAACGTTCGCAATTTTTGCATTATCGCCCATATTGATCATGGTAAATCTACTTTGGCTGACCGGATATTAGAGCATACCGGTACGCTTGAGGAACGCGAAATGGCTGATCAAGTCTTGGACTCCATGGATTTGGAGAGAGAACGGGGCATTACTATTAAGCTGAAAGCAGTCCGTCTTCGGTACAAAGCGCAAGATGGAGAAGAATATATTCTCAATCTGATTGACACACCAGGGCACGTGGACTTCTCCTACGAGGTGTCCAGAAGTCTTGCGGCCTGCGAGGGAGCGCTGCTCGTTATTGACGCGTCGCAGGGAATTGAGGCGCAGACCCTGGCAAACCTCTATCTTGCTCTGGAACATGATTTAGAGATCATCCCCGTGATTAACAAGATTGATCTGCCTAATGCGGACCCGGACAGGGTAAAGCGAGAGCTCGAAGAAAGCATCGGTCTTGATGCCAGTGACGCTGTGCTTGTGAGCGCGAAGACCGGTGTGGGCATCGCCGACGTTTTGGAAGCTATTGTGGAGCGCATCCCTGCACCTGAAGGCGATCCGGATGCCCCGCTGCGCGCCATGGTTTTTGACTCTCATTATGACTCGTACCGCGGGGCAGTAGCATATGCGCGCATCATGGAAGGTACAGTGCGTGTGGGAGATAAAATTCGGATGATGAGCTCAGGGCGCGACTTTGAGGTAACCACCTTAGCGGCGTTTGCCCCTGAATTGACCCCTGTGGAAGTCCTGTATGCCGGCGATGTTGGCTGTATTATGGCCAGCATGAAAGATGTGCGGGACACCCGTGTCGGGGATACCATCACCCATGCCGATCGTCCTGCATCAGAGCCTCTTCCGGGATATCGGCCAGCTAAGCCGATGGTGTACTGCGGATTGTATCCCGTGAATAATGAAGATTATGTTAGTCTGAGGGATGCCTTGGAAAAGCTGCAGCTCAATGATGCTGCATTGACCTTTGAAGCTGAATCTTCTGTGGCGCTGGGCTTCGGCTATCGATGTGGTTTCTTGGGATTGCTTCATCTCGAAATTGTTCAGGAACGCCTGGAGCGCGAATTTGACCTGGATTTGATTACTACCGCTCCAAGTGTAGAGTATCGGGTAACTCTTACCGATGGCAGTGTTCGGGAAGTGGACAATCCAGCCGATATGCCTGATCCCGGCTCGATTGCCCTTGTCGAGGAACCATTTGTAAGAGCGACTATTATGGTGCCGAATGATTTTGTAGGAGCTGTTATGGAGCTGTGTCAGGACAAGCGGGGCACTTTTATCACGATGGAGTATGTCACTCCGGAGCGTGCGAAGATTGAATATGATATGCCCCTTGCAGAGATTCTGCTGGACTTCTTTGATAAGCTCAAGTCACGTACCAAGGGCTATGCTTCATTAGATTATGAGATGACAGGTTATCAAGAATCTGACGTAATTAAGCTGGATATCCTCTTGAACGGCAAACCTGTAGATGCGCTGTCCTGCATCGTTCACCGCAGTAAAGCTCAGGCGAGAGGGAGAAGTCTGGCGGAAAAACTCAAAGAAGTTATTCCCCGCCAGCAGTTTGAAGTACCTATTCAGGCAGCAATCGGAAGTAAGATTATTGCCCGCGAAACAGTCAAGGCAATTCGCAAAGACGTTCTCGCTAAATGCTATGGTGGCGACATCTCTCGGAAGCGCAAACTTCTGGAAAAACAGAAGGAAGGCAAGAAGCGCATGAAGAATTTGGGTAATGTAGACGTACCCCAAGAAGCGTTTATGGCCATTCTCGAGGTGGACTAGATGAAGCCAGCCGCAGGGATATATGTGCACGTTCCATTTTGTCTGCGTAAATGTGAATACTGTGATTTCTACTCGATAGTTGTCAGCAGCCGCCCAGAGTTCCGGGCGCTTGTTGACAGCTATCTTTCTGCTGTGCGCAGTGAGGCTCGGCATTACACTCATTGGGCGGGAAAGTACGAGTTTGACACCCTATTTTTCGGGGGAGGGACTCCTACATTGGTTCCAGCCCAAGACTTAGCCGAGCTTATTGTTTTTCTCAGAGATACGTTTGAGCTGCGTTTGGATGCAGAGATATCTGTAGAAGCCAATCCTAAGACTATTTCCCCTGAGACTTTAAAGGTACTGAGACAAGCTGGTGTGAACCGCATCAGCCTTGGAGCGCAAGCTTTCCAAGACACTCTCCTTAAGGTGTTGGGCAGAACTCATACTTCGGTCGACATTGTGGATAGCGTAACTGCCATAAAGGAGGCCGGCTTCACTAATTTCAGCATCGACTTGATGTTTGGTCTGCCCGGTCAGACGATGGACGATTGGCAGCAGACTCTTGAGAAGGTTGTATCACTTGGGCCGCCTCACCTTTCTTGCTACAGCTTAATTATTGAGGAAGGCACTCCGTTTCACACTCTTTTTTCCAGAGGCGAACTAAATCTGCCCGGAGACGATGTGGAACGGGAGATGCTGGAGTTCGCGATTGATTACTTGAAGCAGCAGGGTTACATCCACTATGAGATTTCAAATTTCTGTCTGCCTGGTTTTGAATCTAAACACAACCTGCATTATTGGCGCAACGATCCTTATGTGGGCTTAGGTCCGGCTGCTTCTGGCAGGCTTGGTGATGTTCGTTATACGAATCGGCGGAATCTGAATAGCTATATTTCTTCGTGGCAGAGGGACGAGCCAGATATCGCCTATTCCGAGACCATTAGTCGAGACCTGGCTATGGACGAAACGCTCATCTGCGGGCTGAGGCTCATACAAGGCATCAGCGACGCAGATTTTGCTGCACGTTTTGGTCATACGCTTGGTGAGATATATCCAGAACAAATCAAGAGATTGGAGGCGCTGGGACTTGTGCAGTATCAAGCCGGACGGCTGATGGTGACACAGGCAGGATTGTTTTTGGGGAACTTGGTTTTTGCAGAATTTCTACGTGACTAGAATTGGAGGAAATGATGTGAAAGGTCTTGCTATAGGTATATTTATCATTACTTACGTTCTGCTCTTGGCACTGCCGAAATATAGGGCATATGTCGCTTTAGGTGCAGCTGCGCTGTTTGTACTGCTGGGGATTCTGCCAGCAGGAGAAGTCTTTGGAGCCATCGATTGGAACGTATTGCTTATGATTGGCGGTACGATGGGAGTTGTGGCGCTATTTATCGAATCCCGTATGCCATCACTATTGGCGGACCTGCTAATTGCTAAAACGCCGAATGTCAAGTGGGCGATTGTGGCTTTGTCGCTCTTCGCTAGTTTAATTTCGGCTTTTGTAGATAACGTGGCGACTGTTCTGATGGTAGCGCCGGTAGCTCTTACCATCTCTAAGAAGCTCAATATCTCCCCTGTCCCGAGTGTGATATCAATTGCTGTAGCTTCGAATCTGCAGGGAGCAGCAACTCTCGTCGGTGATACTACATCAATTCTACTTGGTGGCTATGCCAACATGGACTTCCTTGATTTCTTCTTCTTCAAAGGTAGGCCAGGCTTATTCTGGATTGTACAGATGGGAGCGATCGTTTCTTCTATCGTACTGCTGATTCTGTTTAGGAAGCTCGACCAGCCAATTCATTCGGAAGATCGCACCGAAGTAAAGGATTACTTCCCGACGTATCTCTTGCTTGGTATGATTGGACTCCTTATTTTGGCTTCCTTTATTCCTAATAAACCTAGTATCACGAACGGCTTGGTTGCAGTCGGTTTAATGATCATTGGTATTTTGAGAGAGGTCTTCATCAAAGGCAATACTGCCGCCTTTAGGGCTACTCTAGAGGAAATCGACTTTTTCACCATTCTGCTGCTGGCAGGGATCTTCATGCTGATTGGTGGCTTAACTCATGTGGGTGTTATTCGGGATATCGCCAACTTCTTTGTATCCATCGGTGGAGACAATCTCTTCCTGCTTTATACCTTAATAGTGTGGGTCTCTGTGGCTGCATCGGCGTTTGTCGACAATATCCCATATGTTGCCACCATGCTTCCTGTTACTCAGGGCATCGCTCAAATTTTGGGGATTGAACCATACCTCCTTTATTTCGGCTTACTGGTAGGAGCTACCTTAGGGGGCAACTTGACACCAATTGGTGCGTCCGCCAATATCACAGCGCTGGGGATCCTGCGCAGAGAAGGTCATGAGGTTTCTGCTGGCGAGTTTATGCGTATTGGTGTGCCATTTACACTGGCGGCTGTAATTACAGGTTACTTACTAGTTTGGGTACTCTGGTAAGCCACTTGACAAATGGGGGTTGAAGTGATAATTTATGGATAAACAGTGTTAGCACTCGAAGTGTTTGAGTGCTAAAAAGGAGGAGAGCAGGGTGTTAGATGACCGGAAAAGGCTTGTCCTCAGGGCAGTAATCGAGGACTATATAGAAACGGCTGAACCGGTCGGATCGCGTACCGTTGCTCGCAAACACCAGCTGGGAGTTTCTTCAGCCACCATTCGGAACGAGATGGCTGATTTGGAGGAAATTGGTTATCTCGAACAGCCTCATATTTCTGCGGGGCGCGTTCCCTCCGACAAGGGCTATCGTTTATACGTCGATATGTTGATGGAACCACTGCAGTACACGTTGCAGCAGTACCGCCAAGTGCAGAATGAAATGCTGCGTCATTACCGCGAAATGGAAAGGCTGTGTCAAGAGGCCGGCAGACTTCTCGCGTCTCTGACAAATTCAGCCGCAGTTGTGGTGGCTCCGCCTATTGAACAGTTGGCGTTTCAGCATGTTCAACTGCTTCCAGTCGATACCAATGATGTTCTGGTTGTGATGGTGCTTCATCCCAGCGTAGTTAAGAATAGACTGATCAAGACCGAAGAGGCCTATACCGCCAGCGAGCTGCTGGAGATGAGTATGGGTTTGAACCAGAAGCTAAAAGGGGTTACCTATCGCAATTTGGGCCCAACCATCTTGAGAGAAATCATCTCGGAATTTGGCGAGATCGGTCATGTAATGGTTGAGCTCTTGGTCAACGGCTTAGTCGAAGAAAAGAACGAGCAGGTATACTCCTCCGGAGCCCCTCAGATTCTCAATCAGCCTGAGTTTAGAGATGTAGAAAAAGCCAAGACATTCTTCGAAGCATTAGAACAGAAAGAGATTTGGTTGAAGCTGCTGGCTGAAGACTCTGAGGGTGTCCAAGTCACAATCGGTAAAGAAAACCCATATGCAGACATGCAGGACCTAAGTGTGGTTAAGGCCACCTACCAAGTAGGAGGTCAAGTTGTAGGTTCTATTGGAGTGGTAGGTCCAACCCGTATGGACTACGCTCGGATGGTAGCCATGGTTGAGTTGATCGCCAGCGCTTTAAGCGAGCTACTCACTGATATGAAGTAACTGCTTTGGCCCGCTTTAGAGCGGGCCACTTATCTGATGGAGGGAGGTAGCGGCATGGATGAAAAAGATTTGGAACAGCAGGTAGAGCAGGAACAGGTAGAGTCGTCTGAGGAGTCTGACGCTCAATCGGATTTTGCTCCACTGCAGGACAGGATCGATGAATTAGAGCGCGCCAATGCCGAACTCGCAAATCGATTTATGCGCCTGAAAGCCGATTTTGATAACTACAAACGGCGGACCCGTGAACAGATCGAAGAAATAAAGGCGCAGGCTGCATCTGAGGTGATGAAAGACCTCTTACCAGTCTTAGATGATTTCGAAAGGGCTCTGAAATCAGCTGAGCAGACTGATAAGGCCGACGCCATTGCCGAAGGCGTTGAAATGGTATTTAAGAAACTGATGTATACGCTCGGCACACACGGCCTCGAGCGCATCGATGCTCAGGGGCAGCCCTTTGATGCTGAGCTTCATGAGGCAGTTAGCGTTGTTGGAAATACCGATGGCCCGCTGCACGTGATTAATGAACTGCAGACGGGGTATACCCTTAATGGAAAGGTAATTCGGTATACGAAAGTTCAAGTTGGTGAACTGAAGGGGGATTCATAATGGGAAGAGTTGTAGGAATTGACTTAGGAACTACCAACTCCGTTGTAGCTGTGTTGGAGGGTGGAGAACCGGTTATTATTCCCAATAGTGAGGGTTCCCGTACTACTCCTTCCGTCGTAGCTTTTACGAAAGAAGGCGACCGAATTGTTGGTCAGGTGGCGAAACGCCAGGCAGTAACGAACCCTGAGCGTACCATTCTTTCAATCAAGCGCCATATGGGAAGTGACCACAAGGTAAGGATCGACGGCAAAGATTACACTCCACAGGAGATATCCGCTATTATCCTGCGTAAGCTTAAGGAAGAGGCGGAGAACTACTTAGGCGAAACCGTTGACAAAGCGGTTATTACCGTACCTGCGTACTTCACAGATTCTCAGCGTCAGGCTACCAAGGACGCCGGTGTTATCGCAGGTCTAGATGTGCTGCGGATTATAAACGAACCAACATCTGCTGCTCTTGCATATGGTCTGGATAAGGAAGTAGAGCAGACGGTCCTCGTTTTTGACTTGGGCGGCGGTACTTTTGACGTCTCCATTCTTGAGTTGGATGAAGGTTACATCGGTGTGCTGGCTACCAGTGGCAACAACCGTCTCGGTGGCGATGACTTCGACCAGCGCATTGTGGACTATTTGGTTCAAGAGTTCAAGAAAGAAACGGGCATTGATCTGACTTCTGATCGCATGGCTATGCAGCGTCTGCGGGAAGCAGCCGAAAAAGCCAAAATCGAGCTGTCTGGACTGCCTCAAACCAATGTCAATCTACCTTTTATTAGTGTTACTCCTGACGGACCAGTCCACCTCGACGTTAATTTGACCAGAGCCAAGTTTAACGAACTTACTGCTGACTTGGTAGAAGCCTGCTTAGTTCCAACCCGCCGGGCGATGGAAGACGCAAGTTTGAAGCCTGAAGACATTGACCGGGTCATCCTGGTAGGTGGTTCTACCCGCATTCCTGCTGTTCAGGAGGCCATTAAGAACCTGATGGGCAAGGAGCCTTACAAGGGTGTTAACCCTGATGAGGTGGTCGCAATGGGGGCAGCGATTCAGGCTGGTGTTCTTGCAGGTGAGTTTGCCGACGGCGAAGGCTTAGTCCTTGTAGACGTAACTCCGCTGTCTTTAGGTATTGAAACGCTTGGCGGTGTGATGACCACTTTGATTGAGCGCAATACAGCTATTCCGTGCAAGAAGTCTCAGATCTTCAGTACTGCAGCCGACAACCAAACAACAGTCGATATCCACGTTCTACAGGGTGAGCGCCCGATGGCCGCTGACAACGTCACTCTAGGACGCTTCCAGCTGACAGGTATTCCTCCAGCACCCCGGGGCGTTCCTCAGATTGAGGTCACATTTGATATTGACCGCAACGGTATTGTGCACGTTTCTGCTAAAGACTTAGGTACTGGTAAGGAGCAGAAGATCACAGTCACTTCTTCCACCGGCCTGACCCAAGAAGATATCGAGAAACTGGTTAAAGAAGCAGAAGAGCATGCTGAAGAAGACCGCAAGAAGCGGGAACAGGTTGAACTCCGTAATCAGGCTGACAACGCCATTTGGGCGATCGATCGCTCCTTGAATGAACTGGGTGACAAAGTAACATCAGAACAGAAGGAGCGCGTCGAAGCTGCTAAGGAAGAACTGAAGGCGGCTTTGGAAAAAGACGATACTGAAGAAATCAAAGCCAAAATGAAGGCGCTCGATGAGGTTATGCACAGCATTTCCCAGAAGATTTATGAGCAGGCTCAAGCACAGGGTCAGACCCAGGCCCAATCGGGTACAGGAGCGCAGCCTGATGAAGATGTGGTGGATGCCGATTTTAAAGAGGAGAACTAAGACGGCAGAGATAAAGGTGGTGTAGTTCTTGGCCAAACGAGATTATTATGAAGTGCTGGGGGTTTCCCGGGACGCGTCTGAGGATGAAATTAAGAAGGCTTACCGGCGCTTGGCCAGGAAGTACCATCCGGACGTAAACAAGTCAGAGGGAGCCGAAGAACTTTTCAAGGAAATCAATGAAGCCTACGCTGTGCTGAGTGATGCAGAACGGCGGGCTCAGTATGACCAGTTTGGCCATGCGGCTTTTGAAGGCGGTGCTGGCCCTGGTGGTTTCGGTGACTTCGGATTCGGCTTTGAAGATTTAGGCGATATCTTTTCAGACTTCTTTTTTGGCGGCGCATTTGGAGGGCGCTCTGCACAGCGCCCTCGCCGCGGAGCCGATATTCATTATGATATAACTATCAGTTTCGAAGAAGCAGCGTTTGGTTTAGAAACCAAGGTCGAAGTACCTCGGACTGTGGTGTGTGACCGCTGTCATGGCAATAAGGCTGAGCCAGGTACGCCCATCAAGAACTGTCCAGAATGTCAAGGAACTGGTCAAATGCGTTATGTGCAGACCACGCCCTTTGGACAGATGGCGACGACTCGTACTTGTACACGCTGCGGCGGTGAAGGTAAGGTACACGAAACCGCGTGTAGGGAATGTCAAGGTTCAGGAACAGTACGTCGGGTAAGCCGCTTTGAGGTGAAAATACCCGCGGGAATTGCCGACGGTCAGTACGTGCGCCTCGCCGGAAAGGGCGAAGCCGGCTACCGTGGAGGTCCTCCTGGAGATCTCCTGATTATGGTCCGGGTGCGGCCGCATGAATTCTTCCGACGGGAAGGGAACAATATTCTCTGTGAAGTTCCCATTTCTTTTGTGCAGGCTGCTCTTGGTGATGAGATCGAAGTGCCCACTTTGGACGGTAGAGAAAAACTGCGAGTTCCAGAAGGTACTCAAACCGGTAAAGTGATTCGCCTTAGGGGTAAAGGCATCCCCGATGTCAGGGGCTTTGGTAGAGGTGACCAGCTCGTGACACTGCGGGTTGTGACGCCTACCAAGCTTAATGCTCGACAGAAAGAGCTGCTGCGAGAGTTTGCCAAGGAGTCTGGAGACGAAATTCAAGAACAGACAAAAGGCTTTTTTGAACGTATGAAGGATGCGTGGCGTTAAGACGCGCCCTGGATCTCAGCAAGCTGCCCTGTTTGTTAACGGGGCAGCTTTCGCCATAGATAGGGAGGATAATCATGAAGACCTGGCAAGAAGTTCGAATTGATGTAAACCAAGAGGCGTCTGAAGCGGTTTATGCGCTGCTCGAGGATTTTGGAGCGCAGGGCGTGGTAGTACAAGATCCTTCGCTTGTGGACGATGCCCGAGAAGCGGGTCTAGGCGACTATTTCCCTGAAGTCGTACAGGATGGCCGAGTGCGTATCATCTGCTATTTTGCTGAGCATAAGTCGCCGGAAGAACTGGCTGAGCTTGAGCAGCGGATTAAGGCTCTCTCCGATTTTGGCCTTAATCCGGGGCAGATCAAACTTACAACTGTATCTGTGGAAGAGGAAGAATGGGCTACAGCTTGGAAAGATTACTATCACACGACACACATTGGCAAGGTCGTGATTCAGCCTTCGTGGCAGGAGCCTGAGACAGACATTCAACCAGATGACGTTGTCATTGTTCTAGACCCTGGTATGGCTTTCGGTACAGGTACGCATCCAACAACAGTTATGTGTCTAGAGTTCTTGCAAGAGTTAGATCTGCAGGGTAAAATACTCTGGGATGTAGGAACAGGCTCAGGTATCTTATCCATTGCTGCCTGTAAGCTTGGTGCCCAGGTGCATGCAGCCGATGTGGACAAGACTGCCGTTGAGGTGGCTCAGGATAATCGTGACATGAATGAAGTGGATTTCACCGTTGTTCACGGCAGCATCGAAGCGCTTCCAGGGAAACCAGATATTATAGTGGCCAATATTGTGGCCGATGTTATCCTTGATATGCTTCCAAGCGTTGCGGCGTCTCTGCGTAAAGAGGGGGTCTTCATCGCAGGTGGAATCATTGATTCTAGAGCAGATGAAGTTGAAGCGGCCGCAAAAAGGCAAGGCTTTATTCTAAAAGAACGCAGACAGCATCAGGAATGGATTGGATACTGCTTTGTAAAGGAGTAGAATAGTGCCGAGGTTTTTTGTAACTGATGAACAGGTAGATGGAGATCTGGTCCGCATCACAGGAACCGATTCTCATCATATTACGCGTGTCCTGCGCCTGCAGGCCGGGGATCACGTAGAAGTGGCCTTTGGTAATGGTGAAATTGGTGTTGTGGAACTGGCAAAGTTCGCGGATAATGAGGTGCTGGGAAAGATCGTTCAGCGGTTTAGAGCCTACCAGGAACCGCCGATTAGGCTTCGGCTATACCAAGGTTTGGCGAAAGGCGACAAAATGGACTTCGTGGTCCAGAAAGCGGTAGAGCTGGGCGTATCAGAGATCGTTCCATTTACTTCCCGATATACAGTAGTAAAGCTTGATCAGAAAGCCGCGGCCAAGAGACTTCAGCGCTGGCAGCGGATTGCTGAGGAAGCGGCTAAGCAGTGCCAGCGGGCCGAACTGCCCAAGGTGAGCTCTTTACTAAGTTTTGCGGAAGTAATAGACCAATTAAAGGCCAGACAGCCTGATGAATTGGTTTTGTTCCCTTATGAACATGAAGAACAGGTCGGTATTAAGGATTTGACAGTGAAGGACTGCCGCGCCGTTTCCATAGTTGTAGGCCCTGAAGGTGGGTTCCACACGAGTGAAGTGGAGGAAGCACGCCAGGCAGGCGCTCATATCATCACGCTTGGACCGCGCATTCTGCGCACCGAGACAGCGGGGCTCGTTGCCCTGAGTTTGGTTGGTTATCGTTGGGGGGATTTAGGATAGTGCCGAACACTAAGTCGATTGCTGTCTGCACCTTGGGATGCAAAGTCAACCAATATGATACGGATGCCGTGCTGTCCCAGTTTCGGGAAGCAGGCTATACAGTGGTTGATTTCAACAAGAAGGCAGATGTTTATTTGATCAATACATGTACAGTGACTAATGTGGGTGACCGCAAGTCGCGCCAGATGATTCGTCGCGCCCGCCGCACCAATCCAGAGGGTAAGGTTGTGGTTATGGGGTGTTTAGCTCAAGCCTCTCCAGATGAGGTCATTCAAATTGAAGGCGTCAACTTGGTTGTGGGTACCCATCAGCGGAGTGAATTGCTCGAACTGGTCGAATCACTTTCGGAAGCTTCGGGAGAACCGATTTCAGCAGTAGTTGATGACATTTTCGCTGTCGATGAGTTTGAAGAGCTTCCTGTAAGCACGTTTGAAGGCCGGACCCGGGCTACATTGAAGATCCAGGATGGCTGCAATCAGTTTTGTTCTTACTGCCGCGTCCCGTTTGCCCGCGGCAAACCGCGCAGCCGGCGGTTAGAATCAGTTGTCGACCAGGCTGAGCAGATCGCTGCCCAGGGATATCAAGAGATCGTTCTGACCGGGGTTCACTTGGGCGCCTATGGACTGGATTTTGAGCCGCAGCTGCATTTGGCCGATGTGGTGGAGGCTCTGACAGAAGTCGAAGGCTTAACACGTATTCGAATCAGTTCAATTGATCCCCATGAGATTACTCCAAAGCTCTTGGAGCTGGTGGCTGGGGAACCAAAGGTGTGCCGTCACCTGCACATTCCCCTCCAGAGTGGGTGTGACACAGTGCTTGAGCGCATGCGGCGGCGCTATACAACAGCTGACTACCGCAGCATTGTGGAGAAGGCTCGAGAGCAGATTCCTGAGTTAGCTATTACTACGGACATTATTGTCGGTTTTCCTGGTGAAACTGATGCTGAGTTTGCAGAAACCATGCAGTTTGTTGAAGAAATGGCCTTCAGCCGCCTGCATGTATTTCGTTATTCAAGGCGCAGTGGAACTCCGGCCGCCCGGTTCCCAAATCAGATTCCTGCGACTGTCAAAGAAGAGCGCAGTCACAGTTTGATCGCTCTCGGCGAGAAGCTTTCTGAAGAGTTTCATCAGGCATATGTAGGTCAGCTCCTAGAGGTGCTGGTGGAGCAAGTTGAAAAAGGTCAGGGCGTTGGTTTGACGGACAATTACATCCGAGTGGAGTTTGCATCCGATGCCACTGATTTAGTTGGAAAAACAGTCCAAATTTTGGGAAAAAAGGCCAGCCATAAAGGGATTTTGGGTGAGCTTGTCTAATTTAACAGCAGATAGTTTCCTGTGAAGGAGGTGGCAGAGTGTCTCAAGACTGCCTTTTCTGCAGAATAGCTGCTGGAGAGATTCCATCCGAAAAGGTTTTCGAAAATGACCGCATTTTTGCTTTTCGCGATATAAACCCCGTGGCTCCCGTTCATATCTTGGTCATTCCGAAAGAACACGTTGAGAGCATCGCTCACGTTGAGGATGAGCATCAGGCTCTCTTGGGCGAGATAATGACGGTGATACGGGACTTGGCTGTCGAAGAAAACCTTGAAAAGGGATATAGAGTAGTAGCTAATATCAGCACTCACGGAGGCCAAACAGTTCCACACCTCCATTTCCATCTCATAGGAGGGCGGTCGCTGCAGTGGCCGCCTGGCTAAGGGTTTGTTAAAATGTTAGGTATTTTTCCGTCATATTGACCATCCGTTTGATATCGTTTATAATAAACAAGGATATCATGCGGAGCCCGTGTTTTTCGTTTTTGAGGCACAGGTGGTCGGCATTGGAAGGAGGGATATAGGTGGCAGAAGTCAAAGTCGGTAAAAATGAATCCCTCGATAATGCTTTACGCCGTTTTAAGAAACAGATACGGATGTCTGGTGTTCTTTCGGAGGTAAGAAAGCGCGAACATTATGAAAAACCAAGTGTTCGCCGTAAGAAGAAATCCGAAGCGGCCCGCAAGAGGAGATATCGCTAGTTGGTACATGACAGGGCTCGATGTCGTAGGAGATATCGAGCCCTTTTTGGTATTTAGAAAGTGGGGGTGCTATGCGCAGTAAAGTCACATTATTGCTGATATTAGTACTTCTTTGTCTGCCGTTAGCGTCTGTAAGTGCTGCTAGTTCAGGTGGACTGGGGCAAACAGTGTATGTCATTCCCATCCACGGAGAGATCAATCAGGGGCTGGCTGCTTTTGTGAAGCGGGCTATTACTAGTGCCGACCGAGCTGATATTCCTGTCTTGCTGGAAATTAATACCTTTGGTGGATTGGTCGAAGCTGCCACCGAGATTCGTGACACTGTTATCAGGGCTCGCGTGCCCGTTATGAGCTATGTGTCTGATAGGGCTTGGTCCGCGGGTGCTCTGATTGCTCTGGCTGCGCCAAAGATCGCGATGGCCCCTGGCAGCAGCATCGGTGCTGCAGAGCCGCGGCCTATGGACGAAAAAACTGTTTCGGCAATTAGGGGAGAGTTCGAGGCAACCGCTGAACGGGCAGGGCGGGATCGCAGGATAGCAGCTGCCATGGTCGATGCTGATGTTGAAATTGAGGATCTGACTCCCCAAGGTAAGCTGCTGACTCTGTCTGCTCAGATGGCATTAGAGTATGGTTTTGCCGATGCGGTCGCGGCGTCCCGTTCAGAAGTCCTGGCCCAGTTTGGTTATGCCGGCGCCAATGTGATCGAAATTGAGCCTGGGTGGGCCGAACGGGTGGCACGCGTGGTAACAAACTCGACTGTGAGTTCTCTCCTGCTTACACTGGGGTTCTTAGGGCTGATCTTCGAGATTACCACTCCTGGCTGGGGAGTACCTGGCACTGTAGGCTTGATTAGTTTGGGGCTCTTTTTCGGGGGCAGGTATATTGCTGGTCTGGTCGGCATAGAGTCCATTGGGTTGTTTGGCCTTGGTTTTGTTCTGCTGCTGCTTGAGATCTTCTTGATTCCTGGCTTTGGAATCGCGGGGATCTTAGGATTGCTTGCGATGGCGGTGGGTATCGTTATGGCTTTTGGTAGTATCCAAGCGGGTTTGACTGCGTTTACCATTGCATTGGCTGCTAGTTTGCTCGCTATAGTGCTCCTGTGGAGCCGGATTAAGAAATCTCGCCTCTTCCAGAGACTAGTGCTTTCTCATCGTGAAGAGCAGACCTTGGGTTATCAGGGACCGCGGGACTTCTCTTTTCTCCTGGGGAAGCAGGGCGAGACCTTGACACCACTGCGGCCTGCCGGGACGGCTTTGATCGATAGTGAGAGATATGACGTCGTGTCTGAAGGTGGATTTGTGGATCCGAACATGCCTGTTGAAGTCGTAAAGGTGGAAGGAACTCGAGTAGTGGTGCGAGAAATAAGCGAAGAGTCTGAAAAATAAGGAGGTCAATC
Organism: uncultured Peptococcaceae bacterium; assembly: GCA_937988745.1. Taxonomy (GTDB): domain Bacteria; phylum Bacillota; class Limnochordia; order Darwinibacteriales; family Darwinibacteriaceae; genus JAAYMS01. The sequence continues at coordinate 24,454 of CALKAR010000196.1, forward strand.
TATGGAAAACATTTTCGTTGCTGCGCTTCCTCTCTTGGTGATCATTCTCCTATTGTGGTTCTTCTTTACGCTCGTTCCTGTTGGTCTGTGGATCTCTGCCTTAGCAGCGGGAGTCGATGTGGGCATTATAACCTTGGTAGGAATGCGCCTCCGGCGTGTCCCTCCTGCACGTATCATTCTGCCCTTTATCAAGGCGCAGAAGGCAGGTGTCGAAACGACCATCGATAAATTAGAGGCTCACTATCTTGCTGGTGGTAACGTAGACAATGTGGTAGATGCGTTGATTGCTGCCCAACGGGCTGATATCGCATTGACCTTTGAGCGGGCTGCCGCCATTGATTTGGCAGGTCGTAACGTCTTAGAAGCCGTACAGATGAGTGTCAACCCCAAGGTTATTGAGACACCAGTTATCTCTGCAGTCGCCAAGAATGGTATCGAACTCAAAGTTAAAGCTCGGGTTACCGTTCGTGCTAACATTGACAGACTTGTTGGTGGTGCTGGTGAGGAGACCATTATCGCACGTGTCGGCGAAGGTATTGTAACAACTGTTGGTTCGGGCGAGACTCATGAAGAGATTCTGGAAAATCCCGACGCCATTTCCCGCACAGTGCTGCAGAAGGGTTTGGATGCCGGTACAGCATTTGAAATTCTCTCGATTGATATCGCTGACGTAGACGTGGGGCGCAATATCGGTGCTTCTCTCCAGATTGATCAGGCTGAAGCAGATAAGAATATTGCGCAAGCTAAAGCATCGGAACGGCGCTTTGCTGCTATGGCACTCGAACAGGAAATGCGTGCGCGGGTTGAAGAAATGCGGGCCCGTGTGGTAGAGGCAGAAGCGGAGATTCCGAGGGCAATTGCTGAAGCACTGAGAGAAGGAAATCTCGGTGTAATGGATTATTATCAGATGCAGAACATCTTAGCTGATACAAGGATGCGCGAAAGTATTGGTGGAGGAGAAGCCGAACAGAGCCCGCCTACCAGCAGTCCAGGTAAGTAGGTGATCCAGTGGAATTTGCGTTCCCAATAGGGATTATCATCTATATTATACTGGCTGTAATCAGTGCGGTTTTACGGAGTTATACCCAACAGCAGGGCCGTCCGCCACAGCGAACAGCTCAGTCGCTGCCGCCGCAGACTCCAGAGGGTAATTCATCTGTAGTTGAGCCGCTGCAGCCGACTGGAATGGGCAGACGTGGATCCCAGCTGGAAGTCTCCAGTGAACTTGAGTCCTCAGCATCTGCGCAGGAGCAGAGCATGCATTTCACCAAATCCAAACGTTCTCTTGCGCTTACTCGCCAGGAGCTAAGAGAGGCCGTCATTATGACAGAGCTTCTCAGAGAACCGCGGGCCAAGCGGCCTTGGCCTAACCGATAAGGTTTATGAAAACGTTTGATGTTGCTCCTGGAAGATTAATCCGATATAATGAAATTGCACTAAATAGGAAAATTGCTATGGAGGGATTGTGGGAATGGCAACAACAAAACTTAGAGTTGGAATCATTGGCTGCGGCGGCATTGCCAATGGTAAGCACATGCCCGGTTTGGCTAAGCTCGATACTGTAGAAATGGTAGCATTCTGCGATATCGTCGAAGAGCGGGCCAGCAAAGCGGCAAAGGAGTTCGGCACCCCTGATGCCAAAGTGTACACCGATTATCGGGAGCTGTTAGAAGACACAACCATTGATGTGGTGCATGTCTGCACACCCAACAGCTCTCACGCAGAAATCACCATTGCTGCCCTCGAATCTGGCAAGCATGTGATGTGCGAAAAGCCCATGGCAAAGACCGCAGCGGAAGCTCGTCAAATGGTTGAGGCAGCCAAGCGGACAGGCAAGAAACTAACCATTGGCTACCAGAACCGTCATCGTCCGGACAGCTTGTATCTCCACGAAGTCTGCCGGCGCGGCGACCTGGGCGAAATCTACATGGCTAAAGCACGTGCCATTAGACGCCGGGCTGTTCCCACATGGGGGGTCTTCCTGGACAAGGAAAAACAAGGCGGTGGGCCCCTGATCGATATTGGTACCCACGCTCTGGACCTCACATTGTGGATGATGGACAATTACAGACCCAAGTATGCTGTGGGCAGTGTGTATCATAAGCTTGGTAAGCGTGAGAACGCGGCTAATGCTTGGGGCCCATGGGACCCTAAGAAGTTCGAGGTAGAAGATTCTGCATTTGGTTTCATCGTTATGGAAGACGGAGCAACCATTTACCTTGAGTCCAGCTGGGCGCTGAACTCCCTCGACGTTGGTGAAGGACGCACCGTTCTCTGCGGTACCGAAGGCGGTGCTGACATGGAAGATGGACTGCGCATCAACGGTGAAGAGTTTGGTAAGCTCTACACCAAGAAACCTGCTCTGGATGCAGGCGGCGTTGATTTCTATGAGGGTACCGAAGAATCGCCTGGTGACCGGGAAGCACGTCTGTGGATCGAGAGCATCTTGAATGATACAGATCCCCTTGTCCTTCCAGAACAGGCTTTGGTCGTTACAGAGATCCTCGAAGCGATTTATGATTCTGCTCGCGAGGGCAAACCTATCTATTTCGAGAACGGCCGCAAAATTGACTAAGAACAATAAGGCAATTCATATGAGGCGGACTGCACGTCCGTCTCTTTTTTTGTGCTGTAATTCCGCCGAATAATTCTGCATAGGTTTAGTTGAGGGGGAATGACCGCATGCCGAGGGTACAGAACGTGAAAAGGCGGTTTGCTCGTCTTATGGATCTTCCATCTGAAACAGTGATGAATACGGCACTAATTACGGTAGTTGGCAGCATGGAAGTCACCATTACCAATCATCGTGGGCTCCTTGAATATACAACTTCTGTGGTCAGGGTTAACTCCCCTCAGGGCACGATTGTCGTGAGCGGGAAGGGGCTCGTCATAGAGTATTTATCGAGCGATGAACTGAAGCTGGGCGGGAAGATCACAGGCGTGAACCTGCAGTGATAGGGAATGGGGTGGCTCGATGACCGCAGTGCTGTGGACATGGCTGGTAGGGTACTTAGTGGTACGATTTAAGGGGCCTCATGTTGAGAAAATGTTTAGTGCCGCTGCTCGAAATGGGATCACTCTATGGGGAATCCAACGGCTCACTACCGATATTGTAGTAGCACGCCTGACTGTTCGACAGTTTCGTCAGCTGAGGCCTATTTTACGCGATTATGGAGTAAGCGCCGCTGTTTTCGAACGGCAGGGATTCCCGTTTATTTTTGCTCAGCTTAAGCGGCGTCTATTTTTCATAATTGGTTTGGTGGTAGTTAGTGCTGTAATTATATATTTGTCATCATTTGTATGGTTCATAGAAGTAACGGGCAGTGAAGGCATTCCAACCGACCACATACTAGACGTGGCAGTAGCCCATGGACTATACAGTGGGCTTCCAAAAAGGGCGGTGAATGCACCTGTTCTTGAAGCCGCGCTCTTAACTCGATTTCCTGAACTAGCCTGGGTCAATGTACGAGTAGAAGGTACCCGGGCAGTGATTGAGGTAGTTGAACGTCAAGAAGACGAATACGATCCCAATATTATTGGGGATATCGTAGCTGCCTTTGGCGGAGTTGTAACAGACGTGTTTGTTGCCCGGGGAACAGCTCTAGTCCGGCCTGGTGACATAGTTGAACCGGGCGACATATTGATTTCCGGTACGTATTACGATTTTCGTGGGCGTAGGCAGGAAGGCCGGGCCCAGGGAAAGGTGCTGGCCCGCATTTGGCGCGAAGCCTTTGCGGAAGCTGCTCTGTTTGAAGATTATCAGCTCGAGACAGGTAAGACCAGCACACAGTGGCGGCTCAAATTGGGTAGGATAATAATACCTCTGGGACCAGGGAGCCGATTTGATGCTTATCGGACGGATGAGCGGGCTTGGCAGTTGAAGGTCGGTACGATTGGCCTGCCCATTCAGTTCATGCGGCGTACATTCCATGAAATTGAATACGAGCGGCGTTATCTCCCTCAGCGTTTGGTTGAGGAAAGAGCTCAAGAGGCTGCTTGGGCAATTCTTGAACAGCAGGGTGTTGATCGCAGTAAAGTTGAGGAGGTTCATATCAGCACAATTCCTGTACCTGATGCTGAAGCGGTACGTGTGAATGTAGCCGTGCGATTGGAACAGAATATCGGTGAATTTCAGGAACAATGATAGTTTGCATATGAGGGTCGTTTTGCTTATAATATGGGCAGAAGACAAATCTAAGAGGGGTTGGTAGGGTATTGACCGAAACCTTCTTTCTAAGTGACAATGAACAGGCCCAGATTGTGAGCGGTAAAAATGATGCGCATCTGCGGCTGATCGAGTCAGCTTTGAATGTGCGTATTATTCCGCGGGGTCTGGAACTAGCTATTTCAGGTGGAAAGGCTGAAGTTTCCAAAGCAACTCGGGTTCTGCGAAATATTGCGTCGTTAGGGCCTGAGCTGACAGGCCACGATGTCCATTACGCTATCAAGTTGGCAGAGTCTGGTGATAACACTAGTCTGCAGGAAATTGGTAATGAGACTGTCGTAACCACCTACCGAGGTAAACAGATTCGCCCCAAAACAGCGGGGCAGAGGAAATATATCAAGGCGATTGCTGAACATGACATCGTATTTGGCATAGGACCTGCGGGTACCGGAAAAACGTACCTGGCAATGGCGGCAGCCATTGCAGCCCTCAAACGCAAAGAAGCCGAGAGGATTATTTTAACGCGGCCTGCAGTCGAGGCAGGAGAACACCTCGGATTCCTTCCTGGAGATCTGCAGGACAAGGTCGACCCTTATCTCCGGCCCCTGTACGATGCTCTTTATGATGTCTTGGGTCAAGAAACCTTCTTGAAGTATCGGGAAAAGGGAATTGTAGAAGTCGCACCCCTGGCTTATATGCGCGGCCGGACGTTGGACGACTCTTACATTATCCTGGATGAGGCTCAAAACTCAACCCCAGAGCAGATGAAGATGTTCTTGACCAGATTAGGGTTTGGCTCCAAGGCGATTATTACAGGTGACATTACCCAAGTCGATTTACCCCGGGGCAAACACTCCGGATTAGTCACTGTCCAGAAAATCCTCAAGGGCGTGCCGGGCATCGCTTTCTGTTACTTCGATGACAGTGATGTGGTGCGGCATCCGCTTGTACAGCGGATCATCCAAGCATATGCAGCCTATGAGGAGAAGCTGAGGCAGCCGCCAAAGGAGGATTAAGGTGGCCAGACAAAAGAGTAATACCAGATTCTGGCAACAGTGGATTGCTGTGCTTTCTAAAGCGTCAGCACGGCAGTGGGTGTTAGGACTGGTAGTGTTTCTTGGCCTTTTAGCTATTCTTGTTATAGACTTCCTACCAACAGGAGTATCTGTTGAAGTTGGACAGGTTGCCCGTCGAGATATTGAGGCGCCTCGTACGGCGATCAACACTGCTGAAACTGCAAGGTTAAAAGAAGAAGCAGGCCGTCGGGCCGTTTTAGAGGCCTATGACGATCCTGCTTATTATGGTGTCAACCATGCGACTGTGCTGAAAGTAGAGGAAAATATCACTGCGGTACTCAACTTACTGCGGGCTACTATTCCGGTAGAAGAACCTGCAGCGGAGGGCAGCGAACCTTTAGCCGTCAGCGAAGTGGATCGCCGGTTGATTAGGGATTACAATGTGGACTTGCTTCCATCAAATCTAACGTATATATCTGAGCTCAGTTTGAGTGAGTTTGATGAGTTTGCCCAGAAAGTAACCAATGCCATCTTGACTCAGATGAATGAGGAAATTACTGAAGATGGGTTGCGGGATGCGTGGGATCAATATGAGTTGCGTATTCTTTCATATGAAATGGATCCTCAGCTAGAACACACCGCGATTGTCTTAGGCCGTCAGCTAATTCAGCCTAACGTCGTGATCGACACACAGAAGGTGAATCGGGCCAGAGATGAAGCCATGGCTGCTGTAGATCCAGTGACCATTATGCGGGGAGAGATAATTCTCCGCAAAGGTGATGTAGTCAGGGAAGAACACATCAGCATCATGCAGGATCTTGGCTTGATTAAGACCGGTCTTGACTATCGCGCTGTAATCGGTTTAGTGCTTTTGGTTCTTGTCTTGCTGTTGGGTTTAGGTGTCTATATCTACCAAGAACATCCTGAGATATTTGAGACACCAGGCAGGCTTGGTCTGCTTGGTCTAATCATTTTGGCAGTGGCACTCATTGGCAGAGTGCTGACGCTGGTTCAGTGGCCGCTGACTCCATATCTGAGTCCAATGGCCTTGTCAGGGCTGCTGCTGACCCTTTTGGTGGATTCGAAGGTAGCATCGATCGCGACGGTTTTGTTAGCTGTTGTATTGGCTGTCATGAACGGATTCAGCCTTAACATCCTTTTTATCGCCTTAATTGGCGGTTTTGCTGCGATTCTAAGCATATCCCGGGTCAGCCAGCGGGGAGACTTAATGCGGGCTGGATTTATTGTTGGCGGTATGAACTTTGCTGGCATGGTCGCATTGGGACTTATTCAGCAGGATCCCAGATTAGTGCTGCACAGCTATCTGGGTATACTGAACGGATTCTTTTCATCCATTGCAGCTATTGGGGTTTTACCTTATCTAGAAAGCGTATTTGGGATTACGTCAGCTATTCGACTCTTAGAACTGTCTAATCCGAATCACCCTCTACTGCGTCGCATGATGCTCGAAGCGCCTGGTACCTACCATCACAGCATTCTAGTAGGGAACTTGGCCGAAGCTGCGGCGGAGAGCATCGGGGCAGATGGTTTATTGGCTCGAGTGGGTGCCCATTATCATGATATTGGTAAGATCAAACGTCCATATTTCTTTGTCGAGAACCAAATTGGAATGGACAATCCCCATGACAAAATGGCACCGACGCTTTCGACTTTGATCATCACTTCGCACGTGAAAGATGGCCTTGAGCTGGCTAGAGAATATAAGCTTCCAGAAGTGGTTACCCAGTTTATCGCTCAGCACCACGGTACCGACCTGGTGAAGTTTTTCTACCATCGCGCGATGGAAACCAGTGAAGGAACCATCGAAGAACAGGATTTCCGCTATCCGGGCCCTAAACCGCAGAGTAAAGAAGTTGCCATCGTTTCACTAGCTGATGCTGTCGAGGCGGCTGTGCGTTCACTGTCTAAGCCAACACCAGGAAAGATCGAGGCCTTGGTAAAGAAGATAATTAAGGACCGCTTGACCAGCGGTGAGCTGGATCAGAGTGAACTGACATTCCAGGATCTCGATAAAATTGGCAGCGCATTTGTGAAAGTCATTATCGGGATGTTCCATGCTCGGATTGAATATCCTGAGGAAATCACCAAAGAAGATATAGAAGGGAAGCGAAACCGCGGTGGAAATCCTTCTAAATAATGAACAGACCGAATACGATGTGGATTCACTGCATCCATTAATTACGCAAGCCTTTACCGAGGTGTTAAAGCGTGAAAGTCTGAGCACTGAGGTAGAGGTAGGATTGACATTTGTTGATGACGAATATATTCGTGAACTTAATCGTGACTATCGGGGAAAAGATACACCTACCGATGTTTTGTCGTTTCCCCAGGATGACGATGATGGTTTTGTCTCCGTTCCCGGAATGCCAAGGCTTCTTGGAGACATTATTATTTCAATGCCCAGAGCCGTTGAGCAGGCTGAAACCTATGGACACAGCGTAGAGCGAGAGGTCGTTTACTTGGCTGTCCACGGAATGCTCCATCTTTTGGGCTACGATCATGAAGATGAGGAGGGCCGCAGCGAGATGCGCCGCCGCGAAGAGGCGGTAATGGAAGCTCTAGGTCTAAGGAGAGACGAATAAGAATGCGCTCACGCAACATTTTTGCTAGTTTCAATTACGCTATCCAGGGTGTAGTTTATACGCTGGGTTCGCAGCGCAACATGAAGATTCACTTCGGTATTGGTGCCCTGGTCTTAATTCTTGCTGTGGCTTTGAATGTGAGCAGGCTCGAATTAATCGCTCTGTTCTTGACGGTTGGTATGGTGATCACCGCTGAGCTTCTCAACACTGCCATAGAAGAGGTTGTCAATCTAGTCACACGTGAGTATCATCCCATCGCTGCTGCTGCCAAGAACGTGGCAGCAGGGGCGGTCCTTGTTTCAGCAGTCATATCTGTTTTCGTTGGATACTTGATTTTTATCGATAAATTCGCCGCTCTCGACGCATCACTGCTGCGCTCATCGTTTCCACCGCGTTACTTGGTTCCGATGGCGGTAGCAGCGACTGTTGCGACGATCATAGCTGTGAAAGCGGCCCATGGACATGACGACTATCTTCGAGGCGGCATGCCATCTGGTCATGCTGCCATAGCCTTTGCACTGGCAACAGCCATTTGGTTTACTGCCAGCGGAGTGACAACTGTTTTAGGGTTTGCGATTGCTCTCCTGGTCGCTCATGGACGCGTCGACTGCAGAATACATAGTTTTTGGGAAGTCTTAGCAGGCGCCTTAATCGGTGTCTTTGTAACTGTCTTTTTCTTTCAGCTGCGGATGGGGTGAAGTTACATGGTTAACCGTAATGAACTGCTGGAAAAGGCAAAACAAGCGAGGGAACAGGCTTATGTTCCATATTCCGGGTTTAAAGTGGGAGCCGCGTTAGCAGCCGCTGATGGCAGGATTTTTACCGGCTGCAACATCGAAAATGCAGGGTACTCACCAACTAATTGTGCAGAGCGCACTGCGATTTTCAAAGCTATTTCTGAAGGAGTGCGTGAATTTGCCGCGCTAGCCGTCGTAGCGGATACGCCAGGGCCCTGTCAGCCCTGTGGAGTATGTCGGCAGGTCATAGCTGAGTTTTTTACTGACGATGTTCCAATTTATCTGGGCAACTTAGCTGGAGAAGTAGAAGAAACTCGCATATCTAAATTGCTCCCCAACGCCTTCTCTGCCCGATCCTTAGAGGGAACTGACGAATGAACGTTAGGGAAATTATCGATGTAGACCAAAGCTTGGTTGAGCAGATCGTCGCTTTAGAGCAGGAAGCCTTTGGAATTGGGGGTATGAACCATTGGTTCTTGGTTCCCTTTATACGCCATGGGCGGGTGTTTATTGCCTGCAGTAACGACGAAGTAGTGGGAGTCTGCGAGTATATGCTTGACTTCCGGTGCCCAAACCAAGCTTATTTGTTTGGCTTCACGATCAAGTCAAACTGGCGAAGGCAGGGAGTAGGAGAGCTGCTTTTGAGGGAAACCTGTTCCCAATTGAAGAGGGACGGTATTAGAGCTGTCTCGCTGACAGTACATCCCAACAACCTGGGTGCAAGGCGGCTCTACGAGAAAATGGGCTTTGTTCAAACAGGTTTTCGCCAAGACGAATATGGTCCTGGTGAGGATCGTTTGGAATATGTGTTAGAGCTGAAAAACCTGAAGGAGACGATGCTATGAGCAAATTTCGATCCGGCTTTGTTGCTGTCATTGGCCGACCCAATGTGGGTAAGTCCACGCTCCTAAATTCACTGCTCGGACAGAAGATCTCCATTGTTTCTAATAAACCGCAGACTACAAGGAATGCGATTCAATGTGTCCTGACTAAAGAGGATGCACAGATCGTATTTCTTGATACCCCAGGCATCCACAAACCGTTTCACAAATTAGGCGAATACATGGTGAAGGCAGCAGTCGATTCTCTCGAGGGTGTCGATGCAGTGCTGTGGTTGGTCGAAATGGGCCGCTGGACCAAAGCGGATGACCATATCCTCGATATAGTCCGCAAGCTTGAGCAGCCTGTAGTACTGGTAGCCAATAAGAGTGATTTAGCTGATAAAGATGGACAAGCTGAGTTTTTGAGTGCTCTGGCGGACAAGGGCGATTTTGCGGAGATCCTTGGCGTGTCGGCATTAACCGGAGAAAACTTGGACAGGCTTATTGATCTGCTCATAGGATTTCTGCCGGAAGGGCCGAAGTATTACCCTGATGACTGGATTACCGGACACCCAGAACGGTTTGTCTTTGCGGAGTTTATCCGCGAACAAATTTTGCACAAGACCGAAGAAGAAATACCCCATTCCATTGCCGTAGATATCGACGAGGTTTCGGAAGATCCAGAAAAAGATTTGGTCAGCATCAGAGCTACCATTTATGTGGAGCGCGATTCGCAAAAAGGAATCATAATCGGCAAGAATGGTAGGATGCTGAAGGCTATCGGCATGGGCGCTCGTGAGCAGATTGAACAGCTCTTGGGCGTGCAGGTTTTTCTTGACCTGTGGGTGAAAGTTAAGAAAGACTGGCGAAATAAACCTGGGGCACTGCGGGAATTTGGGTATGAATAACATACCCTCACAATCCCAACAGCGGTGGCGAAGGGTGTCAAGGGAGGAAACAAAATGGCCAAGAGCGCAGTGCACAAGCAGCAGGAATATCGAGTCGAACTAGGAGATTTAGTGGCCCAGGCCAAGGCCGGTGATGAAAAGGCGAGGGAACAGATTCTTCGAGAGTATCGTCCCTTTTTCCTCAGAGTAGCTTCAGGAGTATGCAGAAAATACCTGGTCTTGGGCCGCGATGATGAAGCTAGTATTGCTATGATTGCTTTTAATGAGGCCATTGATGCCTATGACGATAAAGCAGGAGCTTCCTTTCTGAGCTTCGCAGAGATAGTGATCAAGCGGCGTATGGTAGACTATTTCCGCCGTAAGTCGAAGCGGCAGGAAGAAGTTCCTATATCAACCTTTGAATCAGAAGAGAACGAAGACAGCGTTATTAAGAGAATAGAGTCTAAAGAGGCTGTGGCCACCCTTCAGATTCAGGTAGAAGCCGAAGAACGTCGGGAGGAAATTTTCCGTCTGAATCAGCTCCTGAATCACTATGGGATTACCTTTTCCGATCTTGTGCAGGCTTCGCCAAAGCACCAAGATGCCAGGGAGAGAGCGCTCGAGGTGGCCCGTATACTCACCAGCGACCCAACACTGCTCCAGTATCTTACAAGCAGGAAGGCCCTGCCTTTAAAGGAGCTGCAGAAAAGGGTGAAGGTGAGCCGAAAGACTTTAGAAAGGCAGCGCAAATACATAATTGCCTTATCGTTGATTTTGATTGGAGAGTTTTATTATCTGCAGGAGTATCTTAAAAGGCCTGAGTAAAGGGGGGAGCCGGGGTGCGGACGAGAGGGGTTGTCGTGGAAATCGGCAAACGCAATCGCGTTATTGTCATGACTGCCCAAGGTGAATTCGTACAGGTTCCATTTAAGAAACAGGTCTACGTTGGTCAAGAAATTCAGTTCAAGCGCAAGGAGCGCATCAGCTTGTGGCAGGTTGGGGCTGCAGCTGTCCTGTTCTTGGCATTGGCCAGCTCATGGAACCTATTTATCGGGCAGCTTATTCCCCATGCGGTGCCAGCATACTTAGTAACTCTAGATATTAATCCAAGTCTGGAACTGGCTGTAGATGCAAAGCATCATGTTCTTGAAGCCGTGGGTTTGAATGACGATGGGAAGCAGCTTCTCAGCCGGATCGATGTAGTCGGCGAGTCCCTCAGTGATGCACTGGATGCTATCAGCCGGCAAGCAGAAAGGGATGGCTATTTAAGGCAGGGCAGCAGTGAAATTATAGTGACCATTGCTGACAAAAATAGTAATGAAACCAGCTTGATTGAACTGAAGAACAACCGCACTGGTGATGATCACAAGTTAGAACAGGTTATTGTTGATTCATTAACCAAGAATTCTAGGGCGCAAGTGCGCATATGGCAGGTGCCTGTACAGGTGCTGGCCGATGCGAAGTCTGCTGGTATAACACCTGCTCGGTATATTGCTATTCAGCGGCAGGCGCAGGCGATTGTTCCGCAGCGCATTGAAGCGCGCTTGACAGTGGCAGAAACACCAGAACGCCAGGAGGAGCAAGAAAGCGAAGTGCACGTAGTTTCGGCGTCTTTTGGCAGTGCACCTCGTCCAGTCTTAACGCCTATGCAGTGGACTAACAGCGCAGCTGCAGATAGTATCCCTGAAAGGCAGCACCAGACGATCTTTTCGTTTTCAAACCGTATGAAAGGGGCTCTCAGTTACAGCGAATGAAGGTCAGTGATTTCGACTTCCACCTTCCCGAAGAATTAATTGCCCAAACGCCGCTGCCGCAGCGCGATGCCTCGCGGCTTTTGGTTACAGAGCGGTTCGGTACAGAGCTCCAAGACAAACAATTTCGGGATATCGTGGAATACTTCGATGCAGATGACGTATTGGTGATCAATCAGACTAGAGTAATTCCAGCCCGGCTTTTTGGTGTGCGGGCCGATACTGGCGGTCATGTAGAAATTTTGCTCCTCCGTCCTTATGGCGGTAACCGCTGGGAGGTTTTAGTGAAACCGGGAAAACGGGCGCGTATCGGTATGCGCATTGAGTTTTCACCCAAATTAGCGTGTACAGTTGTGGATATTACAGAGATAGGCAGTCGCCTGGTCGACTTTGATTTCAGCGGCGATTTTAACGAAATTCTTGAAGAATTGGGGGAAACTCCATTACCGCCATATATTCATGAGAAGCTGGAAGATGGGGAACGCTATCAGACGGTGTACTCGAAAGAAGCAGGGTCGGTAGCAGCTCCCACTGCAGGTCTGCATTTTACATCTGAACTCCTCAGTGAAATCAAAGCTCGCGGGACGCAAATTGTCCCTTTAACCCTACATGTAGGATTGGGCACTTTCCGTCCTGTCCAAGTTGAAGACGTTGAAGAACATCGCATGCACGCAGAGTACTTCGAGGTCAGTCCAGAAAGCGCCGAAGCCATAAACAGCTGCAAGCGGCGCGGTGGACGAGTATGGGCGGTCGGGACCACTACAGTCCGAACGCTGGAAACCCAAGCGCGAAAGCAGGGCAGTGATTATGTAGTTGTTCCGGGTTCGGGTTGGACCGATATTTTTATTTATCCAGGTTACCAGTTCAAGATTGTGGATGTCTTGATTACGAACTTTCATCTGCCCAAGTCCAGCCTCTTAATGCTCGTCTCAGCTTTTGCTGGTTTAGACACAATCAGGCGGGCATACACTCACGCAGTAGAGAATCGCTATCGCTTTTTCAGCTTTGGTGATGCAATGTTACTTCTTTAATAGGTGGAGTGGACAAATTTGAATAAGCAGTTTTTTTCTGTTCAGTATGAATCAACAACGACTAGGGCGCGACTTGGTACAGTGACTACCCCACACGGTGTGATTCAAACCCCTGTATTCATGCCGGTAGGAACCCAAGCAACGGTAAAAACGATGGCCCCCCATGAACTGAAAGATCTGGGGGCTGAGATAATTTTGAGCAATACATATCACCTTTATCTCCGGCCAGGAGAAGACTTGGTAGCCGAGGCAGGGGGACTTCACCAGTTTATGAACTGGCAGCGGCCCATTTTGACAGACAGCGGAGGTTTTCAGGTGTTCAGCCTAGGCCCGCTGCGTAAGATCAGCGAAGAAGGGGTCGAGTTTCGGTCTCACCTGGATGGCTCAAAGCATTTTATTTCCCCGGAAAGATCTATCGAGATTCAGATGGCGCTGGGGGCAGATATAATCATGGCCTTTGACGAGTGTGCGCCTTATCCGGCGGACTATGAATACGTAAAGAAGTCTAAGGATCTGACAACTAGGTGGGCACGCCGGTGCAAGGCGGCGCATACCCGCGAAGACCAGGCCTTGTTTGGCATTATCCAAGGTGGGATGTATAAAGACCTACGCCGAGAAAGCGCGGAAGAACTGCTGGAGATGGATTTTCCCGGATACGGAATCGGCGGGTTGAGCGTCGGAGAGCCGAAGGAAATAATGTACGAAGTGCTTGAAGACCTGATTCCGGTGATGCCTAAAGATAAGCCGCGCTATTTGATGGGCGTTGGTTCCCCAGACTGCTTAATTGAAGCAGTGATTCGCGGAGTAGATATGTTTGACTGCGTCTGGCCTACACGGCTTGCTCGACACGGTATGGTGATTACACGTAAGGGTAATCTGCCGGTTCGGGATAGACCGTACGCCAGAGATTTCAGGCCTATTGAAGAGGATTGCTCATGCTATACATGTCAGAACTTTTCGCGAGCCTACATCCGGCATCTGCTGAAGGCCAAGGAAGTCCTAGGCATTCGCCTGACTACCATTCACAACCTGTCATTCCTGATTCGTTTGATGCATGATATTCGCCAGGCCATCGCCGAAGAGCGCCTTCTCGAGTTTAGAGATGAGTTTTTCTCGGAATATGGCAGTGGAAAATAGGAGGATATGGCTATCCTTGGTAGAACAATGTTTAGGTAAACTAGATTTGAGGAGGTAGCTGGATGTTTTTTTTGGAAACTGAAGTGCCGACGGCAGCCGGTGGCCTGATTTCTCTCTTTATGCCTTTTATCATTGTGGCAGTAGTGTTTTATTTCATGCTCTGGCGGCCACAGCAGAAGCAGCAGAAGCAGCGTAAAGAGATGCTTGATTCACTGAAAAAGGGAGACCGGATTGTTACGATTGGCGGCATCTATGGTGAAATTACCGCACTTAAAGAAGACTATGTCACCATCAAAGTAGCCGACAAGGTGGAAATCAAAGTTTCCCGTTCTGGCATTAATTCTGTGCTTAACTAGAAACCACCGTACGGTGGTTTTCTTTTAAAGAAAGGAGACACGGTACATGCGTAAGGCGCACTTAATTGCTATTATTTCATTCATTCTAATTACTACCGCGCTGCCAGCCTATGCGGGTACATTTTATCTCCATGATCATCCGGATTACTGGTGGTATATGGGCTCGAATCCCGCTTTTGCTGCGGTAGTGCCTTCAAAAGGACAATCGTATGTAGAACGGAACATTTTCGGTATGGATATCCTGGAGATCCTGATGGACAATGGATCTGTTTCCATGGAAGTGGCGGCTTTGAAGAACTCCACGATCGAAGATGTACGAAATAGCATCGAGGAACGTTTTAAACCAGTTGTGAAGGATGTAAAGGTAACTGCAAACCGCATGATAACCACATCCAACAATCTGCAGTGTCATTTCTACGCCTATGAGGCAACAGGCAGCCATGGGCGCAAGGTTATGCTGCGGTCGGTCATTTTTGAACGGAACGGTGATGTGGTTTGTCTAAGTCTGTTCCTTGATTCGAACAAGTACGCTGGTGATATTCAGCAGTACTGGCTGCGTGCAGTCAACGAATTTGAGTGGAACTAAGCTGTAAAGGGAGATTTCTGCCGTGGAAATTAGGGTTGGCCTGGCTAAGGTGGGCAAGTATGCTGCCGGTGTCAGCGGCGATTCAGTCGAGGTAGTGGAAAGACCTCGCGGTGGCATGTCTGTTGTTATTGTCGATGGTCAGGGAACTGGTGCGGGCGCAAAGCGGACCAGTCACATGGTAGCCGCCAAGGCGTCATCGTTGATTGGCGATGGGGCACGCGACGGTGCGGTGATGCGTACAATTAGTGATTTTCTTTATGCACAGAGAGATGGGAAAGTTTCGTCCACAGTGACTCTACTCACCGCTGATTTAGACCACAAATGTTTGGTGATTTCCCGCAACACCAATTCACCTGTGATTATCGGTCACAGCGATGGTTCTAGCTGCTTAGAATCTGAAGTGAACCCTATTGGTG
Organism: uncultured Peptococcaceae bacterium; assembly: GCA_937988745.1. Classification (GTDB taxonomy): domain Bacteria; phylum Bacillota; class Limnochordia; order Darwinibacteriales; family Darwinibacteriaceae; genus JAAYMS01. The sequence goes on from CALKAR010000196.1 coordinate 39,960, forward strand.
TACACCGTCTCAATCGGCCCTCCATATCTCATTGGCCGCTCTTTCCCGGGACAGTCTTAGTAGGGTTTACTGACGGTGTGACCCACGCGGGTCGTTACTACAATAACCAATTTGAGCTTGAGTTTGTGTATGATCTGCTCAAGCAAGATCTTGATGCACAAGAACTTGCCGACAGGATTCTCGACCATGCTATTTCACTCGACAAAGGACAGCCTAAAGATGATATGGTAGTGGCAGTCTTGGCTGTGACAAATCGCGAGGCAGAATTAGGCATACGGCGGATGAGTGTGACCTATCCTTTCTGACCTAAGGGTCAGGTTGGTGGTGAATGCTTTGACAAACAAGGAGAATCCCCTCATTTTGATTGTTGGGGTGTGTGCTTCAGGGAAGACAACTCTCTCGACAGGTTTGAGGGAGCGAGGCTATAATGCACGCAGTCTTGCTCAGGAACACTCTGTCAGTCCGAGGTTGTGGCAGAGACGCAGCCCGGATTTCTTAATTCTCCTTGACTGTCAGTATTCTACCATTAAACGCCGCAAGAAGATATCTTGGGGCATAGAACGTTACAATGAGCAGAAAGCGACTCTGGCCAATGCTCGCGAACACGCCGATCTAATTGTGGTAACCGATGGCTTTACACCTGAGCAGCTTATTAATCATGTGGAGGACATCTTAAACAAAGAAGGGATTTTCCCCTCCGATAGAGGTGAACAGCATGGTAGTTACACTTGAAGATGTTAAGCGACATCCTTCTGTAGAGGCCTTCATAGCGCAGGCTGATGCTAATCTGGCCGCTCTGGGATACACAGAACATGGTAAGCGCCACGTGGGTCTCGTTTCGTCCCTGGCTCGCAGTATACTGCTCGAGCTTGACTATCCGAAACGGGATGCTGAGCTGGCAGCTATTGCTGGTTATCTGCATGATATAGGGAATTCGGTAAGCCGTGTGCATCACGGACCGATCGCTGCGCTGCTGGTTGCACCGATTCTTCAAGAAATGCAGATGCCACCATCCGAGATAGCACAGGTCTTGAGTGCGATCGGTAACCATGAGGAAGAGACGGGGCATCCAGTAAATGCGGTTGCGGCTGCACTAATTCTGGCTGACAAATCCGATGTACACCGGACTCGCACGCGCAACAAAGAATTGGTTGCCTTCGATATCCATGACAGGGTGAATTACGCCGCTGTTAAGTCATCTTTGGATGTAAACAAGGATGAGCGCATTATCCGCCTGAGACTTACGATCGAAACAGAAATCTGTTCGATCATGGAGTACTTCGAGATCTTTTTACAGCGGATGTTGATGTGCCGAAGGGCGGCAGAGTTCTTAGACTGTGAGTTTAAACTGGATATTAATGACACACAGCTCCTCTAGGCGCCTTTACGCAGCTGCGCTGGAGCAGCCAGCTGATAAGATCCACATGACCAAACCAAAAATGCCCACAGCTCATGCTGTGGGCATTTCTTTTGCGCTCTTACTCTTCTTTGTTGTTAGTGTAATACTTGGGGTTAAG
>CALKAR010000197.1 GCA_937988745.1 uncultured Peptococcaceae bacterium
ATCATCCAACACCCACCGCACACCATTCACATCAGCCTGTACCTGTTCGATTCCCAGTTCACGCAGGAACCAATCCACATCAGTATCAGCGGGAAGAAGTGATCCCAAAACGGCGGCTCTGCTGGGGGTCAGCGGCCGACGGGCCCACCACACGTGGAGATAGTACAGGGGCGGCAATGCAGAACTCGCGCCCCGTTCCCGCCGAGTCTCCGCTCCTACCTGGTGGCATGGAAATCCTGCCTCGATGAGTCGTACGTCGTTTCCTTGGGATGGCATAGAATGAACCGCCATTGATTCACTCTCTCCTTCAATGCCGCAGCTTCTCGAGCATTTCGGTGACTGCCTTGTCGCCTCGTTGTCCGCCTAACATGATGCGCATGCCTGCCTGGGCCCAGCGATTCGCCTCCGGGCTAAACTGCGTTGAGCGAGTCAGCCAGTAATGGGCTTCTTCCCGGGTAAAGCGTTCGACACGCCGAGCTATAAGCTCCACGCGGTCTAAGTCTGACATACGCTCCTGCAATTTGAAGATCAAAGGCAATTTGGGCCCGGCTTCATTGTCTAAGGGCAGATTGCCGCGAAAAGCAATGCGTCCGTTGGCGAAGAACCGCTGGAGCTCAAGGGGAACCCCGGCATCGTCGGACACACGCGTCACGATCGACCGAATGACAGGGAGGCACCTCCTCAGGGAGGCGCCATAAATGAGCCCGGCATCACGCAGTGTTCCGGTTGAAGATCCGTCCGCCTTATCCTCCGGCGGTCTTTCGACGTGCCGGCGTTCCTTGACGATTACCACCGGAACCGGCTTTCCTTTGTGCTCCGTAACGCGCAAGACCCACGGCGCCTCAGCAACCAGCGGGCGAAGGCGCCTTTTGTAAAGGTCCTGTAAATGCTTTTCCTGTTCGCTAATGTCCTAGCCTCGCGACCTTCTTCCTTCTTGAGTTCCTGAACGAGCGGGCAGTTGTCATCGGCATCGGCTATCCGGATATCTGCGTTCCGCAGCTCTGCAAACCGGAGCACGTTCCCCAGCACCTCAAACAGCTCACCGAGCGCCTTCATCGACTCGGGGGTCACATCCTCCAAACGCACGGTGAGCATGCCGCCGTCTGGAAGTATAATCTCATCAAGACCTAACGCCTGAATGGTCGTTGTTGCCCCTCGGGTATACATGCTGCCCAACCGGTGAACGAGACCCTGGAGCCGCTCCACGGCCTCGGCACCGCTGATATCTAAGCCACGGTCTTCGTCAATCCAACCTTTTTCCTCCGCTACCTTCGGAAGGACGAGCACGTCGTCGGCATCCGGCGCGTACATGATCGCTCTGTTGCCATACACCATGTCCGGCTTGTCGTCATGCTCTGAGTCCCCTCGATAGCTCATAAGACGCGAATCACGTATCAGTTCGCGCGCCGCTTCCTGGACATCCTGCGGCGTAATGTTCTCATCCTGCTCGATTAACGCCGAGGAGACTTCACTCATTCGCGCCTCTTGGTTTTCTTCCATGTAGTCGAGTAGATAGCGCCTGACATCGACGGTGGGACGCTCGGGCTCCGTCCACCTCCGCTGCTTTGCCCCCTGCACCGTAACCAACGAGTAGCCTCCGTGCAGCAGCGAGACACTCATCGGCACCTCGTTTTGCTGGTGGTAGAACTCGTCCGGCCGTGCGCCCTGTCCTTCTCCCATTTTAAAGACGCACCAACTGCCCTTCTGTACCCCAGCACGCACAATCTGCTCGAGTACGTCCTGGCTCTCCAACATCGGCCAGCTGCGCAGCATAAGGAAGATGTTCAGAGCCTGCTTCAGGCTTATCACATCACCATTTTGAAACAGAAGCTGCTGCATGTTCAAAAGATCAGCGTGGGTTGTGTTTTCACTCGTGAGAAGTTCGCCTTCTTCAATCAGAGCGGCACGAATTTGCTCGAAGAAGGGAGTTCCGCCTTCGCCGCCTGCCGTACGTATGTCACGCCGCACGATACGGCCCTGTGC
>CALKAR010000198.1 GCA_937988745.1 uncultured Peptococcaceae bacterium
CAGTAAAATTGCAGTAAAAATAGCAGGTTATCAACGCAACAAAAGTGAGTTCATTTGCCATCATTTTTCAAGATGTTGGGCAGATTTTCCTTCTGGTGCGGGAAACTTCTACCCCTCTGGGCGAAACGTCTTAGCTCGGTTCTAGCCGTTAGCCACTGAAACTTTCCTAGTCTTTGCACAAAGCCCCCTCGTTCACCGCCACTCGCTGAAATCCACCCCGTGGATTAGCACACTTACCGCGGCCATCAACTGCCCCTTAGAAACTGGCGGGTATGTCTAATATCACGTCATCCCGGAAAACAATGGCATGTTGCACATACATGTCTGCTTGACATTTATTTTGCCATACTATAACATTAACATTAATAATACCGCGAAGATGTAAACAAGGAAAACAGGGTAAAGATTATAAACTAACAATAATTGGCCGAATTGATGATTTGCTGTGAAGCACCATACTTGGAACTACAGGGAGTTTTGAGGGGTATTGTTCCTACCAATACAAACATATAGAAGTAGCTTTGTGACATCATCCTCGTTATTATTGCGTTTCAGAGGAAGACTCGAATCGATAGGGGTCGCCAGAGTTAAAAAGGCCCTAATTGTATTTAGTGGCTAAATGAGTTCCTTAAAATTAATCGCATAAAAGATGTCTATTCAACTTGACTGTCCATATTATTAATAACAGATTGACAGCCAATAGGTTGGCAAAGCCAGCTCAATATATGATTTGGAAAAAATGGAAAAAAGGAGGGGAGCATTAGGGCCAGATAAACGAACTCGGAAGGTGATTTTCGAAACGTCAGATGGGTTACCTTGATTCCGACTAAAAAATTTGGAGGAGGTTAATGATGAAAAAGTTGCCTAGAGTAGGATTGTTACTGTTGATGGTTATGTTGGTTTTGTCGTATGGGTCGGCAATAGTAGCAGCAGAAGAACTGATTAAGATTGGGATTGTAAACTTACCACCGGAAGAATCCGGCTACCGTCAGGCCAATGTGGAAGACATGAACAGGGTCTTCTCAAGGGAAAACGGCTATGACGCAAAACAGACCAACACTGCGGACAATAGCGAGCAGATAGCTGCAGCCAGAGGGTATATTCGAGATGGAGTGGATTATCTCCTAATCTCGGCCGCAAATGCATCAGGATGGGATGATGTCCTGCAGTCGGCAAAAAGAGCAGGCGTTAGAGTAATTCTCTTTGACCGTGAAATTGATACCGATCCCTCAAACTATGAGGCAGCACTGCTCTCCGATATGTATTATGAGGGTGAATTGGCAGTGAATTGGGTCTTGAACAATGTTCCAGAACCAATCAACCTAGTCCTGATTCGCGGGCAAATGGGCAGCGCAGCGGAAATAGGACGCAGCGCAGCAGTACTTAAAGCCGCAGAAGAAGGTAAACTCACTATTGTGGCTGATGGAACAGGTGGAGACACTTGGAGCCTTGAAGAAGCCCGCAAAGTGGTTGAAGCCGCGATAGCAGCAAACAAGGATTTCAACGTGATCTATGCCCAAAATGACGGTATGGCCCAAGGCGCCGTTCAAGCCCTTGAGGCAGCCGGAATCAGCCATGGAAAAGACGGCAAGGTCAAGATAATTGGTTTTGACTTTAACCGTTTTGCCCTAAGGAACGTACAGGCTGGTTACTGGGATGCTGATGTACAGTGTAATCCACGCCAAGCCGCTGAAATTGAAAAGTGGATCAGAACTGGTAATATCCCCTCTGGAATCGTCTATCAGGAAGAGATTGTTTTGGATTCCAACACAATCACTGACGAAGATATCGAGAAGTACGGAATCAATGTCGATCCTGGTAAAGGGGTAATCACAAGGTAGATTGTATAAGCGTTCATGCATTGCGGTGGCCGGCTCTGCTCCGGCCAACTGCAATGCTGTTCATTTATATGCTACCTATAAGGGGGTCTTTGCTTGCAGTCAGAAATTATACTCAGAATGGAAGGCATTAGCAAATCCTTTCCAGGGGTTAAAGCTCTGCAGAATGTAGACTTCGTGCTCCGCAAAGGTGAAATCCACGCACTAATGGGCGAAAATGGGGCGGGCAAATCCACACTGATTAAAGTATTAACCGGTGTTTACGAAAAGGATGCCGGTCAGATTATTTTAGATGGAAGGAACGTTGTCTGCAGATCGCCCCAGGAAGCGCTGAGCATGGGAATTGGCACCGTCTTTCAGGAAATTGCCCTTTGCCCAAACTTAACCGTGGCAGAGAACATGTTTATCGGCCGCAGCCAAAACAGTTTCGTACGCTGGAAAGAGATGAACGCCAAGGCAGCACAATTGCTCGATTCCCTCGGTATTCCGGCGAGCCCAACTCAAGAACTCTCCAGCTGTTCCATTGCGGTACAGCAGATGGTCTCGATTGCCCGCGCCATCGATATGGATTGTAAGATCCTGATCCTAGATGAGCCCACGTCTTCATTGGACGAAGATGAGGTAAAAAAACTCTTTGCCCTCATGCGCGAACTGAAAGCCCGGGGTGTAGGAATCATCTTTATTACCCACTTTCTCGATCAGGTCTACGAGATTAGCGACACGATTACAGTGCTTCGTAATGGAGAGCTGATCGGCGAATACCAAACAGCTGCCCTTTCCCAAATAGAGCTGATCTCCAAAATGATGGGCAAGGCGCTAAGTGATGTTTCGGAAATGAAAAAACAGGAACCGCAAACCTCAAGTGACAGTGTGCCGGTGTTCGAGGCCACGGGGCTTTCCAGTGCCGCTGGAGTAAGGCCTTTTGATTTTCGGATCGAAAAAGGCGAGGTAAACGGGTTTGCTGGCTTGCTCGGCTCGGGGCGCAGCGAAAGTGTTCGAGCAATATTTGCCGCGGATAAGGTAACAAGCGGCGAAGTAAAGATAAATGGTAAAAAGGTGAAACTCAAGACCCCCCTTGACGCCATGAAGAACGGAATCGGCTATCTACCAGAGGACCGCAAGCACGAAGGAATTGTGGGCGAACTCTCAGTACGTGACAACATTATCCTGGCCTTGCAGGTGATGAAAGGCTTCTTCAGACCTCTGTCGCGGAAACAGGCTGAGGAATTTGCTAACGAGTATATCGAGAAGCTGGGCATAAAGACACCATCGATTAACACGCCAATTAATTCTTTATCCGGCGGCAACCAGCAGAAGGTAGTACTAGCCCGCTGGCTGCTCACCCACCCTATGTACCTGATCCTCGATGAACCCACACGGGGAATCGATGTCGGAACCAAGGTGGAGATTCAAAAACTTGTGCTCAGGCTCGCTGAAGACGGGGTGAGCCTGACTTTCATATCATCCGAAATTGACGAAATGATCCGAGTCTGTTCTCGACTGATCGTTATGAAAGACCGAGAAATTGTCGGAGAGCTCAGTGGAATGAATGTGACGGAACAAGATGCTATGCACATGATCGCACAGGGAGGTAAAGGACATGTCTAAGCTAAAGAAACACATCAATCGCTCGTCTCATCTCTTCCTTCCCCTCTCCGTTCTAGTGCTCCTTATTATTGTTAATCTGATCAAGGGTGCTGATTACTTCAGAATCACCATGGTAAACGGGGCGTTTTACGGAAACATTCCGAATATACTTTTCGGCGCTTCGGAGTTGGTTATTCTATCAATCGGCATGACCCTTGTTACTGCAGCCTCACGGGGGCAGGACATTAGTATCGGCGAGAATGGCGCTATTACTTCCGCCATCTTCGTTTGGTACGTCTTAAACGCTGGAGAGGTCACTTTGTTGACCATACTAGTAGGTTTTTTTATCAGCTGTGTGGCCGGAATATTGATCGGCGCTTTCAATGGCACCCTAGTTTCGGTCTTTAACGTTCAGCCCATGGTTGCCACCCTCATCCTATTCTTAGGGGGCAGGTCGATCGCCTTTATGATTGATGGCAAAGTATCGCCCATCCTGGCGAACGAGATCTCGAATAAAATCGGTACCGTAATACCGGGAATTCCCATCCATACCCCAATAATCTTGACCGCCGTGTTCATCGCAATCGTTGCGGTGGTGCTCAAGAAAACAAATCTCCGGCTTTATGTAGAGTCTGTAGGGATCAACCCAAGTGCAGTGCGCCTTAATGGTATCGACCCGAAAAAGATTATCTTTTTAACCTTTTTGATTATGGGAGTTTGCAGCGCGGTAGCGGGTTTTATCGCAGTTAATAAAGCTGGACGCCATGATAGCGTTAATCTGCTCAAGTTTATCATGATGGACGCGATTCTCGCCGTTGCCTTAGGCGGCAATTCGCTGGGCGGCGGAAAGTTCAGCATCACAGGTTCTATTATCGGCGCATACACGATTGAGATGCTAAACAGAACTTTGCTCCGGCTGGAGGTAAACCCTGAGGCCATCAAGGCCTTTAAGGCCGTCTTCATCATAGTTCTGATGGTGATTGCTTCGCCGGTGGTTAGGGTTTTTGTCAGGAAAGTCTTAGACAAGGCGAAAACCATCGGAAAAGCATCGTCGCTCTCTACTCCGGACTCCAGACAGATGGACTAAACAATGCGGGGGTTTTCGTAACTGACACAACTGGGAAAAAGGAGGAGTAGAATGGAATCTCCAAACACAACCAAGCCAAAAACAAGACTTTCGAATTCGAATCTTCTTTTTATGATCGCCGGAATTATTTTTGTGTTGATGTACGGGTTTGCCTTGATCAGGTATCCGGGCAGTTTCATGCAGTTTCAGACCTTCTTTGATTTGTTTAACCTGAACGCTGCGCTCTTTATCGTTACGCTTGGCCTGTGCGTCGTTATGATCGCAGGCGGTATCGATATTTCTGTAGGCGCGGTATGCGGTCTGGTCACTATGGCCTGTGCAATGCTGCTGCAATCTGGAGCGGCGAGCATTTGGGGAGCCTTACTTCT
>CALKAR010000199.1 GCA_937988745.1 uncultured Peptococcaceae bacterium
TGGACCGCATCGGCCAGACCCATACGGTGCGCGCCATCAACTTCGTGTTCGAGGACTCGATCGAACACCGTGTTCTCGAAGTGCTGGAGAAGAAACTGGCGATCATCTTCGAAGAGTTGGGCATCGATAAGACCGGTGACGTGCTCGACTCTGCTCAAGCGGGCCAGATCTTCGATGATTTGTACGTGGAAGCCATTCTCAACCCTGACGGAGTCGGAACGAAGGTCGACGAGATGCTGAAAAGCATCCAAAAGCAAGTCCGGGAGTCTCGCCAGGGAGCTTCCGTCCTCGGCTCGACGGAGGATCTTGACCCGCGCGAGGCGCAGCGGCTGTTGGTCCACCCGCTTCCGTATTGGGTGGAGCGCATGACGGTCAGCTACCTGAAGGCGCACGGCGGAAAGGCTGAGAAAAAGAACGGCGCGTGGGATCTCACTTGGCCGGGCGGCGAGCGACTGACCAATGTCGTCTTTACCGGTAAAGAGGCTCAAGAGAAACCTTTGAGCCGCCACCTGACGCTGGAAGATCCGAAGATTCGAGGGCTGGCCATGCGCCTGCCAGCGTTTGGGCCGGGACAACCGGTTCCCGTCATCACGTTCCCCGGCCTTGCCCCAGAGATTACGGGTTTCTGGTCTCTCTGGCGGATCTCACTCTCGACCGCCGACTGGAACCGTCACCGCTTCATGCCTTTGTTTTTGTCCGACGACAGCCGGGTGTTTGCGCCGACGGCCCGGCACATCTGGGATCTGCTGTTGACCACTCCGCCCACGATCCTCCGTCATTTAGACAGCGAGACTGCTCATCAAGCTTTTGATCGACTCCGGGAGGCGGCGGAGCAGCAGGGAAAGACGATCTACGACGAGCTGGTGCGGGCTCACCGGGGGCGTCTGCTTGCCCCAGGTTCCTAACTATCGCCTGACTCTTTTGGCGCGGGAGAAAGAACGCTTCCGCGAACAACTAGAGCGCAGGGCCCAGGCTTTGCCGGAGATGACGCCCCTGCTTCTCGTTCGCGTGGAGGGAGGCGCCCATGGGAAGTTGGCGTGACCAAATTTTGAGTGAGTTTACACCTCAGGTCGCCCGGCTTACCCTGGTCGCGGATCCGGACGGCCTGCTCCTTGAAGAAGGTGTCGTGGAAGGGATTCGGGAACGGGGTTTCGAGCTGATCCCGTTTGAAGATCCCGTCGCCTTTCGCTATGTCTACGAGTCTAAGTTCCGCTCCCGGTGGGACCGCGGTGAGGAAACCGATCTGGTGGTAGTGCTGAGATCGCCATCGAGCGATTTCAATGCCTTGCCGTACGACCTGCTGCAGGCTGGCCGGAAACTGTCGTTCAACCTAGGCGATCTGTTTCCGAATCTCAGCTATCCCGTCGTCTCGGCGCTCGATAGGGCTTATCTTGACGCCTTGTTCGGGGCACAGGCGAAGCATGCCCCGGGTCAGCTCGGAGAGAACGCTACGAAGGAGTTCGTCCTTCGCCACGTGTTTGAGATCGCGCCGGAACTCATCAAGCGGCCGCCGGATCTGCTTCGGGTCTTGCTGCGCCGGCATTACCGCGGACAACGAATTCCGGCCATCCTCGATGAGCGTTTTATTCAAGTGCTTCGTCAAAACGGCCTGTTCCAAGATTGGCCTCTGGAAGCCATCGTTCCGGACGCGGGAGCATTTTTTGCGTTCCTGCAGGAGCGCTGGCCGGTGTTTCTGGATTCGCTGGCAAAGGCGAAGGGACCTGTGGCTCGTGAGGCTACGGCGGAGTACGGCTTCCAGTTCCCGGGGCCGGCGCTTTTGCCTTTCAACCATGACGATGTTCGCATTTACATCGACAACCTTTTCCTTGAGGGCCTGCTTAAGCCGGTTCCTCACCAGCATTCGCAAGCGCTCGCTAAAACCTGGGTGGCTCAAGGCGTCAAAGTTTCCCGTGCAGAGAATCGTCGCCGGCGTATAGAAGGGTTGCTGGATTCCGTCGAGAAAACGATCCCAGCGGCGGAGGCGCGTCATGAAGAATGGTTCCGTTTCGCCTACCGATGGGCCGAGCTCGTCTCCTTGGAGCTGGAAGCGGAGGCTACTCTGCCCGAGAAATTCCGGGAGCGCCTAGATGCGTTAAGATCTCGGCTCGATTCTGCGCTCACCGGTTGGGTAGTGAAGCGCTACGCGAGCCTGATCAACCTTCCGCCCGTGCCACCTGTGATGCTCCACCACATCCCACGGTATTTGGCACGCAGCCTAGGTGACGATCGGCGCACGAAGATCGCTTTTCTGCTGGTGGACGGCCTCGCTTTAGACCAATGGATCGCCTTGCGCGACGTGCTCGGAGAGCTGGATTCGAAGCTGCGGTTCCGCGAAAATGTCGTTTTCGCCTGGGTTCCTACGATCACCTCGGTTTCCCGGCAGGCCGCCTTTGCCGGCAAACCGCCGATCTATTTCCCGGCGAGCATTCATACTACGGACAAGGAGCCGAGTCTTTGGACGCAGTTCTGGGTCGATCAGGGGCTGACTCCCCATGAGGTGGCTTATGTCAAGGGGTTGGGCGACGGAAGTTTGGACGCGGCCTCCGAACTGATGAGCCGGCCTAGACTACGTGTCGTCGGATTAGTCATTGACAAAATCGACCGGATCATGCACGGCATGGAGCTGGGGGCGGCGGGGATGCACAACCAGGTTCGGCAATGGGCCAGGCAAGGTTTCCTGCGGGATCTTTTCGGTCTGCTCCATGACCAGGGATTTCGAGTTTTCCTGGCCTCGGACCACGGCAACGTCGAAGTGAGAGGCGTGGGTCGGCCTGCCGAAGGGGCGATAGCCGATCTGCGTGGTGAGCGCGTGCGCGTCTACTCCGATTCCAGGCTCAGGGCTCAAATCAAAGAGCGATTCCCGGAGTCCTTGGAATGGCCGCCCGTGGGCCTTCCTGAGAATTACTTCGCCCTCATTGCTCCTAACCGGACCGCTTTCGTGCGGGAGGGCGAAACTCTCGTCGGTCACGGAGGCATTAGCGTCGAGGAATTGCTCGTTCCTTTTGTCGAGATCGATAGGAGGCACTGATGAGTTCGCACGTCAACCGACGAGCTAGCCAAGTCGGGCTCGATCGTCTCGTTCGCCTCAATTGGCTCGAGCAGACGGCACGTCTTGTCTTGGCAGGGAATGATGCGCCGGCTGTGAAGGCGGCGCTACGAGAGTCTCTGCGAGGTGCATTTCGTTCCGATAACACGAAGGTGCGAGGCTCGTTGGACAAGACGATCACCGTCCTGATGAAAATCTGGGTCCGCCCTCCGCGCGACCTCCATTCTCTTCAGCGGGAAGGCCTTAAGCTTCTCTTAAACTTACCGCGCGAGGACCATATCGCGATCCATTGGGGCATGGTCATGGCGGTTTACCCGTTCTGGGGGAACGTGGCGGCTCATGTAGGGCGACTGCTCAGGCTTCAGGAAACGGCCGCGGCCGGCCAGGTACAGCGTCGTGTTCGGGAGCAGTACGGGGAACGGGAGACGGTTTCGCGCAGAGTCCGATACGTGTTGCGAAGCTTCGTCGACTGGGAAGTCCTGAAGGAAACACCGGAAAAAGGTGTCTACACCGCTGGGCGTGCACTAGCCGTCGATCAGGCGGAGGTTGTCGCCTGGCTGGCCGAGGCGTTTTTGCACGCTCATCCCAACGGTGCGGCGGCTCTGAGAACGGTGCTTGACGCCACGAGCCTGTTTCCGTTCCGACTTCGCCCTATTTCCGCGGCGCATCTGGTGGCGGTTTCCGGGCGGCTCGATGTTCTGCGGCACGGCCTTGATCAGGATTTGATCATGCTCCGCACCGAAAGCTCGGCAGTGAAGAACGACGGGTAATGACGGGCGTGCAATTCGGATCCTGAACGGGCCGGTGG
>CALKAR010000200.1 GCA_937988745.1 uncultured Peptococcaceae bacterium
GATTTAACAGCGCGTTCTCATGCAACATACGCGACTTAAATTTCAACACCTCTTCGGGAGAGAGCTCTTTTCCCTCAATTACCACTTTATTAAATATGGCCGCTATCTCGTCTTCCGTCGAAGGGGTCGCGAAAAAGTTATTAATCCCATGATCGGCCAATTTGCAGCCGTGCGACTGAAAATAGTCGTGCGATAAGACTGTCACTGCTGGGATTCAAGTACCAAGCCATAGCCCCGTCTTCGGTGTGACTAATAGATTTAGGACTAGCCCCTGATAAAGACCTAGCAGTTGTTCCTTCCAGTTCTTTCCTTCTAGAAAACACAGGGAGAACAAGACGTTCAGTGTCCAGGTCCCAACCAATCTTCCACTTAGTAGTGTGGGCTGCAGTGATGCAGTACTTATCAAACAACATCTTAGAAACAGAGGGAGGCAACACAGTTGACTCCCTCACAATCCACCTACCTACCACTCCTCTAGTAGAAACTGGAGTAGCAGTTGTCATAGAACTACTAACGTTAGACCCTACACCTACTACCCCCCTGACTCCGCAAGATGCCCTATGACATATGAACAATAGCTTACCGTCCCTCATGGTTACCGATAAGGTTTTTTCATTAGCACTCCCTCCCTTACATGAAGGGCACTCCTCTCCAGCTAGTGACATCCCTTCATGCAGAGTTTCATACTCCTGTTTAATTAATTGCTTAACATTCACATACCACCTCTTCATCCTCAGCCATAAGGTTAGTGGCATTAGGGCGCATCAGAACAGCTACTAGGTCGGCTCCACCATCCTGAATACCTACCACCTTTAGGCCGTAACGGTGGTCTGCCTGCCATGATAGGTTGTGGCAGTTGCGAGCTACGGCTTCCCATTCCATGCCTGCTGCAGTAAACTTACCCTTAAGTTCCCCTGTGCTATACACAAATAGCTTAGGGATAAACACACCCTCTGTCATATGAACGCTTAGATTTTTAGCATTCTCATACTCTTCTTTAGTAACAGAAGGGATAGACCTAGTAGGCGTGTCTTCTTTAGAAGAACTCTTACCAGAAACTCTATCAATAAGGTCCTGCACTTTCTCTACTACAGTGCGGTAGGAACCTGTGTTGGTATAGCTACGGGAACTCGTAGAGGATGTGTAACTGCCGGTGTATGAAGGCTTAGGGAATACCTTCTTAGTAAAAGCCTTCAGGTCCTTCACATTAAACTTGTAGTGATTGCCTGCTGTAAGCATACGGATCTTACCGTCAAGCTTTAGGTTGTTACGTTCCATTAGCCAGTAGAGCATACCTGCCTCACTGGCATAGGCCATTCCTCCACCTTCAATAAATGCTACATGCATAGGCCGCTGGTTATTCAGGGCAATATTTAGAATGTCAGGATCTACACTGTCCCACCACGCAAACACAAAGGCCCCTGTAAAATCCTTGAATGCCTCATCGCCATTATCAAAGATGTGGTTAAGAGCCCACTCACTATCCACGTTATAGTAGTTAGCGTTCTTTTTACTAGACCAATTTGTAAGAGTTCCGTTATGAACACCTACGAAACTACGCCCCTGATCATTAATCTCAAAAGGATGAGCAGTGGCATACCCAATGGCACCGACAGTGGCGTGCCGTGTATGAGTAATAGTAATGTGGTTACTACTCTGAGAGGCTGTGATAAGACGCTTAGCTACAGTATCCTCTACAAAGAAAGTGCCATTGATAGGTAGCTTATGTGACTCGTACAACTCCTTCTCGGTATCGATTACAGCAATCCCAGAGGAGTGTACTCCGCGCAAGCTGCCTGCAATAAAAGAATCAGAGATGAACTTAGAGGCAGAGTACTCACGGCTATTAGCAGTTACGAAACCAGCAATACCACACATATGTAAAGCTCCTTATAGGGAAGGGATGGTGTTATTAAGGATGTTGAAGATGTCGCGGAAACCGTCTAGAGTCCATCGAGAATGCGACACGCTATCTGATTGGCGTATATTACTGGCCAGATGGGAGATGTATGTCTGGAAAATACTATTCACATCCTCCACGGAGGGCTTACTATGACCGAGGGTATAAGAGGATAGCACATCCCTAGTAAGCTCGCAGGCCTCTTCGAGAATAGCCAAAGGCATAAGATCTGCGCCAGGACGTAGCCTAAATGTTGAGGGATGTGACCAGTTACCTGGAGATCCGCCTTCCCTGTCTCTGTAGTCTAGCATGTAGACATCGTTCAGAGTGAACAGAAAGTAGACATTGCTACCACCTGTACTAGGACGAGGGATTTCTCCTCCGTTCCCGTCAATAAAGAACACTACTACGTTGCCGCGTTGATACCCCGTGCATCCAGTGTTCTCATCAGTATATATACTGATGCCTTCTTCCTCTGAAGGTTCGGGTATCGTGATATTAATAATCTTTTTATACCTACCCCCAGACAGGATCTTGGATAGATTTGAATACCTAGACATACTAGGTATAACCTTATACCCATCCAACATTGACTTACTCTTTAGTGTTTTGGCTCTCCGGCGTGCTCTATTGGGGCTCACAGCTTCTAGGAAAGGGTCTTTCCATTCAGAGAAAAACCTGTCTAGGAGATCCACATACTCCCGCTCATCCATTAATAGATCAAGCACCTGCTCAACAGAGGAGAAGGATAGGGCTGCGGCCTTAAAAGACTGGGCTAGAATGATCCAAGAAGCTAGCTCATCCGCACTAGTGGCAGTAGGGAAGTAACGAAACTCTACTGAACCAAACTTAGATAGAGCTTGCAGGTTAATACCATAGTAACGTGAGCCGATATCACGCACCGTACTTGCAAACCTATTCGGATTCTTGGCCAACATATTAGTAATGTCTGCCACATTAGCAGACTCTAGTGCATTGGTGTACCCGCACCACTGCCGGGAAGGATCCACAGCATTAAAGATACCCGGCTCCAATACATACACCAGAGCAATAAGGTTCTTCATGTGGTCTACGGTAGTGTTGGCTTCAGTCATATCTACATGGATATGGGTAGAGCTAGTAGTACTCTTACGTAGATTTAATCCAGCAGAAAAGAAATTATGGATAGCACGGTCTAGGTCTTTGCCAGCAAGCGGTTCACGTAGTACGTACTCAGATCCATACTGTAGTGATCCATCAACGTGCCTTGACCATCCGCTGATATTAGGCAGCGGCGCATTTTCGTCACGACCAATCTCAAACTCTACCTCAACACCTATAAGCTGTTCCTTAAACGGCCACTTATACTCCTTAATAGCTTCCTCGTTGGTAGCAGAAGCACGCACTGGCTTGTCGAAAGCCGTAGCTACACTAGTCATTCATCTTCCTCCAGAAGAAGATTGATGGTCGGAATGTTACACGCTAGATGGCCTTCGCCATTTACAGTACCTACTATCCTAGTGGAGAATAGAACGTCACCACCTCCTTCGCTGTTAGCAATAACGGCAATGTGAGGACTGACAGCAAAAGAAAATACATCACCATTAAGTAGCTGCTGTACACCTTCCCGAAATGGCTTGTACTCAGGCTTTAATACCATCCTAGCAAGCTCCATGTCTTGGAACGAAGTATCCCCTACTTCGTGCCTACGGATAGTATTACTTAGCGGGTGCTCATACACTTGTAGGTTACGGCGACACGTACCTCTATGGTAGCTGCCGTTATTCCTAGTAAAGTGAACAAGACGCTTGCCGTTATCTACACTCCTCCATCCCAGAGTGGGAGTAGAGAACACTGTCATATCCTTAAAGAAGCTACGGGTGGTAGCCTTTTCTTCTACCCCATTAGTGGAGACACAGTTGTATAAGACGCTATGCCTACCGCTAGTGCCCAGGACCATTGAAGCACGGTTCTCAGAATCAAGGAACATGGAGTGCCTAAATCTCGAATTGAAATAGTCAGCGGTGAGTTCGTCTACTAGATTAGACATATACTAAGCCTCTAATACTTGGAACGGATTATACATTTCCTCCTCTACCACAGCCGTAACAGGCACAGGCAGGGAAGCCCCGCCCCCCGAAGGGGGCGTACTATCAGGCAGTTTATGACTGCGAGGAGAGTAACCATAAGCCACGCCACTGTTAGGATCCTTGAGGATCTCAAGCATGTCGTAGGCATGGATGTTAATGGTGGAAGTTACCCCTACTAGCGTACATAGTTTCTTGATGGCAGGGGAAACATCCTCCGCCGTAAACTTATACTTTTGAGGAGTGTCTCCCGGCTTAACCTTAACGGTAGCTAGGTACTCTTTCATTGAGGAAGCTCCGGATGCTTTCGGTGTAGGCCTGCTTGAGTCGTGTGCTAACAAGAGCAGGGGCTGTGTTGACTTCGAGGACGTACGGAACGGAACCCTCCTTAGAAATGATGAGATCAACGGCCCCAAAGTCGAGGCCCAGGACACGCAAAGACTTCTTAGCTTCGTCATAAGCTGCTTGCTTTTGTTCCTCATTAGACCACTCCACCTGATTCTCAGCAAACACCCAGCCGTTATGATGGCTACGAATAAGTGAGGCGTCGCCCTCCTGCGCTACCCCGTTCTTCTTCCTCTTTTGTTGGACGAAGATAACCTCGTCATCAAATACATGCAGCCTGTATTCAGCACGCTTAGGGATGTACCGGGTGTATAGGGAAGCCATAGGCCGGTCCTCTCCCGCACGGCTAACTGCAATGCCCTCACCGCTGTGCCCGTTAAGGACTGTGCGTGCAAAAACAAAAGCATCGGCAGGTACGTCATTAGGATTAGACCAGAACTCCGGTACACGCACACCGACACTAGACAGTAGTACCATAGCGGCAAGCTTATCAGCCGCTTTAGATACTGATACAGGGCGATTGAGGATAACGTTAGAGGACGGGGTAGAGCGTCGTCCCCAGTTAATCAACGGACGGCGTGTACGGGTGATAGAGTTAGTGCGCCTATTAATGCGGGCGTTAATACCCGCCTCCCGTAGAGAGCTACGAAGTGCTCGCGCCGAATCGCTAACGCTTGTTCCTCTGTAGATTAGTACACTCATGTAGTAGTGTTCCTCTTCTTGAATGAATGGTTGCTATACCACGCGCCATTATGAGTAACTCCATTACTCTCATTGATAATGACATAACGCTTATCAGGGTATAGGAATACTAGCTTGTTATAACCAACCGCCGAATCAAGATCCTTCTTATGCTTAGCTACAAAGTCATAGCTAAAGTGGTTACCAAACCTCTCAATAAACTTTTGAGTGTCAGTGGAACCCTCGAAGTTATCAGCCTGTGTTCCTGAGATTGTTCCATTATGAATCATGCATCCATGCTTGAAACGGAACGGGTGAGTATTAGTTAGCTCCTTACTTCCGGTGCTGCGGATACGAAAGTGGATAGCGAAAGGGCTGTCCTTATTGTCCTCAAAACTAGCGTTGTAGGATTCAATAAAGTCCTTCCACTTACCAAACCCTTTTCGGATTTCAACAACTCCTTCACGAACGAAGGCATAGCCTCCTCCGTCAGAGTTCGCAACCCACCCCGCATGAAGTGTATGCTCAGGGATAACTACACCAGCAGGCTTAGCAATAGCTAGGCACATATTTATACACCTCCACGGCCACGGGTTAGTGGCTCTACTAGATCTTCAGGATAAAGAATGATAGCCCTATCAGGATTGCCTGTGTCAACAGAGAAAGCTTCCGCCTCTTTCTTGTACACCGTGGTGTCGTTAGACTTACGAATGCCTCGACTGGGCTCCGCAAAGATACGGAACATACTGCCTACATACAGGCGATCAAAACGGATAGGGCGAACACGACGCTGTTTATTAGTGTTAGTAGTGGTCATTATATTTTTCTCCTAAGGGGATTATCGCTTGTTGTAAGCTTGTTCTAGGACGTTGATTACGTTTTCAGTAGTGATTTCTTCATTACTATCAAGGCCCATCTTTACCAGGGCCACAGCCACATGTACATAGCGACGTAGTGCCGCAGGATCAGGTACAGAATTAAACATCTTACATTCAACAAAATTGCCTCGAATATACATATACCCGTAAGGAGCAGATCGGCCAAAGTACTTACGCTTTTCGTCCCTAGTAAGACAGTTACGGATAAAGATTGAGATATTTTGAATGCGGGTAGCGTGATTAGAAGTAATGATAGGCGTAGTGCCGCTGCTCACGTTGACGTGTGTGCCTACTGACCCATTCTCGCTATGAGGGAAAGTAAGATGAGTGTTCTCCTTAAGGATTTTAGCGTACCTCACCGGCTGAGAACGTGACCCAAACTTAGAGTATAGAATGGGAGCAAACGTAGCCTCAATGGGATCGGTCCCGCCCTCCCAATCTAATGCTAGGTACTTCCAGTTCTTAACTTTATGGGCAATGGTGCTAGCTGATCGTTGAGAGGTGAAGCCCATTTCAATCTCAATACCCACACCGAAGTCACCAGCAGGCGGAACAAACTCACGGATCTTAGGAACTGTCATCCATGGGCGCAGCCACTTAGACATGCGGCGATTTCCAATCTCATACCTATCTCGGGTAACAGCTACGCGCCGTACTTCCCGCAGAATCATGCGAGCTTCCCTTAGTGTGATAGATCGTTTGTAGCTGATGGAGTATCCGCTAGAAGTGGTAAGTTTCAGCTTAGAAGTGAGATCAGGCCCGGCTGCGGTTACGATCCTATACTTCTCAACATTGTCGCGGGGATTGTTCCACAGGTTTTGGAGATCCTTTGCTTCCATGTACATAACGTTATACCTCAGAAGATTGGTAAGAGTACCAGTCGCCGGATTCAATTTTAGGGTAGGTAAGTGCAGGACCGGCAACGTAAACCCACACCTCCCTACCTACAGCATGACTCGATAAATCAGGATAGATTAGGGCCTTTTCCCTTGTATACAGACCCTTACTCAACCCTTCATACCTATCCAGATATGTCAGCTCATCATCATCTACTTCTAGAATTTGTCCCCGGACAACGCTTCCTTCACGTTGAATGATAAAAGGGAAGTGCTTAGTCGCGTACATTTCATAGCCAGGCAGGAAGAACACCTGCGGATTTTGGCTATGCTGTCGCAGTGTCCCGTAAACAAATACGGTGTGTGCCTCATTGGTCCCCATGAAATCTCCTTTCTAGATGGTCAAGGGGTAGTGTGAGAAGGTATAGGGCTAACGTTATACCTAAAACTGTTAGAGAATGGATGGCTACTAAAGCCTTCTCTATTAAATTCTTCGGACTGTACATATTATGTGTGCTCTACATGTTTAACACCGAAGTCGCGTATCGCTAGCTGGCAAGCCTTACAGGGCTTAGCTAGCAGTGGAGTGCCTTTAGCTCCATACCTTATCACTACAAGTTTATGAACGTCACCCCTAGCTTTAATAAGGGCATCAACTTCAGCATGAAGGTATATAGCTTTGGGCTTGCCCGCCTTCCTGCCGTAGTAAGCCTGCAATGGATGGGTCTTTACATAACTGTTACGTCCCACACTAATCAGTCTTCCCTTACGGTCATAGGCGAGTGCTGTTATCTTCTGCCTTTTAGTCCTCCTGCTCATCAGTCATCGCTCTTTCCTGTACTAATAATGAATACAGCTAGGATAGATACTAACATCAGCACTAAGTAAGAAGTAAAAATCCCTTCCATTTAGTATGGGATGTCGTCGGGGTGAAAGTCCCAGGAGTTATCTAGGAACAGGGTGTCGCAGAAGTTTACGAACTCATTGCCCTTGAGTCGGGTGGACACTTGGTAACGGGTCTCCTCTGTATTAGTAGCTTTTAGACGACCTGATGCCTTAGCACGTCCATAGGACTTGTTATAGTTGTCATAAGGAGAACAGCGAGCAAAAGCTAGCCTCGTACCATTCTCTTCCTCCACGTAGGCAACAGTAGTACCTCCGCTAGGTACAACCTCTCCCGCATCGTCAATATTACGGTAGTGCATGAACTTAATACGCTTGTCCATAGTATTACCTCTAACGTTATCCGGCCCTTTTCTGTAAGAGCAGCACGGACCAGGGGATGCTGCCGTACAAGCAGGCATTACTTCGTCTCCACCATCTTGATCACCCTGCCGGGGTACATGCCCTTGGCATAATATTCTGCCTCTTCTCTTTCCTTAAAGATTAGGTCGCTCAACAGCCC
>CALKAR010000201.1 GCA_937988745.1 uncultured Peptococcaceae bacterium
GGGGTGACCGGCCTTCTCACGCTCCACAAACCGAAACACAGCTACCGGGTCCGGTAACCTGGTCGGCCAGCCATGAAAAAGCAGCCGAGCGCACCTATGTGTCGAGCATGGTGGATACCTCCGTGTAGTGTAGAACGCTGCGTGCCACGCATGACTCCATGCGACATCGCTCAAGGACCGGATGCGATCAATGTCCGCCTTGTCAAGATTGGTCCGTCGAATGGTGAGCGTATTTCCCTTTTAGAACACATTCCTGACGCGTCTCGCAGTCTCGCTCACTCATCCGGGGCTAAATAGTATACGGGACGAAGGGGCAGCAGTCGGCGCTGGGCCTCAGGGATCTTATCGTAGTACTCAACCCACAGGTCAAATAGCCGTTTGAGATCTAATAACATGATCCGCCGCCGTTCTTGACGCCGAGCTTCATCCTGCGCGTCACGAGTGAAGCCACCCGTTGAGACGAAAATACCAACGTCGGAATCACCGAGGACCGCCATAAACCCACGGACTCCGTCCACTGTAATCTTGTCGAGTTTCCGTTTGACTTGAACCTTAATGCGGGGCCCCCTCACTCCCAACGGGTCTACGTGGGCAATGATATCGATCCCCCCATCCGGACCGGGCGGTGCAATCCAATCGACGTGATATCCCATCCCTCGAAAGAGACCGGCGACCAACTGCTGGAAGTCATAAGGGCTCATATCTTGCAGGTGCGTCTCTATCTCAAGCCAAGCGGCTTCTTCCGCTTCCTCCACGGTGGTGGACCTTACATCGGTGTCGTCTTCCGTGTCCTCCGGCTCGGCAGCTGACTGGTCCTCCTTCCACTTTCGGTACAACATCCTGACCTCACGATCGAAGTCCTCCGGATCAGTCAACCTGTGGTAGGCGGCACGTCCTTCGTCTGTTAGGTACCAGGATCCCTTGTCCTTCACCAGCCAGCCGGCCTTGACAGCAGGGATTGTACAGAAGCGGACAATCCTTTCGTAGCGCCGCGTAGTCGGGCGGTCCGGATACGTGGACTGTTCGAACGCGGTCGGTGGAACAACCGCCTCTAGCCGTTGGAGCACCTCCTTTGCGGGCAAGCCCTCCGGATAGGACAATAAAATTCTGAACACTCCCCTTACGAGCTCGCCACGCCGGCGCCGGGTGATTTCAGCCACTTCCACGTCCTCCTTGAATAAGACACCTTGTCCCTTCTGCACTGGCTCTTGGAACACGATTAAGAACTTACCTATACACAGGAACGTAGGGATTCGGCGACATCTTTAAACACCCTGATGAGTAAGCGTCAAACGGAGCACACCTTCACGCGGCATGCTCCGTTCTGTTCGTGTGATGGGATGTGTCGGTTGTCTCAGGTGAGTCTTAGGCCGGCTTCTGCGGAGTCCGGAAGGAGGCAGGCAAGGACTCGGACCACGGCATCAGCGAATCCAGGACGCCCGGTTCACCCAGGTCAAGGTTGGGCATCCGCTCAAGCAGATACGTGATGTAGTCAAAGGGCTTCAAGCCATTCTCCTTGGCGGTCTCCACGATGCTGTAGAGGATCGCGCTCGTTTTAGCGCCTCGCGGCGTGTTCGAGAAGAGCCAGTTCTTTCGGCCGATGACAAACGGCTTGATCGCACGTTCCGCCCGGTTGTTGTCGATCTCAAGACGGCCGTCGAGCAAATAGCCTTGCAGCTTGTCCCACTGGTTCAAGCAATAGGTCACCGCTTTGCCGAAGGCGCTTTTCGGCAGCATGATCGTGGACTGCTTCGTCAGCCAGGCATGAAACTCGTTCAACACCGGCACACTGCGGGCAAGGCGCTCTGCCTTGCGTTCCTCCGGCGAGGGCTCCTTCAGCTCCCGTTCGATCTCAAAGAGGTGGTTGCAATACGCCAAACCCTTTGCGGTCGCACTGGTGCCGTTCGTACGTTCCTCTTTGGGAAGGACCGCGAGCGCCTCCACAAAGCCGCGGCGAGCATGAGCCCAGCACCCGACCAGGGTCACATGAGGGATCTTCTCGTAACCTGCATAGCCGTCTACCTGCAGGTAACCTGAGAAACCGGATAGGAACTCCACCGGATGTTGTCCGGACCGAGTTTGTTGATAATCGAACAGCACGATCGGCGGGCCGTCCCGTCCGGTGCGGTAGAGCCACATGTACGATGGTGTCTGGGCCTGGCGCCCGGCTTCCTGCAATACCTGGACCGTCGTCTCATCCGCCTGGATGATGTCCCTTTTGAGAAGCTCCCGGTGCAGGTGGTCATAGATCCGAGCGAGATAACGTTCCGTCGCCTCCAGCGTCCAGTTGGCCAGCGTCTGACGCGACAGGCCTACCCCAAGACGACTGAGCTCTTGTTCCTGGCGGTACAAGGGCACGCCTTGAACGTATTTCTCGT
>CALKAR010000202.1 GCA_937988745.1 uncultured Peptococcaceae bacterium
CTCTTTCCTGACCATTACTCATCAATTTCCCCCAGGATCTTCTTGAGTCCGGTCAGGAAGCCACGAGGCAGGATTTCCATGCCATACTCATCCTTCACCTGACCCAATTTGTTCGCCTGGAACCCGAGCTTTTCGAGCCACTCATCGGTGCAGACGGTTTGCAGGGCTTTAATCTCGTTGTCAGAGCAGATTCCCTTCAATGAGGGCAGCAGTTCCACACTGGCGTCTGACTGGGGTTCACTGTAAGCCGTAGGGCGCTTGTCGATGACGATCTGGGTTTGGTTCTTGAGCATGTTGGCTTCGCTTCTGTAGCGATCCCGCTCACGGATGATTTGTCCGAACAGCGCACGCACCGCCGCGTCCTCAATGCGCTCCAGCAGTTGGTGGTCCTGGCTCATTCTCTTGGGTGGCCCTACCGGTGGTTTCTTCGTGGTGGTCTTTGCCTTGGCGGCCCACGCTTCGACCAGATCCCGATAATGCTTGTTTGCAGTGGCACGAATCGACTGATAGCCCACACCGCCACCTTCCTCGGATACGCGACCAATGGTGGTGATGGAAAAGTCCCGAGCACCGGACTCGAAGTAGGCGCTCAACGTTTCGTGGAGTTTATCCAGAGAAGCCTTCGTCTTGGCGGTCTTGCCGTCTTTAAGGGTGTCCAGAATTGCATCAACATTAATATTCATTCGGACACCTCCAAGGCCGGAATCCGCTTCAGAGCTCCTGACGAAAGCGTGATCGGGGTGATTTGTTTGAATGTCTCAAATCCGGATTTCAGAAGCCCATCGTTCTCCAGGTACTCTTGCGCTTCGATGTAATTTGTTGCGATTCGGTAGCCTTCCATCCTGTCGTTTGGATCCGCGATTTTAGCCATCTTTCGAACGAGCGCATTACCCACAATCAACTGTGTGTTTTCGTCCATTTCCAGAAAGATGGGCTTGTACCCGGAGCGGGCCATCATTCGACTCAAGGCGTTGGTACGCTTGGCAATCGCAGGTGTCTTGCGTAGGTCATCGTGCAGGTCGGGGTAGAATTCAGCGTCCTCACAGAGCAAAGACAGGTGCAGCAATTCCGAGTCGGTTTCGACGAACTTCAAGCTATATTTGAGGTCTTCGTCAGAGCCGACAGCGATCAACTTTTGCCCGTCGTCGTTCTCTTCACGCCCATTTTCGATCTGGACCACCCGATTGATCAGGTTGAAAATGGCGATGTAATCCTTGGCGTACTCATCGGCCTCGACCCTCTGCTTCTCGTAGCGGCGCTCTAAGGCTTGAAGCTCGTTGTGCTTGAGAAACACGGCACCCGTTTCCTCAGCGATGAACAGCTCATCTTTCAGCGCTTCTAGCTGACCCTCTAGCTCAACGGACAGCTCGGCGGCCTGGTGTGCTTTGTAGCTGACCTGGTTGAACGCCGAATTGAGCGCCGGGAGATAGGTGGCATCGGTAATGTGCCAGCGACAGCGAGGGCAGTTTTCTGGACCATGGGGCACCGGGCCATAAACCCTTGAGTACGAAAATTGTGCATCTTTGAGAAGGGGGCCGCCATTCCAGCAGCCCCCAACGGTAGCTAGCTCATCCGAACGCACGGAGTTGCCTCCGACCAGGCACAGCCCGGTGGCACGCTCTTCCCAGCCAATCGGATTCCTATTAGCCAGAACAGTTTCGACCGAGTTGTATGCATCACCGATCGACGCAGTGCGAAGCTGGATTTGTCTGATCTCAGCGTCCTGAAGAAAGTTCTTCAGGGACGTCTCTCCGCGTTCAACTAGGATGGAGTCGGCCTCACTCATTTTCTCGGCCATCACCGAGGGCGTGATCTTGTTGTAATAGATCGTCATCAACAGCCTGGTATGACCGGCCAGCAGCTTGGAGATCACCGGCAACGGCAGATCGGTGTCCATGGTGTAGCAAGTAATCAACGACACTCGAAGGCTGTGCAGCGGGTATTCCGTTGCCACCTTGCTCGTTTCGCTCCCCTCGTAGTCATCGCCGTAGTCTTTCACGAGCCGGAGACGCTCCCCACCTTTCATCCTCAGGCCTGACTGGAACAAATCTTCTTCCAGTTTCGACAACAAGCGATACCAAGGACTCGTGAAAGAGTTTTTGCTGATCGGGAGGGCGGAATTTCGGTCTCGAAACAAAAAGGCAAACTCGCCCATTTCGGCTAATTGCTTCTTGGATTTGGCTGCGCCAATATGGCTACGCTTAAGCTCTGTGCCACTGACCAGTCGGTTAATCGGGTTGTATTTTTCCTGCCAGTTGCGGAGCTTTTCCAGCCAATACAGCAGTTCTTCGTGCTGCCAGGGGATGGTGTAGCCGCGCTGAAGTTTGTCTTTGTTTTGATCGGCGGTTTTGTTGGTTGAGACGTACAGCCCGGTGGCATAGCTCTCCGTCATCGAGTCGTAAATGCGCCGGAAGACGCCTTTCTCATAGGGGCGCTTGGGTGCCCCATACTTGAAGGGGTGTTTGGTGTTTTCCACCCAATGACCGCGCTCGTAACGCCAGGTATCGCCTTCACCGGAGTCCAGAAACCGTACCTGAAAAGAACGAAGCGGCAGATGGAGTTTGGTAAATAGAAACATCGCCATCACCGGCGACCAGACCTCGTGGATCTCAACTTTCTTTTTATTCCGTTCCACAATCCGCGTCCGCGCAACGCAGTCAGGATCGCTGGGGTCCACCAACTCGTGTGGCACTTTCATCCACGCCTGATTGCCATGTTGAAGATGGTCGATGGCCCACTGCCAGTCCCGGAAATGAAACCCGACCCATGGCGTTTTATTGCCGGAGTCATGGGTTGGATAGGGGCAAAGAATGCGCCTGGCTTGCTGGATATAGCGATAGGGTAGCGGGCTGTGGACGGTTTCGGTGTTTGATATATTTTTCTTGATTTTCTCGAACGGATTCAGAAACAGGGGGCGCTCGACGCCGTCATCATCCTCGACACTCAAATGGTGCTGGAGGATGTAGTCGCATAAATCGACCGTGAACGAAATGAATTTATAGTTACGAGCAGTCGTTCCACTGCTAACCAGAAAGGCCTCAAACTCTTCACTGGACACAGTGTGGCCGCTCGGATGGCCCTTGAACATTGTGGCCACGTCAGCGGCATACGGGGCTTTCGCGTTCAGGTAAAGAAGAAATTTTCTTATACTCTCCAAACCCTCACTAATGCCTGTGTCATGCCTTTTTAGCCATTCAGCGGCGTATTGCTGCCATTGCAGCCAGTCGTGCCCTAGTTCCTCAGTCACCCACCCCAGCGTCAGATCCGTGGTATAGCCTTTCCGTTTTTGTTTTTTGGTCATGTTATCGTTTCCCTAACCGTGGATTCTTGCCCGTAAAGTGGCCGTTTGGATCGAGGTCTTCAAAGCCATGCTGTGCCAACGTCTTCCAATCGAAAGATGCTTGGTTCGTTGGCTTATCCGATCCCAACTGAAGCTGTTGTGTTGCCTGGGACAGCGCTTCTGAGACTTTCACGCTGGAGGGCATGGTGTAAGGAACCTGAGACTCCAGGCTTGCGTGATGCAGGCACTTTTTGCGAATGAGTGGATCGACCCCGGCATCCGTCAATCGGCGGCCATAATTGTGGCGATGGCCATGAGGATCGAGCCCTACGCTCTTGTTGGGTTCGAGGCCAATTCGCCTTAGTCCAGCAGCGTAGCTTTGGGTGAAGGCGTTGTAGGTATAGGGATTGCCCAGATAGCGAGAGTCGAAGCTGATAAACGCATAGGGGTGATGGCACTCCAACGATGCACGGAAAACCAAATACTGTCGCCACAGCAACATGAATATCCGAGCAAACTCCTGCGGGAAGAAATACGCCTCCAGGTAACCATCCTTGTGATCCAGGGTTTTGGATTTCCAGCCAAGATGCTGGGTGTTTTGCATCTCCTGACGCGGTATGCGTGAATACTTTTCTTGTAGGTACGCCTTGCGGTTTTTTATCCCTTTTCGGGACTTCCATCCTTCAGGTGCCTTACCTTCTATCTCGTTATAGATCCTCACGATTGCCCGATCCGGATCGGAGGGATCTTCGAAGACATCTGTGACCCAAAGCAACAGTGCTTCGCTACGCCTCAACCCGGTCGCGTGCATCAGGAGCAAGATAAGCTTGTCCCGCAGCGCAACGCGCGGGTCTTTGGCTCCTCCTAAGCCCTTCATGTAGAAGTCTTCAAACTTTCCCGTAGGGAAGGCAATGGCATCGTCATTGGTTCTTGCCAGAGGCGTTCTGCCCTTGATGCTGCGGGCTCTCTTGACAGTATTGTTGATCGACTTGTGTTTGATGTGTCCGAGGAAATCGTTCTGGTTGCGCCTAAACCAAGCGGCATACTGGATGCGCTCCTCATGTCGAGTGGCTGTCCGCAAGGTATTAAGAGGCTTGCCCAGGCCTTTGTCCGAGAGCCAATTGGTGAAATTAGTCAGATTGCTGATGTGTCGATGTATCGTGCCATTACTGGCCGGTATCCAATAAAGGCCAGAGGGGTCCAATCCATCTTCACCGATTGTGCCGCTGTAGAGCCGTCGAACAAAGGCCGCGAATAACGCTTCAGGTTCATCGAACATGCCTTCGTTGGCATCCATGAACTCGATGAGGAGCCTAATCGACTGAATATGGTTAGTGATTGTTGAAAGTGAGGTGCCATTTAGGTGAAGGCTAAGCACATAATCTGTGACTGACCCCAGAACCCCTTGATCGGTCAGAATGACCGGGATCTCTGTGGCCACTCCACTTTTGTCCTGAACTACCTTGGCTGTAACCTTCGTTGCAAACATCCTTGAACCCTACACATATTACACAGTATTTACTATACATATAGCACATTCTTCAGGAAAAAGAAACCCCCAGTTAAGGGGGTTTTTATCAAAATTACACAGTTCTATGTACTATACAGAAC
>CALKAR010000203.1 GCA_937988745.1 uncultured Peptococcaceae bacterium
GGAAGGCAACTTGGACGCCCATGCGATCGAGCAAGCTATTCGCGAGGCAGGCTACAGTCCTACGCTGAAAGCATAGAAGGGCCAGTTTCAGTCGAAGCACGGCTGACCCTTGAATGACGTCGTTTATTTCATTTAGGGGTCAGCGTTTCGACTTTAGCGTCAAGCCGCCTGTGCCATGCGCCTGCATTCCTCGGCACACCGACGACACGCCTGGGCACAACGCTGGCAGTGATCCATTTGATGTTGGGCGCATTCGTCCGCGCAAGCTTGGCAAATCTCTGCACAAAGACGGCAAATGGTCTGGGAAAACTGACTGCCTCGGGCCATATAACTGGCTGCAACACGGCAAACTTCAGCGCAATCCAAATCTAACTTTATGCATTGTGTCATGCTCTTCACGTCTTGCTCGTCAAGACAGGATACCGCGCAGTGATCACATGCAGTAGCACACGCATAACACGCGTCAATACAAGATTGATATTTCTCATGAGGCATATTCGTCTCCATAGAACTTGAAAGAATTAATCGTATGTAGCTCAGCAAAGTGCGCCACCTGCTTGTTCCAGCAAGCCCAATGCCACAGCAAAAGCGCCTAGGGTCTCACACGCGTGTCTAACGTTCCCGCATGACAAAAACGTAATAAGAACGTCATCGTCCGGTCAGCGGGCCGCCCATATAGTTCGGATTAGCTAGAGTTCCTCGTCCGAATCTAGCTTTCTCTGTCCATACTGGAGGCTCCACCATGTTTAAGCTGCGTCTTGCTCTTGCTACCTTTGCAGTTAGCTTTTCTGTCGGCATCATTCACGCTGCAACGTTACCCAACGGTGTGGTGTATAGCGCCAACGAAGGTGATGGGTCTATCAGCGAAATTACGCTTCGTACGGGAGACGTGCGTACAACGCAGATCACCGTCGTGCCTCACAATGTTCAAATTTCGCCTGACGGAAAAGTAATACTCGCCGTGGGTACCTCAAAGCCAGAATCGGGAGGGCACGATGAGCATGGTGGCGCTGATCATCATGGGGAAGGGGGGGTGCTGATCCTGGATGTTAATCAGATGGATAACGCACCGGATTTACTGCCCTCAGGTGAGCACCCTGCACACATCGTCACCAATCCCGATGGACGCTATGCTTATATCACCAACGCCGATTCTGACCGTGTTTCAGTGGTTGATATACAAAACAAAGAGATCGCTGCCGAGATTCCTACAGGAGCCTATCCGCATGGACTTCGCTTAGGTCCTGACGGGCGGGAGCTTTATGTTGCAAACGTCGCAGACAACAGTGTCTCTGTCATCAACACTGAAAGTCTTACTGAAGAAGTGAGAATTCCTGTCGGTAAAGCACCTGTGCAATTGGCGTTCACTTCCGATGGCGAACAGGTCTACGTCTCACTGCGCGATGAAAATAGCGTGGCGATTATTGACGTCACAGACAGAAAGGTCATCAATCGGATAAGCGTGGGTCGTGGCCCTATTCAACTCTTTGCCGCCGCTGGCAAGATGTATGTCGCCAACGAAGGTACTGAGGCAGAACCGGACAACACAGTATCCGTAATCGACATTGAGAGCCAAAGCATTCTTGAAACGGTGGTAACGGGTAACGGAGCACATGGTGTTGTGGCCAGCGATGACGGCAACTTTGTGTTCGTTACGAACACCACCGATAACACCGTGAGTGCGATCAATACAAATAGTCAGAGTGTTGTAGCCACATATTCAGTTGGTCCCAACCCTAACGGAATCACATATCGCAGCGCGCCATAAATGTGCGTTTCTCGGCGCGTACGCTGACTCCGGTGAGCATCACAACATCAGATCATGTCTTTTCTGAGGTGTGGGTCGCGTGATCTGAAAACATGGAATAGGTGAACATTATGGACACAAAAAACATCCAGCAAAACGACAATCCTGCAGAAGTGTACGAGCGTTACCTCAGTCGCCCCATTGCGGATCCCTGGACGGGTGTTTTGCTTGAATTGGCGAATCCACAATCGGGTGAGCGCGTACTGGATCTTGCGTGTGGCACCGGCAGTGTTGCCAGGCAAGTGGCGCCCATGGTCGGTTCGTCCGGACAAATTCTTGCTGTGGACATAAACCCAGCAATGCTCCAAGTTGGCCGTGCACAACCCCAACCCCAACCTGCAGGAGCAGTCATTACGTGGCAAGAAGGCGATGCGACCAAACTGAACCTTCCGGACAAGGATTTTGATCTTGTGTTGTGTCAGCAAGGATTCCAGTTTTTTCCGAATCGGCTTGCGTCGGCCAAGGAGGCTAGACGCGTACTCCGAGAAGAAGGCAGAGCCATTATTAGTGTGTGGCAGGCCCTGGAAAGGCACCCGCTTCACGAAGCCTTATTCACAGCGGTCGCACATCATCTTAATGTTTCGGTTACCGATGTTGACGTCGCTTTTTCATTATCAAATCCAGACGAGCTTTATGCATTGCTGCACAATGCCGGCTTTGATCGCGTCGAAACCACGACCCGATCATTGTCGATTCGGATGCCAGACCCTGAAAAGTTTGTTCATTATTCGATATTGGGTGCAGCGACGTCCGTGCCGGCGTTTGCGTCTATGTGCGCCCCGGAGCGCTTAGCTCTGGTGGAGAAAGTGGAAAAGGCAACGCGTCTTATTGTGGAACGCTTCACGTATGGCGATTCCGTCATCTTCCCGATGGAAGCGAACATTGCAATCGCAACGTAGCCCGAAGTCGACGCACTGAGAGTCGGCAGGGCAGTATTGACCTGGCTAACCGGCGTGAACGCCCACATGAAACGATGCATATTGCAGCATGACAATTTTGTAATCGTGCAGTCATGGTCTCGTCAGTAGCGTAAGACTAAAGTTCCATAACCGATGTCGCAGCACCTCCTGGCGGACATTCTCAAGGCGTGGCTGTAACACACCACGTCTTCAGTGCTCTTTTATAAAAATGTCGAGCGCAACGATCACTAAAACATAGCAAGTAAGGAAAGGCAGTGCTTGAAGTGAGTAATCTGGACTGTGTTCGTAATGAACGCCGCCTATTTCATGATGTGAGTTTCCTTCTAAGGTCTGGCGAGGGCCTCCTCATCACCGGCGAGAACGGAAGCGGCAAAACAAGCCTTTTACGCATGCTTGTCGGGCTGACACCGCCCTTTGCAGGAACGATCAACTGGAAGACCAGATTAATTAAACATTTAGGGGCCGAGTACCGCCGAGAGCTGCTTTATTGCGGCCATCCATTGGGACTGAAAGACAGCTTAAGTGCCACCGAGAACCTGCAGTCCATCGCTTCATTAGTAAACGAACCGGTTGAACTGTCGGTTGTGCAGGATGCTTTGGAACGCATAGGATTGCAAGGCAGTGCCCATATGCCGGTGCGAGCCTTATCCCAGGGTCAGAAACGACGTGTCAGCCTCGCGAGATTATTTCTCTCCAGGCGCACTCTGTGGGTCTTGGATGAGCCCTTGACGGCTTTGGACACCAAGGCAAGTCAGCATGTTGCACAAGCGGTCGATAGGCATCTTGATGATGGCGGTATTGCGGTAATTACCACCCATCAAGATATGGCCCTGGCCAGCCCGTTGCAAACAATGCGGATAGGGGCATGAAAGACGCCTTCGGTCTTTCTGCAATTTATTGGATAGTTCATCGCGAACTCAAGCTGACCATGCGACGAAAATCAGATGCGATGACTCCGCTTCTTTTTTTTGTGATCGTGACGAGTCTTTTCCCGCTAAGCGTGGGTACTGATGTCGAGATGCTCAGGCGCATCGCGCCAGGCGTTCTATGGGTTACCGCATTGTTGGCAACGATGCTTTCGCTTTCGCGCCTGTTTGAGCAGGACTACGCCGATGGCAGCTTAGAGCAACTGGCGCTTTCTCCAGCACCACTGAGTGCAATGGTCGTTGGAAAGGTAGTGGCGTATTGGTTGATGACCGGCTTGCCCCTGGCCCTATTGGCACCGTTGTTGGCGATGCAATTCTATTTGCCGACGACGTCCATACTGATATTAGCGACGACGCTGTTAATCGGTACGCCAGTGTTGGCGTTGATTGGTTCGATTGGAGCCAGTTTGACGCTCGGACTACGTGGCGGTGGCGTTCTTATCGCGCTGCTCGTACTTCCTCTTTATGTACCGGTGCTGATTTTTGGTACTGGGGCGGTTGACGCGGCGGCATCTGGATTAGGTGCCACAGCCAATATTTCGTTATTGACCGCCATGTTGCTGGTTGCCGGCTTTTTTTCTCCCCTGGCCACAACCGCGGCTTTACGGATTGCTTTGGAATAGTAAGTGACGACAAGATGAACTGGTTTAAATA
>CALKAR010000204.1 GCA_937988745.1 uncultured Peptococcaceae bacterium
CGGACGTGATGCAACGTGACAGTTCCTACGGGTCCCGTCAGTAACTCCCCTTCTGTCGGGTCGAGCGCTTCGTCCCAGTTGGAGCGAGAGATCGCGTGGCAAAACTCGCCCGTCTCGACGTTCCGGTGGTCGTACACTTTTCCTTTGTGGGAGCCTGGCAAGCATGCCATCGCGCCATTTTTCTCACTTGTCTCGTCGAGGAAAATTCCGAGAGTAAGAAAATCATCGTTTGTGTGGGGATAGAATGCCCAGTCCTGATGCCACTGGACTGGCGCGCCTGATGGCGGCTTGAAGTTGATTTTGCTATTGTGCAAACGGATGTTTTCGCCCAGGAAATGCCGAAGCAAATCGACGATTTTTTCCGACCTGACCAAAGAATCTATTGCATCGAAATAAAGGTGAGGATTCTCGACGCGACGCAGTAGCTTCGTCGTCTCACCATTCTTCTTTTCGAACTGGTAAGTCTCATTGTCCGAAGCTACGCCAATAGCTCCCAATTCAATTTGCTTGACGTCTTCAAGAATCTTCGCTACTTCCTCCGCGGAGAAAAAGCTTTCAATCTTCGTATATCCCTTGTCGAGATATTCGCGTTGCTGCTCTGCAAACATGGTGATGCTCCTAGGTCTTCCAACGAATAATCGGGAGGGCAAACTGCGGCTCCTTCCGGCATGCTGATTCGATCATGTAATCAATAAGTAACTTTGATCTACAGATCGATCATGAAAGGATGGTAGATCGTCGGTATGACATAGGCATGACAGCGGGACGCGGAATGCAACACAGAAGGATGGTCGCAGCGCCTGGCAAGCGCCGCCCGTGTCGCTTTCTGCCTACGTCACAATAGGCCTTTGCACGATAATATCTGCTGTTCACCCCCGCAAATGGCAGTGAACAACCCGCTGCCACCAAACTGGAGAGAGCCGCTATGCAACTCACCGTCGAGACGAACGTACGAGCCCCGATTGAACGGGTGTGGGAGGCGTACACCACACCCGACGAGATAATTCGCTGGAATGCGGCCTCAGATGACTGGCACACCACCAGGGCCATTGTGGAGGAGTGCATGCGGTGCCATCAGTGGCGGTCGCTCAGAGGACGGCGCCGAGTATGTGACAGAGGCCATCCTTTACTTGGAGGATTCCAATCCGCATGACAATCGAGCCGTTCGAGTGACTATTGAAGGACAGAGAGTAGGGTATCTGTCGCGACAGAATGCGCGCCTTTATCGAAAGCAATTAAAACAATTGGGCCATGCGCAGATCGTCTGTAAGTGTGATGCAATGATAGTCGGCGGGTGGCACCGTTCACCTGCGGATGCGGGGCACTTCGGTGTCAAGCTTGATCTGCCAGTTGTATAGTTCCTGCCTGTCCATTCAAGCCTATACGCTTCACGGGTTCGTGGAGGACTGTAAACAACCTCGTTGGTCGGTCTGCATTTGTTTACATAAACTTCTTCTCAGTGGTCTCCCTATTGAGAAAAGCCCCATTGTTGCTGGGGAAATTTAGAAGTTTACAAACTTAGGTATACATAACCCTTCTGAGTGACCGCTCCATGGACGCATCGACGGCTCGCTTCTACGAAGACAACGCCCAGGACATAGCCACCCGGTACGAATCGGTGGGCAGCCCTGTGGCCAAGTACTTCCCGCTGGCATTTGTGCCAGGGGCCCGGTTGCTTGATATCGGGGCAGGATCTGGTCGTGACTTGGCGCACCTCCTCAAGAGCGGCTACGAAGCCTACGGCGTGGAGCCCACGGACGGTCTGCGCGCGGCGGCCAAGGTCGCCCACCCCGCGCTTGAAAACCGGCTTGCTAGCGCAGCGCTGCCCGAGCTGGGCATGCCCTTTGATGGCCAGTTCGATGGGATCCTCTGCAGCGCAGTCCTGATGCACGTTCCAGACCACCAACTGTTCGATGCTGCGCTGGCCATCCGTGCGCTGCTCAACCCGCACGGCCGCCTGCTGCTGTCCCTGCCACTGACCCGTGGAGACAACCTGGTGGAGCAGCGCGATACCAGTGGTCGGCTGTTCCAGGGCTACACCGCCGAAGAGATCCAGCTGCTGTTCGAGCGCTTGGGATTTCAGTGCATCGGCCGCTGGGATTCCGACGACGCCCTGGCCCGGGCTGGCACCAGCTGGTACACCTTGCTGCTGGAACTGCGCACCACCGGCAGCATGCTGGAGCGTTTCAGCGCTACGGTGCCCAGTCCTGATGCGTCCGCGAAAGACCCTGTTGAAGGGGCAGAAAAAATGACACAGAGGAATGATAAAAACCCAACTGTGACAGGGACTTAAGCCTGTTTCTGCGGTTTTTTACATGAATCCCTGCCGACCCTCGGATAGCGTAACCTTACTTCCGTACTCATGTACGGAGTCAAGCGATATGGAAAACAATTTGGAGAACCTGACCATTGGCGTTTTCGCCAAGGCGGCCGGGGTCAATGTGGAGACCATCCGTTTCTATCAGCGCAAGGGCTTGTTGCTGGAGCCTGACAAGCCCTATGGCAGCATCCGCCGCTATGGCGAGGCGGATGTAACGCGGGTGCGATTCGTGAAATCGGCCCAGCGGCTGGGCTTCAGCCTGGATGAAATCGCCGAGTTGCTGCGGCTCGACGATGGCACCCACTGCGAGGAAGCCAGCAGTCTGGCCGAGCACAAGCTCAAGGACGTGCGCGAGAAAATGGCTGACCTGGCGCGCATGGAGGCCGTGCTGTCTGAGTTGGTGTGCGCCTGCCATGCGCGAAGGGGGAACGTTTCCTGCCCGCTGATCGCGTCACTACAGGGTGGAGCAAGCTTGGCAGGTTCGGCTATGCCTTAGCGTGCTTTATTTTCCGTTTTCTGAGACGACCCCTATAACAAGCCTTTTGGCTAGTTATCTTAAATAAATAAAAATTAAGAGAGCGGCTTTGCCGCTTTTTATTTTTATAACTTTTAAAGCTTTTAAGGCCTATGTAACTATTGAAAATAAAGGGCTAACGTGAAAATAAGCACACCTTTTCCTTGCAACAAGCACACCTTTTCCTTGCAACAAGCACACCTTTTCCTTGCAACAAGCACACCTT
>CALKAR010000205.1 GCA_937988745.1 uncultured Peptococcaceae bacterium
AAACCGCGAACAATCACTCAACCCGAAGCACACCTTCGATAACTTCGTTATTGGATCCTCGAATCGTTTTGCTAACGGTGCCGCGGTAGCCGTAGCAGAAAACCCAGCCCGTGCTTATAACCCTCTGTTTATTTGGGGCGGCTCCGGCCTGGGCAAAACCCACTTGTTGCATGCAGCGGGTAATTATGCGCAGCTGTTGCACAAGGGTCTGCGCGTGAAATATGTATCTTCGGAAGAATTTACTAATGACTACATCAACTCTTTGCGTGATGATAGGCAGGAATCTTTCAAGCGCCGTTACCGCAACCTCGATATTTTGATGGTTGATGATATTCAGTTCTTAGAAGGTAAAGAATCAACCCAGGAAGAGTTCTTCCATACCTTCAATGCTCTGCACCAAGCTAATAAGCAGATTATTTTGTCCTCGGACCGCCCGCCGAAGCAGTTGACCACTCTGGAAGACCGGTTGCGAACCCGCTTTGAAGGCGGACTGATTACAGATATTCAGCCGCCAGATCTGGAAACTCGTATTGCCATTTTGATGAAGAAGGCGTCTGCCGATGGCACCACCGTTGATCGAGCGGTCTTGGAACTCATCGCCTCGCGCTTTGAAACTTCTATTCGTGAGCTTGAAGGCGCGCTGATCCGTGTCTCCGCTTATTCCTCTTTGGTCAATGAACCGATCAACATTCAAATGGCAGAAGTTGCGCTGCGCGACCTGGCACCAGATTCTGCGGCTGAACAAATCACGCCGAATACGATTATTGAAGTCACCGCAGAGTACTTCGATATCGATGTCTCAACTTTGACCGGATCTGGTAAAAAGCGCGATATTGCTCATGCCCGACAGCTGGCGATGTATCTCTGCCGTGAACTGACAGATCTTTCGCTACCGAAACTTGGTGAGCAATTCGGCGGCAAAGACCACACCACTGTTATGTACGCCGAGCGCAAGATCCGAAAAGAAATGACAGAAAAGCGTGAGACCTACGACGAGATCCAGGTTCTTACTCAACGCATTAAGGGACGCGCCCGAAGCTAACCCCGATCTTCTGCCCGCTTAGCCAAGATTATTTCTCTTGGTTAGGCGGGTTTGGTGGTTTTAGTGCTCTTAGCAGGCAAAAAGTTATCCACAAGGTTATTCACACTTGTGTAATTTCATTGTTGTAATTTAATGAGCTTGCTCACAAGATCAATTTTCACAAGCTCAAGAAAACCTCCGACCTGCTGTGATCACCGCTGTGCGATCTCAGTGGATAACTTTGGCCCTCCTGTGGATAACTTTCGTGTAATTCGAGTTATCCACAATTGCCCCGATCTATCCACAGCTTGATCACATGTGATCACACACGATCGATCTACCCACCGACCACCGTTTTCTTGTGATTACCCACAGGATTCACAACGGTTATTACTACTACTAACTTTATTTCTAGATCACCTAGAAGAAAGGGGGCCTGTGTGGAAGTTCGAGCACCCGCCGCCAGGAAGCGTCGATTTCGCGAATTACAAAAACTTCAAGCGAGTAGCGCCAAAGCGCTGCGACCGGTTAAGTTAGAAGCAGTTGCAAGAAAGCAATTTTTTGTAAGTTGCTAGATCCCAAGAATTTTTGAAACCGGGAAGATTCAGGTATTTCGCTGTGCTGTTGGTAATTACAACTTGTTGTTCATCACCAGGTAACTAGCAGAAATGACCAGAAACGACCTAGTCGGCGTGCGTTGAATGACAACAGTGTGAACACTGGGCACGACGCATCGAAAGTGAGTCAAGGAGAGTAAAGACGCACATGGAAACCCTAACGACCAACGCCGTGTCTTTTCGTGTGGCTAAAGATGACCTCAGCCATGCAGTTGGATGGGTTGCCCGAAACCTACCGACGAAGGCCGCGCAGCCAGTACTGCGAGCAATGATTTTCACGGCAGATGACAATGGCTTAGAGATCGCCGGATTCGACTACGAAGTTTCGACTCGTGTTCGAATCGCCGCTGAGATCGAAGAACCAGGACGTGTTGCTGTAGCAGGCAAACTTATGTCTGACATCGTTGCGGCTATGCCGAATAAGCCGGTTGATATCCGTCAAGAAGACACCAAGGTTTTGATCCAGTGTGGTTCTTCGCGTTTTGAGCTGCCGACTATTTCTTTGGAAGATTACCCACAGTTGCCGGTCTTGCCGGAGGTTACAGGTAAAGTTCAACCACAGCTTTTCTCAGAAGCTGTCTCCCAGGTTGCGGCTGCCGCTGGTAAAGATGACACGCTGCCGATGCTTACGGGTATCAGCATGGCTATCGAAGGCAAAGAAGTAACTTTGACGGCAACGGACCGTTTCCGTCTGGCAGTGCGTACTTTGGAATGGGAACCAACTGCTGAAGAAGTAAAAACTCAGTTGTTGGTACCAGCGAAAACGCTGCAGGAAACTGCGCGTTCTTTGGATTCGCACATCACTGATCCCATTGAAATCGCTGTTGGTACTGGTGACAGCATTGCAGCTGATGGTCTATTCGGTTTGCACGCAGATAACCGCGAGACCACAACGCGTATGCTCGATGCCGATTTCCCAACCGTTTCACACCTTCTGCCTAAGTCGCACACCGCGATGGCATCGGTTGAGATCGGACCACTGCAAGAGGCTATTCGCCGTGTCTCCTTGCTAACTGATCGTAACGCCCAGATCCGCATGCTCTTTAGCGAAGGCGAAGTACAGCTAGCTGCAGGTGCCACCGATACCGGTAATGCCGAGGAAACCATTCCTTGTGCTTTTACTGGTCGCGATGAATTACTCATTGCTTTCAACCCGGGCTTCCTCAAAGACGGCCTCGCTGTAATTCCAACGGATCGCGTCGTTTTCGGATTTACTGAGCCATCACGTCCGGCAATTATTATCCCTGAGCCAGAAGAACTGCCAGAAGCAGATGAAGGTGGTAATTTCCCAACTCCGGATACCTTCTTCACTTACCTTTTGATGCCAGTACGTTTGCCTGGTTAAACTACACACTAGATGTATATTCGTGAGCTTGACCTGCGTGATTTTCGATCGTGGTCGGAGTTAAACCTCGATCTGAATCCCGGCATAGTGTTATTTGTTGGCCGCAATGGTTTTGGAAAGACCAATATCGTTGAGGCTTTAGGCTATGTTGCGCACTTAAGCTCGCACCGTGTTAACCAGGATGCTCCGCTGGTGCGGCAAGGAACGCCTAGTGCTCGCGTATCAGCTACCGCGGTCAACCAAGGCCGCGAGCTCACAGCGCATTTATTGATCAAACCGCATGCCGCTAACCAGGCGCAGATCAATCGCACCCGGTGCAAAACTCCGCGCGAATTATTAGGTGTTGTAAAAACTGTTCTTTTCTCGCCGGAAGATTTAGCGCTGGTGCGCGGGGAACCAGCAGAACGTCGTCGCTATCTCGATGACATTGTTGCTACTCGTACTCCGCGTTTAGCTGGGGTGAAGGCTGATTATGACAAGGTTTTGCGCCAGCGCAATGCATTGTTGAAATCAGCATCGTCAGCCATGCGTCGGGGGTACGGAGACACCGAAGGTGCTTCGGCCTTATCGACTCTCGATGTGTGGGATACCCAGCTAGCAAGCCTGGGCGCGCAGGTCATTGCAGCCCGCCTAGAGCTCATTGACCAGCTAACTGAGCTGATCCCTGCAGCATATGAGGGGTTAGCGCCAGAATCGCGGCCAGCGCACATTGCGTATAAATCCACCGTCGATGTCACTGATCGAGAAGTCTTAGAAGCAGTCATGCTCGCAGAGCTGGGAGCTAAACGTCACCGCGAGATCGAGCGCGGTATCTCTTTG
This sequence comes from uncultured Peptococcaceae bacterium, assembly GCA_937988745.1. GTDB lineage: Bacteria > Bacillota > Limnochordia > Darwinibacteriales > Darwinibacteriaceae > JAAYMS01. Next base: position 3,803 of record CALKAR010000205.1, read on the forward strand.
GTCGGCCCGCATCGCGATGATGTGGAATTACACCTAGGCACGGCGCCGGCGAAAGGTTTTGCGAGCCACGGTGAGACCTGGTCCTATGCCATTTCTTTGCGCTTTGCAGAGTTTCAACTGCTGCGTTCCGAAGATTCTGATCCAGTTTTGATCTTGGATGATGTTTTTGCGGAGCTCGATGCCAAGCGCCGTGAAAAATTAGTCAAGCTTGCTGCCGATGTCGAGCAAGTCTTTATTACCGCTGCAGTAGATGAGGATCTACCGGAGAACTTAATCCCGATGCAGCGCTTCGAGATCGGTGTAGAAGATACAGATAGCGGCCGCATCTCGATTTTGCGTACTCCCGACAAAAGCCCTACTGAGGAAGATACTGTTGCGCCTAGAATAGAAGAAAAGGAGCGCGGCGAATCGGATAAGGCTGGTGACGAAGATGTCTAATACAGACCCCGTTCAACAAGCCTTTGAGCATATTCGCAAGCGTTCGCCGAATCCGCCGAAGCTGCATCACGTATCTAAGTCCAAAGTCGCAAAAATGCCGGTGGACAAACCTCAGGGAATCCCTGTCCCCCAGGTGCCAGGTTTTGATATAGCGGAATTATCAAAGACTCCGCGCCCCCGTTATCGCGGCAAAGGTCGGGAAACCGGAGCAGATGGACGTCGGCGCCGGCGTAGTGTTGATATTCCAAAGCTTGGTTCGCATATTGCCCGTGAAGTGACTTCGCGTGGCTGGGAACATGATTTGGCTCATGGGTGGATTACTGGCCATTGGCACAAGCTGGTTGGTGAGAAAATCGCGCAACATACGCATCCTGATCGGATTGAAAATGGCATTATCTATGTTGCCTGCGATAACTCCAATTGGGGTACGCAACTGCGTTATTTACAACGGCAGATCCTGCAGCGAATCTCGGAACAAGTTGGCCCAAATGTCATTTATCAACTGAAAATTTCCGGCCCTAAACAACATAAGAACTATGAAGGGCCAATGTGGGTAAAACCGCAGGGCTCGAAGGATACATACGGTTAAATTATCAATCTCGATCTAAAACCCTGTTAACCTGCTTGTTCTCAGCGGCTTCTATTTCGCTGAGGGCGTTGGACGCTCAGCAAAGGTAAAAATTAACGCATATTTTAGCGTTTGGGCGAAGTGGAGTCTGCCTAGGTAGGGGGACACAGTGTAGAATGGATAAAGTCTTAGAACTACACAGACGCTAAGTTCAGCTGCCTTGTTTAGTTCACCCTTAGTTTTAAGGGTTTATCGCATTATTGATTTCTATGATGGCGCCTTTGCCACCGTATAAATTTGGAATAAAGGAGTACACGGTTTCGTGGCTACCCAACCGGAATATAACGCTGGGTCAATTACGATCCTGGAGGGCTTAGAGGCCGTCCGTAAGCGTCCAGGTATGTATATCGGCTCCACCGGTCCTCGTGGTTTGCACCACCTGATCTGGGAGGTCGTTGACAACTCGGTCGATGAGGCCATGGCGGGCCATGCCTCCAAAGTCATTGTTCGCCTCATGGCAGACGGCGGAGTGGAAGTTACAGATGATGGCCGTGGTATCCCCGTCGGCATGCACGCCTCAGGTGCGCCGACGGTCCAGGTTGTAATGACGCAGCTACACGCTGGCGGTAAGTTCGACTCGGACTCTTATGCTATCTCTGGTGGTCTGCACGGTGTTGGTATTTCTGTGGTGAACGCGCTGTCTACGCGCGTGGAAGCAGAAATCAAGACTGATGGTAAGCACTGGTACCAGGAGTTCAACAACGCTGTTCCGGAAGAACTCAAAGAAGGCGGCAATGCCCGCGGTACTGGTACCAAGATTCGGTTCTGGGCAGATCCAGAGATCTTTGAAACCACCGAGTATGACTATGACACCATCGCGCGCCGTCTGCAGGAGATGGCCTTCCTTAATAAGGGCGGAGCGATGAGCGAGTGACCAAAGAACAGCTCGATCTTGAAGCTATCGCGGATGCAGAATCCGGCGAAAAGCAGCTCGACAGCACTTCTTTTGATGATGAAGACGTTGATGACTTTGAAGAAGAAGGCGCGGATACCCCTGCGCCAGCAAAGACTGAAGATTCATCAAAGAAGCTGCAAAAGAAAGTCACTTACCACTATCCAGATGGCCTGGTTGATTACGTTAAGTACCTCAACAAGACCAAGTCCGCGATCCACCCAACCGTGGTTGCCTTCGATGTTAAGGGCAATGACCATGAGGTAGAGGTCGCCATGCAGTGGAACCAGGGCTACAAGGAATCCACGCATACCTTCGCAAACACCATCAATACTTATGAAGGTGGTACGC
>CALKAR010000206.1 GCA_937988745.1 uncultured Peptococcaceae bacterium
GAATGGGACAGAAGCCACACAACGGTAATGCTTCCGTCTGAATACTAACCAACCTCAGAAAAACCGGCTCATGCCGGTTTTTTTGTGCCTGCAATACGGGCTGTCCGCCCTTTGTTATACTGAACGGGTGTATCGTTGGTCGTTGTCTGGCACACGCCCAAAGCCTCGGTACACCACGAAACAAGTGGCGTTCATTTGAGCTGGTGTCCACCTATCCATCCTTGCGGAGAAACCGTTCTCCACAAGGGACATGCGTTTTTCCGTGTTTTTTGGGAGAACGTATGAGTAAAAAACAGAAAATACAGAGGTCAATCCACGTGTGGTTTGACCATTTCGTGATGGGAGTTTCAATGTCACTGCTGGCTTCAGGTATTGTGTCAGCACTGATGATGGGGAATGAGAAGATCGCCCAGAATACGGCCCTGATTGCCATGTCATTGCTTGGGCTCGTGCTATCATTTCTGATGAACACCCTGCCTCACTTGCTGACGGAGGAATAATTCATGTCTAGCAATATGTTTGTTTTTGGCAGCATTGCCATCTACATCAGCCTTGCTTGCTTAATGGCCGGTGGAGCTTGGCTATATGCCAATTCGCTACCGGATGACGATGATTCCGAAGACAAGGCTGACGGAAAAGCAGCTTAACCATACCGCAAGAATATCAGCCCTATTGAGGACTGTCCGCAAGCTGACCCTGTTCAGCTAAACCACAAAAGCCTGCCTGTCATCATGCAGGCTTTTTTATGCGGCTCTTCGCATTTGAGGGTGTAGAAAAAATCTGACCGGCTGGAAAAGGTGCCGGGGAACTTGGAAAATGTAAGCTCCTACACCAACAAAAACCAAGCCCCCGACATGAGCAATCTTTTGTTAGGCATTTTTAACGCCTAACTCTTGGCGGGCTAGCTCTTTAATTTTTTCTAAGCACTTCTGAATTGCAGCGTATTCCTGCTCGGCGTGCTCAAACGACGAGTCAGAGGTTCGCGCCTCCCCAATTCCCCGCTCCATTTCAATAATTGCTTCATTTACTTTTGGGGAAACGAGGAATGACGCTGAGTCCGCGATTTTCCAGACACTACGTCGTGCCTCTTTGTACTTTTTCCAGTAGTCGGCTGTTTCTTCTTCAGGAATGTCTCGGTGCTCAATAGTGGCGTCAATGTATTCGCTTGGGTACCATTTCATGTGATGAAGCGCCTCAACAAGCTCACTATATGCATGGGATTTCCGCTCCCACCATTTTTCGGCGCGAAATCGGCGCATTGATAAATGTGCTGCTAGAAATGCGCCGATAACTGCAATTGCAGCTTGGGCTATGAACTTCAGGATCTCAATGGTCATTTGAAATGCCTAACGCCCGCAATAAACGGCGCGAGGAACGAGCGTCCGGCGACCGTAGGGAGCGAATTTAATTGCATTGTTAGAACCACCCTGCGACACGGCCTATGATGCCTGTTACAATGCCGATCATAACAACGATTGACCATAGCCAGTGTTGTTTGACATATTCGATTATTGCTTTTGGATGTGCACCATACTTATCTCGCCAAGTGGCGTTTGTCACCAAAGAGCCGTCAACAGTGCGCTCAACTATATTGGACATACAATCAACCTTTCTCAACGTGGACTGATGAAGCTTAATGTAGTCACCAGATTCAAATGCGTCCGCCTCTTCCTTTCCGGTCAGGGCGCTTTTATCAGTCATATGATTTAACTGAATAAGCGCATGAAAACGACCCGATTCTCCATGACTTACATATTGGCGCCCGAAAAGTGCCACTAGAGCCCTAGCCAGATCAAACTTTTTATCGTCTGGAACTATATACGGCTCACCGCCAAGAACTTGAAATCTGTGCTCAATAGCTGAGAAACCATAATTCCCATCGCGCATATTCCAATGTATGAAGTGGAACGTCTGGCGATACTTAAGGTACTCGAAAAAATCGGAAAGCATTTCCTTTTCGAGCTCATCATATTTGCTCGGTATTTCAGCTATAGGAACGTGCCTTCGCTCAGCAATTTTATGAATTGAAAAGCTCTCCGTCTGCGCCGTCTTCAAATTCCTTAATGCAATTGATGTAACTCGCGGCGTACGGCCATCTTTAATGTCATAAAAGGATTCGCATGAGTAGTGAATCAAAAGCACATGCTCAGATTTTTCGTAAAGAGCTGCCAGCTCTCTTTGCGTCTCCTTGCGCTTTTGTATTCTTTTAAGCTCTGAT
>CALKAR010000207.1 GCA_937988745.1 uncultured Peptococcaceae bacterium
TTCCGTGGGTTTCCATAATCCTATATCGGCAAAAAAGATCCTAACTTTAGTTCGAAAATTGTTTGACAGTGCTGGAAGTATGTGATAGACTGAGCATGGTTAAGATTTAAATGGAGCGAACATCTGTGGCCTCTGACGCAGGTTTGCCCAAGCAAGGTTTAGATTGTTTGCGAAGTTTAGGTTTTGGCTAGTATTTATTTAGGAGGCCATCAGATGACTGGCAAAGTAAAATGGTTCAACGCAGAAAAGGGTTATGGTTTTATCGAGTGTGAGACTGGTGACGTTTTCGTACACTTCTCCGCTATTCAGGGTAACGGATTCCGGACACTCGAAGAAGGCGAAACCGTAACTTTTGATATTGTTGAAGGCGACCGCGGCCCACAGGCTGCTAACGTAGTTCGTCAATAAGTAAAACTAAGACAAAAAATGGCTGCTGGGAAATCACCCAGCAGCTTTTTTGTGTGCCTTATTCAGCTGCAAAGACCTTTAGTACATCATCCACCATAATTCGCGTGGCCTGCAGACCACCGCTGGCGGTGTACCATACTTGGGAGCTGAGGTAATAAATCTGATCTTGTCTCGCAGCTGCAGTCATTTTCACTAGAGGATTGTCCAACACCTGTTCTGCAGTAATGCTTCCTCCCACGGTAGCTGCCCGGTCGATCACTAGAATCACATCAGGGTTAACCTGAAGCAGGTATTCGAACGAAATACTCTGTCCGTGGTTGGCACTTTCAATCTTTGTATCTGCAGGTAAAAAACCAAACTCGTTGTGGATTATTCCGAAACGAGAGCCAGGACCATAGACGCTCATAGCACCATCGTTGGCCATCAGAATTAGGGTTCTCAGGCCGCTTTCAGAAGCCAGCTTGTTTACCCGGGCAAAATCATCGGCCAGTTCACCCAAAATTGGTTCTACTTCGTCTTCTTTATCGAAGATACCCGCAATTGTGCGCACGTTGTTAGTAAAGGATCCCCAATAGTCACTTGTGTCGATGGTCAGGTACACCGTTGGCGCGATCCGCGCCAGTTCTGGATACACATCCGCTTGGCGGCTAGAGATCAGAATTACGTCTGGCTGGAGCGAGTAAATCCGCTCGAAGTTAGGCTCAAATAGCGTACCAATATCCGCATACATATCATCTTTGTAGTGAGCCAGGTATGGTGGCAGCGAAGACTTCACCACACCAGCCGGTTCAACACCAAGCTCTTCTAAGATATCCAGCGCTGCGTAGTCAAATACTACAACTGTTTCAGGATTCTTTGATACAACCGCTTCACCAAGTTCATGTACAATGTGTACTGTTTCCTGTGCAGATACTGCGGGTACAAGTACCATAAAGGATAATACCAGGGTTAAAACTAAGCTCAGTTTCTTTAGCATGGAGATCCACCTCGCGAGAGTCTAGTAATAGATGCAGATCTTGTTATTGTTGATTTGCTCAATTTGAAAATCCATATCATATAAAGGGCCGAGCACATCACCGCAGATAATCTCTTCGGTGCAGCCCTTGTTAACAATGCGGCCGTTGTCCATCGCAACAATATAATCAGAATAGCAAGAAGCGAAATTTATGTCGTGCAGTACGATGACCACGGTCTTCTTCAGATCTTCCACCAAACTCTGAAGAGTCTTCATGATCTCTACAGAATGGCGCATGTCAAGGTTGTTCAGCGGCTCATCAAGCAGCACATACTCTGTGTCCTGAGCGACAACCATGGCGATATATGCCCGCTGACGCTGGCCTCCGGAGAGCTGGTGCAAATACTTGTTCTCGATACAGTCCAGCTGTAAGTACTCGAGAGCCTGGTCAACGATCTCCTCATCGGCCTTACTCAAATTCCCTTGTGAGTAAGGGAAGCGGCCAAAATTGACCAGCTGACGCACTGTCAGGCGCAGGTTGGTGTGGTTAGACTGCTTGAGAACTGCTAATTTCCTTGCCAAGTCGCTGCTCTTCCACTGCCCGATTTCTTTCCCCTCGATATACACCTCCCCACCATCCTTCGGTATCAGCCGGCTCATGATGGACAGCAGAGTACTCTTGCCGGCCCCATTAGGCCCAATAAGAGACGTAATCTTGCCCTTAGGTATATCGAGCGACACATTATCAAGAACAGTTACCTGTCCATACCTTTTCACCACATTTCGCACACTCAGCATGTACACAACTCCTCCATATGTTAATCAGCGGTGCGTGCCCTCAAGAGCAAGCTGATAAAGTAAATACCGCCAATGAAGTTAATAATCACACTAATCGGTGCTGACAGATTAAACAAGTGCGCTGCCGCGAGCTGGCCGCCAATCAAAGCGATCACTCCCAACAGGCCCGCTGCAGGAAGAAGCCACCGATGTTCATAACCGCTCAGCATCTCCCGAGCTAGATTCGCAATCAAAAGCCCCAGAAACGTCACAGGACCGACCAGGGCTGTCGATGTCGCGACCAAGACAGATACCGCTGCCAGCAGCTTGACCGTAACCTTGTCATAGGGAACACCTAGATTTACTGCATGTTCCCTGCCTAAGGCCAATACGTCAAGAATATGGGCTTGTCTGATGATGTAAATCAAGGTAACAACTAAAATAGCCGCTGCCGGGACCAACACATTCGTCTGGATGTTGTTGAAACTGGCAAACATGCGGTTCTGTACAGCCTGGAACTCATTTGGGTCAATGACCATCTGCATAAATGAAGCACCACTGTCAAACAAAGTACCCATGATCACTCCTACGAGCAGAAGCTGGAACAAGTTCGCTCCCTCGTCGCTTCGCAGAAGGAAGCGGAACAGAAGCAGCGTACCGCCAATCATCAAACCTCCGGAGACCACGAAATTCAGCACAGTATTTGTCATGAACTGACTCTGCGAACCGAGCACAAACACTGTGGACGTTTGGATGAATAGATACAACGAATCGAGACCCATAATGCTCGGCGTCAGAATCCGGTTATGAGTAATTGTTTGGAAAACAACAGTAGATGCCGCAACAGCGCAGCCGGTCAGCACGATTGCAGCCAGGCGCGGAATCCGCCTGCTCAAAGCATACCTGAAAATAAAAGAGTTCAGCCCTAAGCCGAGCATAAGTACAGCCAGTACTGCGCCGATGACACATAAAATCACGAGTTTCCTTTTATCACTCATCGGTTCCCCCTCCCCAGCAGGAGATAGAGGAAGATGAGGCTTCCGGTGACACCCACCGTCAAACCAATTGGTATTTCATAAGGTGCAATCACAATCCGGCCGATGATATCAGCCGCTAAGAGGAAAACAGCTCCAAATAGACCGGTAGAGACAAAAGTAGTCCGCAGATGGTCGCCTTTGCGGAGAGTAATGATGTTGGGAATAATCAATCCCAAGAAGGGAATGCGCCCTACCGAAGCTACAACGACGGCGGTAATCCCTGCTGTGATGCTCAGACCCACATACATAACCAAATCATAATTGAGACCTAGGTTGACAGCATGATCTTTGCCCATACCAGCAATGGTGAACTTGTCCGCCCACAAGAAGGCAATGACCACTAAGGGAATCACAAGATATAGAAGTTCATAACGTCCCTGCGTCACCATGGCGAAGTTGCCCATGAGCCATGTGGAAACACTCTGGACAAGATCAAAACGGTACGCAATCAGAGTGGTCGCCGCGTTAACCACACTGCCAAGCATCAAGCCGATTAATGGCACAAAAATAGCATCTTTCATTCTCAAACGCTGCAAGATGCCGAGGAATAAGAATGCGCCGAACATAGCGAAGGCAAAAACAATCACCATTTTCCCGAAGGAACTAGCTTGGGGAATAAGCATTAGTGAAACGAGTACACCTAAGCGGGCAAAATCGGCTGTGCCAGCGGTTGTAGGCGAAACAAAGCGATTGCGGCTCAGCTGCTGCATTATTAGACCACTGATACTCATACCTATCCCGGTCAGTACCACTGCAGCCATCCGGGGGATGCGGCTGATGATCAATATCTGGGCCACAAGATCATTGCCGGCCAAGAGCTCAGCTAAGCTGAAATTAGATACTCCGACAATTAAGGATATAAAGCTGAGTATGATTAGTGCTGCCAATAAACCTGAAGTTTTTAAGATAGAAGTGATTTGACAGTCCCCCTTCCCCTTTGCTAAGATCGAGATGGTATGAGAATGACTCTCAGTTTCACCTGTTTATCATAGCATGATTGGGTGGAAATGTCTTGCATTAAGTTGAACTGATTCGCACAATATTTAGATCTCTTGGAGGGCTTACTTATGATGGCACCGGAAATCAGCAAACACATTAAAGAAACTGTGGAGACATTTACAGCATGTACGTCACTGCCTGCTGCAGCCATCACGGGTCACGGTAGCCTCACCGCCTATGCAGGCGAAAGTCTGCCGCATGCCCTAGCTGTAAATGCCCTGCAGAAGATTCCTGTACAGATTATAGAAATATCAGCGAGCACAAAACTGCGAGTTGATCATATTGCGCTTCCCATAGAAGGAAGTAATGATCTACAGGTGATTGCGGTTCCCTTAGTAGAAAAATCTTTTAGGCAGGGCATGTACATCATTGGCCCTTTCTCAAAGTCCCAACTGCAGACCTGTGTTCATTTCCTCGTCGATCTACTCCGCAATATTGAAGGAACTGGCCTGAGCAGATCTCTGCAGTTCCCTGCAAACCTGCATGTTCGGCGCGCAGTACGCTACGTTCATCAACACTACAGCGAAACACTCTCTCTAGAGGATATAGCGGAGCACTTAGGGATAAACAAGTGCTATCTGGCAAACGTCTTTCGAAATGAGATGGGAGAGACATTTACTGAGTTCGTCAACCGCTTCCGGGTTGAAACGAGCAAGCAGGCTCTGCGGGAAACCGATGAACCCATACTCAACATCGCTCTACAGCACGGTTTTGCCAGCCAAAGTTACTATGGCAGGGTATTTAAAAAACTCACCGGGGTCACCCCCAGTGAGTTTCGCAGACAAGCTAAGCTGCAGTTGGTCAGTCTAGCACAGTAGCCTGCAGCCAGTTTCCAATTAGCTCGAACAAACTCGGTTCTAGCTTCCATGGATTTGTTGGATCATATTCTGGATTGTCTAACGGAAAGAGCGTAAAATAGTGGGTTGTCTTGGGCAGCATATGGACTTCTACACGCTCGTTGCCTGCCTCACGAAGTGCATCAGCTAAAGCCTCTGCGTGATAAGGCAGAACCTTCAGGTCGGCATCGCCATGGATGATCAGTACCGGCTGTTCAACGAGTTTGACAGCCTCAAGGGGATCATGTGCCATGTGCTGCCGGAGCCAGTCGAGGTTGTAAGGCAGGACGCTTGCCTCCTTCCCTGCTGCCGCATCGTCAATCAACTGCTGGATCATAGGCTGTAACGACCGGATGGATTGGCGTTCAACCTCAGAAAGAATATCTAGACTGGCCTGATACTCCAGCTGCTCGATTAATATTTCATCGAGCGGTGTGCTTGGCCCAGCTAAGAGCACAATGCCCGCCAGTTCTGTGTCCTCTCCTGCAATGATAGGAGCAATCACTGCACCTTCACTGTGACCCAGCATAACAATGCGCTCACTATCGATCTTAGGATGGTTCTTCAGGTAAGCAATCAGTGCCCGCACATCATCCACCAAGTCCTGCAGAGTTGCAGCGTTGTAATCTCCGGTGCTTTCACCTACTCCCCGCTCGTCATAGCGCAGGACTGCCACACCTAGGCCGCTGAAATACTCAGCCATCAACTTAAACATATCTGTCATGAACTCAGGCGGCGTATTACCGTCTCTGTCCTGCGGCCCCGAACCTGAGTTGAGCAGAACAGCTGGGAAGGGCCCATCTCCTTCGGGCAATGTGAGCGTACCGGCTAAGGTTACTTCCCCTGATGATACCTGGAAATCCTCGCTGTAGCCTGCCTGCTTTCCATCGGTTTCAGCTTGGGCTGGTGTCAAGTCAATATAATTCTCATGAACAGCCTGAGCGCCCTGAGCAGGCACATCCACTACAACTAGTTTCCCGTCGTGGGATAAAAGCTTGATATACACAACGCCATCGAAAATAATACCTGATTCTTCAAGCAGCACGGTATCTCCGTCAACATGATAGAGTGACTCGCCCACCTGCAGAATCTGCCCTGGCATGACAGGGTCTTGGCTCATCAGCACCAGAAGAGGAGATACTATTGTTACGTCTTCTACTCCGGCCAAGGCCAAGTCAACTACTTGCTGATACTGGGCAAACACATTATTATCGAGAACAACGTACGGATCACCGATCTCATAAGTGAGCCGAACGGGACCGGCCTCAGCTTGGAATTCACCGTCCTTAAAGGACCCTTTGACAGAGATTCCCATCTGGTTCAAAACATACGAATCATCTTTTAGTTCAGAGTTCAGCTGGATAGTCTGGCCCATTACGGTCAAGGAGCCGCTGGTAGCGATGCTTCCATCAGAGATGGTGAACTCCTCAGCTCCGATTTCTTGACCACCGAGGTAAATGATGAATCGGCCCTCATAGACTTCAGACCCGTGGACCACACCCACTGCGCTGAACAAGACTAAGAACAGCAGACCAACTAATGCCAGACGCTTCACATGCTTTCCTCCATTTCTGTCAATAAATTAAGCACCCATGTAAGTTCATCGATTGCTCGGTCTAAGACCTCTTCCCTAATGCGGTCAGACTCGATGTAAGGGCGCAGATGCACTTTCTCAAAACGCAGCTCATTAATGCGCGTTGCAATTGCTTCTCTTAATTCGTTATACATCGCATGACCTCGCATATCTGTTTTGATGATTTTATTCTATCATTCCCATCCCAGCGACACAACTAAAAGGGTTCCTTCTTCAAGTAAAGAAGTATGTGTGGTAAGAACTAACTAGAGAGGTGAAGAAATGCTGCAGGTGATAACAGACAGCGCATGTGATCTCCCCCAACATGTGGCCGACGATCACAATATTGATATAGTACCATTTATCGTACATATCGATGGCAGGGAATTTATCGATGGAAAGACCATTCAACCTGATGATGTCTTTCAAGCCCTGCGAGAAGGCAAGAAACCAACCACGAGCCAGGTTCCGGCTAAGTTCTTCTGGGAAACCTTCACCAAATATGCTGAAAAAGGTATCCGCTGCATCTACGTAGCTTTTTCCTCCAAGCTCTCCGGCACGTATAACACTGCCCGCATGGTCGCTGAAGAGGTGAAGAAACGCTATCCCAATTTCCAGCTCACAATCTGCGACTCCCTTGGTGGCTCTCTTGCACAAGGCCTAATTGCTCTGGAAGCCGCGCAGCTCGGAGCTGCCGGTGCTGAATACGACGAAGTGATCGAAAGAGTAAGGCGCCGTTCAAACAATAATGTGGAACATATTTTTACTGTTGACGACTTAGGCCATCTGCATCGCGGCGGCCGCATTGGCTGGGCCAGTGCAGTGATGGGCAGTGTACTCAAGGTCAAACCCATACTCCACGTGCTCGACGGTCAAATGCTATTACTTCAGAAAGCCCGGGGCAAGACCGCCGCACTTAAGCGCATTGTAGAGGTTGTCAAAGAGCGGTCCCTTGGGCATGTCGAACAGTTGATTGGGATCACCCACGCTGCTGACGGAGAAACAGCTGAAAAACTTCAGGATATGTTGGAGAACGCTCTCGGTTATAAGAACTTCATCGTGAACACCATCGGCAGTGTCCTTGGCTGCCATATCGGTCTGGGAGGCGTAGCAGCCTTCTTTGTGAACAAAAATGTCGACATCCCTAACCTACCCCTGGAAACTAGTTAAACATAGGTTTATAATATAAACAGACCATTAACATAAGGGGTGTGTCGGCGTGGAGAAAAAATACATGGCGGAACCGTACCGCATCAAAATGGTCGAGCCAATCAAGATGACGACCAGGGAGCAGCGGGAAGAAGCCATCAAGAAAGCTGGATACAACACCTTCCTGCTTGATTCAGAGGATGTCTACATCGACCTTTTGACGGACAGCGGCACCAATGCCATGAGTGACAATCAATGGTCAGGCTTGATGCTGGGCGATGAAGCCTATGCCGGTTCAAAGAACTTCAAGAATCTGCTGGCAGCGGTCCAAAATCTTTATGGCTTTAAATATGTGGTCCCTACCCATCAAGGCAGGGGTGCCGAAAACATCCTCTCCCAAATCATGATTAAACCAGGAGATTATGTGCCTGGCAATATGTATTTTACCACCACACGAGCGCACCAAGAACTGAATGGAGCCACCTTTGTTGATATCATTATTGATGAAGCACATGATTCTGAAGCGGAGCTCCCGTTCAAAGGAAATGTCGATATCGAGAAACTCAAGAAGCTGATCGATGAAGTCGGTGCTGAGCGGATTCCATACGTTTCCCTCGCTGTAACGGTTAATATGGCTGGTGGTCAGCCGGTTTCTATGGCAAATATTAGGGAAGTATCTGAGGTAGCCCACAGTCACGGCATCAAGGTATTTATGGATGCTACCCGCTGTGCCGAAAATGCTTGTTTTATCAAACAGCGGGAACCGGGCTACGAACACAAAAGTATCCCTGATATTCTGCGAGAAATGTTCAGCTACGCCGATGGCTGCACCATGTCAGGTAAGAAGGACGGGATAGTAAACATCGGCGGATTTTTGGCCCTAAACGACCCAGAGCTGTACCAAAAAGCCACGAGTCTCGTGGTTGTCTACGAAGGAATGCCTTCCTACGGTGGAATGGCCGGCCGCGATATGGAAGCTCTGGCTAGAGGCTTGTACGAAGCAGCCGATTATGATTTCTTAATGCACCGCCTCAGCCAAGTACAGTATCTGTGGGATAGACTGGATCAAGCGGGCATACCCATTGTCCGCCCTGCTGGAGGCCATGCCGTCTTCATTGATGCCCGGAAGTTCTACCCCCATATCCCGCAGGACCAGTTCCCTGCCCAAAGACTCGCTGCCGAGTTATACGTAAAGTCAGGCGTGCGCAGCATGGAACGGGGAATCGTCTCTGCCGGAAGGGACAAAGACGGGAACCATCACTATCCCAAGCTTGAACTTGTGCGGCTCACCATCCCGCGGCGCGTTTATACCTACGCACATCTCGATGTAGTAGCCGATGCGGTAATTGACCTGTACAAAGAGAGAGACAAGACTAAGGGACTGCGCATGGTCTATGAACCACCGGTCCTACGCTTCTTCACCGCTCGGTTTGAACCACTCTAGTGAGATTCCGAGCCCTCCAGCTTCTGCAGCGGAGGGCTCGTTTTTTGTCCTGCTTATATTATTCCTGAGAGTTAAGAAACTCGATTAGTTCTGATCTTTCCACCCGGCTGACGCCGCTGTGTTCAATGTCAAAGGAAGGATCAATTGGTTCGCCATACTCCCTTTCCATCACTTCCGCAATCCGACTGCGGCAGAAGCCTCCCTGGCACCAGCCCATCGAAGCCCGCGTGCGGCGCTTAACGGCATCGATGGTCTTCAGCTTAATCCCCCGGTGCAGGGCATCCACGATCTCACCCTCAGTTACCTGTTCACAGCGGCAGATAACCTTCTCCGGTGACGACGGGATATGGAGCAGAGGCTCTATTTCACTGCGGGGCCGCAGTTCTTTCCTCTGTATAATCGGCGGTCTGTAGGGATCGAAATCGGTCTTTTCTACCAGTTTAAGACCGGCCTTCTCCAAAATGTCCATCACCATATCAGCGATGGCAGGCGCTGCCGTCAGTCCTGGTGACTGGATGCCTGCCACGTTTACAAAGCCAGACACCCTACTCTCTTCGATGATAAAATCGTTCGTCGAACTTCGGGCTCTAATGCCGGTGAAGCTTCTGATGAACTGACGGGGATCAATCTTGTCGTACAGCTCACGGCACTGGTGGTAAATGGCCGCAATCCGCGCCACATCAGTTGAGGTATCCTCTTTAGACGATTCGTCGCTCGCATCAGGCCCAATCATCAAATTGCCATAATAGGTCGATGTAAGAACAACACCTTTCCCCTTATCGGTTGGTAGCTGAAAAATCACTGAATTGATCGGTTTCCCACTTCCCCGAACGAAGAGAAGGTACTGACCGCTGCGCGGAAGGATTTCAAAGTCATCGATTCCCACCATGCGAGCGATTTGGTCTGCATAAACCCCTGCCGTATTAATCACGAACCGACTCCGAATTTCACCCTGATTCGTCTCGATAATGAAATCCTGCTGCTCTTTCTGGATTCCGACAACCTCGTGTTCGAGGAGAAGAGTGACCCCGTTGGCGATTGCATTTTCAGCAAGCGCAATTGCCATTTCATATGGAGAGCAAATCCCTGCTCCTCGGCAGTAAAGTGCCCATTTTAGATCAGGATTAAGAGCTGGTTCCATCTCCCGCAGCCTGTCCTGGCCAATGATCTCCAAGTCATCTAAACCATTTGCTCTCCCCTGTTCCAAGAGGCGCTGCAGCGGAGCAGGGTCATCTTCCATCGTAACCACTAAGGAACCGGTTTCGTCAAATCCGAAGTTGAGCTCCTCATTAAGTCTCTTAAACTGCAGCCTGCCCGGATAACAAAGCCTCCCGCGCAGAGTCGCACCACTCTCAGCATAACCTCCGTGCACAATTGCACTGTTGGCTTTCGTGGCCCCCATGGATACATCATTACCTTTATCTATAAGAGCGACATTGAGATCATAGCGGCTGAGCCAGCGGGCAACTGCCGTTCCCACTATACCCGCCCCAATGATGGCCGCATCGTATTTCTGCAAGTTGTAAACTCCTTTCCCAAGCGCTCTCAGCTCAATTAAGCAGTCCCAAAAAGTACTGGAAGTGACCAGTGAGCATTAAAACACCGATCAGCACCAGCAGTCCACCTGAGATGCGCTGGATGTACTTAAGATTCTGCTTGATAAAACCCAATACGCCCTGCAGCTTATGCCACAGAAGAGCCGTCAAAATGAAAGGTATACCTAGCCCTATTCCAAAAACAAACAGGAGCGCCATGCCCGCACGCAGTGTCTGCGTGTGAGATGCCAGCAGCAGTGCGGTTCCCAAAAACGCCCCGAGACATGGTGTCCATGCCACTGAGAAGGCTCCTCCAAAGACTAAGCTAGACACAAAACCTAAATCGGAGGTCTTGGCCTGCACACTGCTGCTGCGGTTTAACAATCCAATTCGGATCAGCCCTAAGAAATTGAGGCCAAAGAGAATGACTACAATACCGCTGACCCTGATCAGTGCCTGTCGGTACTCAACCAACAGGCTGCCTATCGTAGAGGCCGTAGCTCCAAGAAGCACAAACACTACGGTAAATCCCAGCACAAAGCCTACTACATTCCGAAACAAGCGGCTTCGGTCTACCGTCTCTGGATCGCTGCCAGCCAGGTACATCAAGTAGACTGGCAGAAGAGGTAGAATGCACGGCGATAGGAAGGCCAAGAGGCCTTCGACAAAGATCAGGCCGAATAAGGCTGGAGTCACCTCAGGTAGTGCCTGTGCAAACATTATTTTGCCTCCTCAATCAAGTGCTTAACCGCAGCATAACTAGCGGGGCCGATGATGTAGTTATCCATATAACCATCAGGATCAATTACAACGGTCACGGGAATTCCGGGAAGCCCGAATATCCGTCCCCCTACCGTTCCATCATCATGCAAGTTGAGGAATGTAAAGCCGTTGTCCGTCAGATACTTCTCGCCGCTGGCGACGGTTTCCCTGAACCCATCGATCTGGTTCAGCATTAGAAGCACTGCCTCACCCGTTTCCTCCAGCTCCTCATGGAGTCTCTGGAAATCAGGCATTTCAGCCCGGCAGGGTGGACACCAGCTTGCCCAGAAGTTCAGGACCACTACCTTACCTGCATAGTCAGAGAGAGAGACTGGTTCACCACGGTTGGACATCAGTGTGAAGTTCGGTACCAGCGGCTTCTCCGTTTCGGCCGCAGCCTGATAAGGAAGTAGAACAAGCCCAACCAACAGGCAAATTCCCAGCACAATCCCGATATTCCACCTCATCTGTACGCCCCCTTAATTATAAGTATCAAACTTCTTTTATGGGTATTTCTACGGTCTTGATAAATTTCCTCCAAAATATAAAACGCTTGACAACGGATGTCTCTGTGATACATTATTTCTGTATCATAAATATTATTGGAGGAAAATATGGAGCTCATTGAATTTCGCGATGCCCTTTGGGATTACGTCCGCTTTCTTCGTACAAGCCTGGACTGCCTGTTTCGTCCCATGGTCGAAGATTTAGGCCTGACCATGCTTCAGGCAAGGATTCTGCTGGAGATACAAGCGGAAGGTGAGATAACTGTCGGCGATTTAGGCGAACACCTCGGTACCGGCAGCGGTAATGTATCTACGATGTGTAAGAAGCTTGAACAGCTGGGCTATGTTAATCGAGAACGTGCCCGCCACGACGAACGAGTCGTATTCATTTCTCTAACCGATGACGGGCGCAGAATTCTGACTCAGCTAGAAAAGGATATTGCATCTCGTTATGAAGAAGTAATTAGTAATTGGCCTAAAGAAGATTTTGAACTCATCTACGCAGGTCATGAGAAAATCAGAGAAATTCTCAAAGCTATGCTTGAACAATCACAGTGAAAAGGAGGCAGCCGTATGGAAGAAACCCCTAACGCAAGGAAACCTTTAATATTCTACTACATCGTTTCTCTCATCCTGATTCTGCTGTTTAACGCATTTGTTTTTCCGATGTTGATGCGAGCACGTCTTGTCGAAGTCGAATATTCCACCTTTCTAAAAATGGTAGAATCAGGCTCTGTTCAGCAGGTAGAAATTGATACGAGTGGTGAGCGGATAGTATTTACCGCGCGGGACGAAAGAGGGTTTGAGCAGACATACGTCACTGGAGCGATGGATGACCCGGACCTCGTCAACAGGCTGCTTGCTAGCGACAGCAGCATCCGCTTCTCGAAGGTACTCCCGCATCCAAGTTCACCCCTGATCAGCTTTTTGCTGAGCTGGATTGTTCCCGTACTCATCTTTGTGGGACTCGGTCAGCTCTTTCAGCGGCAGATGCGAAGTCGGATGGGCAATGCCCTGGCTTTTGGTAAAAGCAACGCACGCGTCTACGTGAAAGCAGAAACAGGCATCACCTTCGATGATGTTGCTGGTCAAGATGAGGCGAAGGAAGCACTCACCGAAATCGTAGATTTCCTGCATAATCCCGAACGTTACGCAGAGATCGGAGCGGTCCTGCCTAAAGGAGCACTCCTCGTAGGCCCTCCCGGTACCGGTAAGACCCTGCTCGCCAAAGCTGTTGCCGGTGAGGCAAATGTCCCTTTCTTCTCCATTTCCGGCTCTGAGTTCGTAGAGATGTTTGTTGGTTTGGGAGCCGCAAAAGTACGGGATCTATTTAAACAGGCTGAGGAAAAAGCACCGTGCATAGTGTTTATCGATGAAATTGATACGATCGGGAAAAAGCGCGGCGACGGAGGCCTAGGCGGCCACGATGAACGGGAGCAGACACTAAACCAGCTCTTAACTGAAATGGACGGCTTCGACAGCCGCAAAGGTGTTGTACTCCTGGCTGCTACCAACCGGCCCGAGTCACTCGATCCCGCACTCCTCAGACCCGGTAGATTTGACCGGCGTATTCCAGTGGAATTGCCTGACCTTGCCGGCCGGATTGCAATTTTGAAGGTCCATGCAAAGAAGATCAAGACAGAAGGCCCGATCGACTTTGCTCCCATCGCGCGCGCGACAGCAGGAGCTTCCGGAGCCGACCTAGCAAACATCATCAATGAAGCGGCGCTGCGTGCAGTGCGTCAAGGACGCAGTGCTGTTCGGCAGATTGACTTAGAAGAAAGCGTGGAAGTTGTACTGGCAGGTTACGAACGCAAGAATACTACTCTATCACCTAGAGAACGAGAAATGGTCGCCTACCATGAGATTGGGCATGCCATTGTGGCGGCAAAACAAGGTGATCAGGCTCCAGTGCATAAAATCACCATAGTGCCCCGTACTTCGGGAGCCCTGGGCTACACCCTACAGATCGATGAAAGTGATCGCTATCTCGTTACCAAGGAAGAAGCTTTCGCCCGATTAGCTACCCTTACAGGCGGACGAGCAGCAGAAGAGCTAGTCTTCAATACTGTAACTACTGGAGCAGCTAATGATATCGAACAGGCCACCAATATTGCACGAGCGATGGTAACCCGCTTCGGGATGAGCGAGCGCTTCGGAATGATCGCCCTCGAAGCTGAAACAAGTCCCTATCTTGGGGGAACCACGCAGATGACTTGTTCCAGCGAAACAGCTGCTCAGATCGATCAAGAAGTGATGAATATCATCAACAGAGCGCACGAGAGGGCAATCGCTATACTAAAGGATAACATAGAGAAACTGCATGAATTAGCGAGACATCTGTTGGAGAAGGAGACAATCTCTGGCGAAGAATTTCTCCGTATACTAAACGGATAGCAAGGATGGATGCACCGCTATGAAAAAACTACTGAACCTGCTGTTTCATCGTGCTGTACTAGTTGCGGCGGCAATAGTCATGCAAGTTGCCGCCCTGATTCTCATGATCAACCGGTTCTCGGCCTATTTTTCTGTGTTTTATGGAATTACATTGGCAGCCAGTATTGTGGCAGTTCTGGCTATTGCCAACGGTAAAGGGAATGCTGGATACAAAATCGCCTGGATCATTCTGATTTTGTCATTTCCCATCTTTGGAGGACTTTTCTATCTGATGTTCGGCGGCAGCCGTATGGGCACCTATCTTAAGAAGCGTATGGACAGCATGCGGCAGCAGCTAATTGATGCACTGCCACCAGATGACTCCATTCTGGAGGAACTAAATGAAGAAAACCCAGATGCGGCCCGGCAAGTACACTATCTGATGCACCATGCTCACTGCCCACCTTACAAAAACACGTTTACCAAGTATCTACCCCTCGGAGAAGACAAGTTTGAGGCACTTGTGGAAGAACTGAAAAAAGCCGAACGATATATCTTCCTAGAGTATTTCATTGTCGAAGAAGGCATCATGTGGAACACCATCCTCGAAATCCTTAAGGAAAAGGCCGCGGCTGGTGTCGATGTGCGCATGATCTACGATGACGTGGGCTGCATTATGAAGCTGCCCTATCGTTATGACAAAAAGCTCGAGAAAATGGGGATCAAATGCTGCCGATTCAACCCCTTTATTCCGGTCCTTTCCGCCCGTCTAAACAACCGTAACCATCGCAAAATTGCTGTAATTGACGGTCATACGGCCTTTACAGGTGGAATCAATCTAGCAGACGAATACATTAACGCCTATGAAAAATATGGGCACTGGAAAGACTCAGCCATAATGGTGAAGGGCCCTGGTGCCTGGAGCCTCACTGTAATGTTCCTTACCATGTGGAACTACCTGAGGGGAACCAATGAAGATCTTTCTGCATTTCAACCAGAGAAGTTACCGGAGATTCCCCCTTCGAAGGGAATTGTACAGCCGTATCATGATAATCCTCTCGATGAAGACCCGGTGGGCGAAACAGTCTATCTAAATATGATTGGCCGGGCAAAACGGTATATTTACATTAATACGCCCTATCTCATTCTGGATAGCGCTATGCAGACCGCCCTTTGTACAGCGGCCGAGTCGGGAGTAGATGTGCGTATCGTAACACCTCACATCCCCGACAAATGGTACGTTCACGCTGTCTCCCGCTCGTACTACCAAGTGCTGATGGAAGCCGGTGTGAAAATCTACGAGTATACTCCCGGCTTTATGCACTGCAAGACCTTCGTGGTAGACGACGAGTTTGCAGTTGTGGGAACGATCAATTTAGATTACCGCAGCCTATACCAGCACTTCGAATGTGGAGTATGGCTGTACAATACATGCAGCGTGGAGGAAATCCGCGATGACTTCCTCAAGACCTTGGACCAGTGCCATGAGTTTGATCTAGACGCATACTTAAACCGCAGTCTCTACAAGCGCATCGGCACTGCCATACTGAGGCTGTTTGCACCGCTCATGTAGAATTAAAAAAAGGCCCTGCACAAGGGCCTTTCTCTTACCTCAATGCTGCCCGTCTATACTGTTCGGGCCACTTCTTCGCTTGATCTGTCATGGCCAGAAGCGGCCAATAAGGATTGCGCAGCAGCTCGCGACCAAGTGCGACAAAATCCGCTCGGCCATTCAGCAAAATCTCCTCGGCTAATTCCACCTGAGAAATTAAACCGACGGCAATCGTAGGAATATCCACTTCTCTGCGCACTGACTCAGCGTAAGTTACCTGGTACCCTGGGCCAGTCTTAATCGGTGTAGGCAGCAGCCCACCTGAACTCACGTCGATCAGATCGACACCTCTTTTCTTCAGCTCCGCAGCAATAGCAATGGTATCCTCAACTGTGAGGCCGCCATCCAAGTAATCGACAGCGGAGAGACGCACAGACAGAGGCTTCTCCTCTGGCCATTCTTTCTGCACTGCTTCCACGACCTCTAAGAGAAAGCGCAGGCGGCCTGCAAAATCTCCACCGTACTCATCATCACGCAGATTGCTCAATGGAGAAAGAAATTCATGGATCAGATATCCGTGGGCTGCATGAATCTGAAGCACATCGAAACCTGCTAGATCAGCCCGGCGAGCGGCGGCAGCCCATTTTTCAACCATCGCAGCAATCTCCTCTCGAGATAGGGCCTCCGGCATTGGCTTATCTGGTCCTGCTGGCAGCGCCGATGGTGCCACCAGCTCCGGTCCGCAGGCTTTTCGGCCTGCGTGCGCGATTTGGATTCCCATGACTGTGCCCTGTGCACGGCAGAAATCTACCATCTGCCGCAGAGGATCAATGTGTGAATCATCCCAGAGGCCCAGATCCTGGCGGGAAATACGGCCCCGAGGCTCAACAGCAGTTGCTTCCACAATAATACAGCCTACTCCGCCAACCGCTCGCGTACCGTAGTGGACGAAGTGCCACTCATTGGCTACACCATCTTCGCCTGCCGAATACTGGCACATCGGTGGCATCACAATACGGTTTGGAAATGTTACTGATTTAAGTTCAAACGGTGTGAAAAGCATCTCTGCACCTCTGTTCATCGTACTGGCAGTTGCAATCGAGCTCTAATTGGATAGTGATCCGACGGAAAACGTCCATCGACCTTGTCTCGAATGACTTCCGCGTCAAGAACTCCTACATTCGAAGACACAAAGATATAATCAATCCAACCACCGACGCCTAGTCCTGAAAACCCATGGAAAGTGGCACGCCCTGCACCCTTTTCTTGTAGAGCATCAGTCAGGTGCTCTCTTAGAAATTGAATGGGGATACTGGGGGGCTCGCAGTTAAAATCGCCCGTTAACACGCAGGGTAAATTGCGTTCCACAAACGGACGCATTCTCTCCCACACCAATTCAGCACCAAGGCGTCGGGCATCTTCCCCTTCGTGGTCGAGGTGAGTGTTGAACATCACAAACTCATGTCCCCCGTCTTTGGTGCGGAAATAGCCCCACGTGCAGATGCGAGGCAGCGAGCTGTCCCAAGATCTGCTGCCGGGGACCTCAGGAGTAGAAGAGAGCCAGAACTGGCCTTCCTCGACAAGCTCAAGGAGATCTGATCTGTAGTATATGGCGCAGAATTCATCAGCTTCATCTGAACCGCGTCCACGGCCAATTCGTCTGTATTCGGGTAGATCAGTGTCTAAATCGGCAAGCATAGCCGGGAGTCCTTCTTGAGTTCCTAAAACCTGTGGCGCAAACTTCTGAATCACAGATACCACCGCACTGCGGCGGTTAGGCCAGGCGTTACACCCATCTCCTTTGTTCCAATAGCGCAAGTTAAAAGACATCACATCGATATTCACAGTACAGCCTCCTGATGCATTTGTGGCGGGGACGCCCTCCACCTTTATTAAACGCGTGGGATGGGTTCCCCTTCCAGTATGGAAGAAAAGCGACCTCCATATTGGGGTCGCTTTATGCTTTATCTCTATTTTAGCCCAAAAACAGCTCCAAGTCTCCTTCAACTGTGCTGATTGTTCCGATTCCAAACTGCTTGACAAGAACATCGGCCACATTAGGGGAAAGGAAAGCTGGTAGTGTTGGGCCAAGGTGGATGTTTTTCACACCCAGATATAAGAGGGCCAGTAGAACAATAACAGCCTTCTGCTCATACCAGGCAATGTTGTAAACAATTGGGAGCTCATTAATATCCTCGAGTCCGAAGACTTCTTTTAATTTCAAAGCAATCAGAGCTAATGAATAGGAGTCATTGCACTGTCCTGCATCCAGTACCCGCGGAATTCCGCCAATATCACCCAAGGGAAGCTTGTTGTAGCGGTACTTGGCGCAGCCAGCAGTCAAGATAACAGTGTCTTCGGGAAGAGCCTCAGCAAATTCTGTGTAGTACGAGCGGCTCTTCATGCGGCCATCACAGCCTGCCATAACGAAGAATTTCTTAATGGCACCACTCTTTACCGCGTCGACAACCTGATCTGCCAGTGCGAAGACCTGCTCATGGGCAAATCCACCGACAATTGTGCCCGACTCTATTTCAGCAGGTGGTGGGCACTGTTTTGCCAGTTCAATGACTTCGCTGAAATCCTTCCAGCCGTCTTCGTCGGCTTCAATATGCTTGCAGCCCGGAAAGCCTGTGGCGCCACTCGTGAAGATGCGTTCCCTTACCTCTTCACTGCGAGGGGGCACAATGCAGTTTGTGGTAAACACAATCGGGCCATTGAAAGACTCAAACTCGGTTACCTGCTGCCACCAAGCGTTACCGTAGTTTCCTGCAAAATGCTCATATTTCTTAAACGCTGGATAGTAGTGCGCCGGAAGCATTTCGCCGTGGGTATAAACGTCTACCCCTGTGCCTTCAGTCTGCTCCAAGAGCATTTCTAGATCCCGCAGGTCGTGACCGGAAATCAAAATCGCGGGGTTATTCCGCACACCGATGTTTACCTCGGAAATCTCAGGATTACCGTAAGTCTTTGTGTTAGCCTTATCAAGGAGAGCCATGCCCTCAACACCAAACTTACCTGTCTCCAGGGTAAGCTGTGTAAGCTCATCGACAGTCAAGCTGTCATCTAAAGTAGCATTCAGCGCTTTATATATGAACCGATAAATGCCCTCATCTTCAAAACCTAGAACATAAGCATGGTGCAGATAAGCGGCCAAACCTTTGAGCCCGTAGGTAATCAATTCCCGCAGGGAACGAATGTCAGGATCAGAGGTAGCTAACACTCCTACAGTAAGGCCCTTTTCTTCCATCTCTTCCCGTGTTTCAACGGCAAATAGAGCTGCATCGTGGAGGCCATCGGTATCTGCTCCATCAAGCAGATCATCTCTTACCGCCAATACATCTCTAATCTGTCTTTCTATGGCGGCATGATCAAAGTTAGCATTGGTAATGGTCATAAAAAGGCTGTCAACCATCATCCGATGCAGTTCTAGACTGATTTCTTTGGTGCTGCGGCCTGACTCAACAATATTGGCGATGCCTTTGACGGCGTAGATCAAAAGATCCTGCAGGTTCGCCAGATCGGCATCCTTACCACATACACCTTTAATGGTACAGCCCGTTCCTCCCGCTGCTTCCTGGCACTGGAAGCAGAACATGTTCATATTTGTACTCATTCCCAACTCCTCCTCACTCGAGACAATTACTAAGTTACTCACTTAGGTATTTCACAAAGACTAGTTTACCCAGGGAGCTTGTCTCTGTCAAGAGGAGTTTGGCGGGTTTTCCAGTGATTAACAGCTCTGATCCCAAATGCTACCAGTGCGAGCGAAACTACGGCTGCAGGTGTAAGGCGTTCGTCCGGCAGCAGGAGCGCTGACAACACCGAACCAGAGACAGGGATCATAAAACGGTAAACTGTCACTTCACCAGCTCTATTGTATTTCAGGAGATAGTACCAAATAGAGAAGGCTGCCGCAGATAAGAACGCGGAATAAACAAACAGTCCCCAGAAAAGGCCCGATAAATGCACCTGTTTACCAACCACGCCTGGCACGCCCACAAACAGCAGGACGAGAGAACCGAACAGCAGCTGATAAGCGTTAATCAGCACGGGATTGAGAGAGCGGCCCAGCTTCTTAGCCTGGAAGGTACCGACAACACCAGCAAGGCCAGATAGAACGAGAAACCCTTCCCCCCTAAAGGACATGGACCAAGAAAAGCCCGCTGCTCCATGCCAGTTGATCAAAATAATTCCGGCAAATCCGGTGATTATTCCAATTATCTTACCGGGATTGAGGCGGTCGTCTTTATAAATGAAATGGGCGAAAATCACTACTAAGAAATTGCCTAAAGCATTTAAGACCGCACCTTTAATCCCACCGGTAAAGGCAAGTCCGTTGTAGAAGAAGAAGTACTGCAGACCCGTCTGGAAAAGCCCTAACGAAACGACAGGCACGATGTATTCGCCCTGCAGCCGAATAGACTGTCTAAATACCAACTTCAGCAGTACAAACAAAAGCAGGGCGGCTAATAAAAACCTTCCCCCTGCGAGAACTACGCGGCTGGCCGTATCGTCAGCTGTAAGCCCCAACTCCGCGTAGGTGATCTTCAATACCGGAAAGGCACTTCCCCACAAGATGCAGGCGATTGTCGCAGTCAGTGCCACGAAGTATTTGTTTGTCCATAGATTCTTTTGCTTCATCATTCTTGCGTTTTGCTCCTTATAAACTTAATAGGTGAAGGGCAGAAGGCCCTTCACCGCTTAGTAGACACTTGCCAAATACGACTTGAGGTTAGCTAACCCAATTTCGATGGCTTTGATCGGTTCCTCCATTCCCTCAAACTCGATGGAAAGGACACCGTCGTAGCCATGGTCCTTCATGATCCGGAGACACTGAGTAATCGGTACTTCTCCGTGCCCAATTATCGCACCTCTGAGATAGTTTCCACCCCGACTTCTGAACCAACCCTCACCGGGATCAGGCAGCGAACCACACTTATAATGGAAGTCCTTAGCGTGTACATGGAATGCGTAAGGCATCAACCTGCCCACTGCCTGGGCCGGGTTCTCGTCGACACAGAGAAAGTTACCCATATCCACTAGTACACCGAAGTTAGGATGGTCCACCCCGTTTACTAGCTTCTCTACTCGTTCACTGTCCTGCGCAAAGAACCCGTGGTTTTCCACCATGGTCTTTACACCTAGGTCAGCAGCAAACTCAGTTACCGCACGGCAGCCTTTAATTAGAATCGGCAGGGCATCATCAAAGCCCTTAGCCCCCTGCGTCTCCTTGGGGAAACCCCAAGTGGCGTCATGGCGCATGGCTGGGCATCCCAAGACTTGTGCCACCCGCACCTCGTCTTTGAGACGCTCAACTTCTGCCTCCCAATCACCATTGGACCCATTCATAAAATCAGCCCAAATGGTATAGCTGGCCACTTTCAGCCCTACTTCATCACAGGCTTCCCTTACTCTTGGAGCGAAACTTAGAGGTGTTTCACCATCAGGGAGGTCCGGGAAACCAGCAAATTCAATCACATCAAAACCTAATTCCTTCGTCTTTTTAATGATCTCAAACGTACTCAGCCCAGCTTTGCTGAAGCTGTAAGAGCTTACCCCGATCAGCACTAACTCCACTCCAGTCTAGTAATCTTCCTGCAGGCCGAATTCAGCCGATTCTACCCACTGATCAGCCTTGCGCAGGTGTTCTACAATGTCTTGAAATACTTGCTTGTGACGCTTCTCTTCTTCAACTAAGAACTCAAATAGCTTCTTGTCTGTTTCAGATTGCGCCTCAGCCAGCATGTCCTGGTACAGTTTGATCGCATCGTCTTCAAATTTGATCGCGTGTTGGTACACATCTAACTGACTGGGTATTTCCTTTTCATCCAACTTGAACTCAGAAATATCTTCAAAGACGTTCTTAAACGTGCTGTATGCCCGGCCTTCAGTAAAATCGTAGGCGTGCTTCTCGGAATGCTGTTTGAGAAGGCGCGCATGTTCGCGCTCGTCTTCAGCCAGCATCAGAAACACCCGTTCAAGAGGAGTCCCTTTGGTGCGCTCAGCCTGTTCTAAGTAATACTTTTCCCCATCAAGCTCCATCTTGATTGCAAACTCCAGCGATTTCATCTTAACCCTCCTTGGAAAGCTGTGGTTATAAGAGACTTACAAACTCCCGGCCGAAGGATTTACACTGCTCCAAGACTTCTTCTGTTGGCTGCCAGGTAGTTTTAAATCCATCATGAACGACTTCAAAACCACAGGCCTTCAGCTCTTCTGTCAGCAGCTTAACACTTTCACCGCTCCAACCATAGCTGCCGAAGGCAGCTGCCTTCTTCTTCTGAAACTTCAACCCTTTCACCATTTCTACCAGCCCGCCGATGGAAGACAAGAAGCGGTTGTTGATGGTAGGCGATCCCAGGAGTACTGCCTTAGATTTGAAAATCTCTGTCACGATGTCATTCTTATCCCTCTTGCCAGCATGGCAGACTCTAACCTGAACTTCTTTGTCTGCCTCTTGAATGCCTGCTGCGATCGCTTCAGCCATTCGCCGAGTACCGTTCCACATTGTGTCAAAGACAATGGCAATCTGGTTTTCTTGGTAATCCTCCGCCCATTCTAAGTACTTGTTAACGATCTGAAGCGGATTGTCACGCCAAATGACACCATGGCTGGTGCAGATCATGTCTACGGGCAGATTCAGAGCCAAGACTTCTTCGATCTTGCGTTTTACCAGCCGGCTGAACGGCGTCAAGATGTTGGCATAGTACTTGATCGCCTGGGCATATAGCTCACACTGGTCCACTGTGTCATTAAACAGTGATTCGGTCGCTAAGTGCTGACCAAATGCGTCATTGCTGAAGAGAATATTCTCGCCAGTGTAGTAAGCGAACATCGTGTCAGGCCAGTGGAGCATGGGAGCTTCGACAAAGACCAACTGATTGGAACCCAAATCAATGGTATCACCCGTCTTTACGGGAACGAAGTTCCAGTCGCCATGATAGTGTCCTTTAAGTGACTTCACACCATTGTTAGTGCAATAGATAGGTGTGTCTGGAATTTCCCGCATTAGTTCAGGTAGGGCACCACTGTGATCCACTTCGCCATGGAGGATCACAATCGCGTCGATAGACTTCAGATCAACTTCATCCTTCAGGTTAGCGACATACTCTTTCGCGTACGGCAGCCAAACAGTATCGATCAAAATCGTTTTCTCGTCCCGGATGAGGTAAGAGTTATACGTCGATCCTTCCCAAGTGGAGTATTCTTCACCGTGGAAAGTCTCCAATTCCCAGTCTACCTTACCGACCCAAGTTACCTTGTCCGTCACCCGTTTGCTCTGCTTCATGTTTGGTCCCCCTTATTTATCTATTCCGGCAGCTGTCTCTCGCCGGATCTCTCGCACTAGACTAACTAGATGAGTAATAAGGACTTTCCCTACAGCAAAGACTGGCACACCTAAGATCATACCCACAATTCCCGCCATGCTTCCTGCTGTCAGCAGAGTCACGATGATGGTCACAGGATGCATATTGAGTTTTTTGCCAAGGACCAAGGGAGATATTAGATGGCTTTCCGCCTGCTGAGCAATGACAAACACAATTAGCACCTTAACTGCGGTCCACGGCGAAACCATCAAGCCAACGATCAGCGCCGGAATAGCCCCCGCCACCGGACCGAAGTACGGAATAATTTCCGTTACCATAGCCACCGCAGCAAACAGGAGCGCGTAGTCAAGGCCTATTATCCGAAGGCCAACATAGACAATCAGTCCGACAAATAGACAAACCACAATCATACCTTGGACGTAAGAGCTGATAGTCGTATGGATGCTGTAAAAAACATCTATAACCTTCTGTCTGTAGGCTTGGGGAAAAGCCTTGGCCACAAAGTTTGGAAGTTTGTGACCATCCCGAAGCATATAAAACAAGAGGATCGGTACTGTAAACAAAGCAACAGCAACATTGGCAACAGAACCGATAAAGCCAACGAGATTTGAGGCGATGCTCTCTAAGACTGTGTCAACAACCCCGATGTAATCAATTTCACTCCACTTGCGGAAGAACTCAAAGCGATGGAACTTTGAGAAGAACGTTGATTCTTGAAACTCCCGAATGTAAGTATCGAGCTGTCGCAGAATCGAAGGCGCATTAGTGGCCAAATTGGTTAGCTGCCGTTCCAATAGAGGCACAAGCCACAGCACTGCAAGGAGAATTAATCCACCTAAGAACACATAAACAGCTATAATGGCAGCTGTACGCGGCCAGCGCAGACGCTGCATGCCGGAGACAATGGGATCAGTCAGATAGAATAAGATCCCCGCCACCAAGAAAGGCAGAAAAATGGTCGTAATAAGCACAACTACAGGCTGAAAAACAAACGAGATCTGCTGCCCAAGCCAGATGACCGCAAAAAGCAGCAGCAGCCAAACCGTGCCTTGAAAGAGCCTATTATGCAGCAGTTTCACCAAATCACTCCTACCCTCTTAGGGTAAACTCTGCTCAAGCAGCCATTCATACAGCTTTGGATTGGCATAAGTCTCGGTCCAAGAATCATGGTCAGCCTCTGGATAAACGGTAAACTTAACATTGCCGCCTACCTTCCGAAGCTCTTCTACTAGTATCTCCGATTCTTTAAGTGGCACAACCTCATCTTTGGCTCCGTGGAACACCCAAATCGGCACATCCTTCAAGACCCGCACACGCTGCGGAAAACCAAAGAACTTATGGCCGCCACCGCAGATAGGAACAACAGCAGCAAAGCGCGTCGGATTATCGGCTGCCAAATGCCAAGAGCCATAGCCACCCATGCTCAAACCAGTGAGATAGATGCGCCTTGTGTCAACGCGATACTCAGCCTCTAGTTCGTCAAGCAGGAGTTCTAAAGCATCTACGTGCAGGTTCCACCAAGTATCTTCGGGGCACTGAGGCGCTGCAACAATGAAGGGAAATTCTTCTCCCTCAGCAATCAGCCGAGGCGGTCCATGCTTCTTGAGGATTTCGAGATCGCTTCCCCGCTCCCCGGCACCATGCAGAAACAGCAGTAAAGGCCAAGTTTTATCTGGCTCATCATGATACCCAGCGGGCAGATAGAGCAGATAATCTAAAGCAACTTCTTTTTCAACTACTCTGCGAAATTTCTTTGCTTTCATTGTCATAAACTCACCTCTCGCATAACCAATTTCGCCCCGGAGAAAAATTTCCCTTCTATAATGGTAGGATACACCATTAGTAAAAATTTCTACAATTCTAAGCAGGAGCTGATGGGTTTTTCAGGAATTATATTTAGTTAGGATATTTTGATGCTTATGATGTAGGAGGATTCGACGACGTGCATGTTTTTCGAGTTGGAATCGACATTGGATCAACAACCGTCAAAACGGTCGTACTAGATCAAAATGGCGAAATGATCCATGCCGATTACCGCCGGCACTATTCTGATGTGCGAACATCAGTGCTCAACTTATTGAAAATAACCTATGAAAAACTGGGCAATTTCCGCGCAACTTTCATGATTACCGGTTCTGGAGGCATTGGACTTGCCCAGGCCTGCGGTGCCGGCTTTATTCAGGAAGTTATCGCGGGTACTACTGCAATCAAAGCAGTCTGCCCCGAAACAGATGTGGCCATCGAACTTGGCGGTGAAGATGCCAAGATCATTTATCTCAGCGATGGTATGGAACAGCGTATGAATGGTACCTGCGCCGGAGGAACAGGCTCCTTTATCGATCAAATGGCCATCCTGCTGAATACAGATGCGCAGGGCCTAAATGAGCTGGCTAAGAATCATACCACGATCTACCCCATTGCAGCTCGATGCGGCGTATTTGCTAAGACCGATATTCAACCCCTTCTCAATGAAGGTGCTGCTCAAGAAGATATAGCCGCCTCTGTCTTTCAGGCCGTTGTGATTCAAACCATCAGTGGTTTGGCCTGCGGTCGCCCAATTAGAGGCAACGTAGCATTTTTAGGCGGTCCTTTGTATTTTCTGTCAGAACTGCGCCAGCGATTCATTGAAACGCTGGAACTAACACCGAATCAGGTGATCTTCCCAGAAAATTCGCAGCTGATCAACGCTCTAGGCGCCGCTCTGTCCTCAGATGAAGAAGAGGCAGTCACCCTCGAAGAGTTCATCCAGAGAGCCGAAGCTGCAGCGGATGTTACCATGGAAGAAGCACCTCGTCTGGATCCCTTGTTTGAAAACGAAGCGGACTTAGAGGATTTCCGCAGCAGACAAGCTGCCCACAAAGTAAGACGAGGTGATCTTTCGCAGTTTTCCGGTGACTGTTATTTAGGTATCGACGCTGGTTCTACTACGACCAAATTAGCGCTGATCGACTCTGAAGGCAAGCTGCTCTATTCATACTACAGCAGCAACCACGGCAGTCCCTTAGATACCACAATCGAAGCCCTTCAGGATCTATACGCCAAGCTCCCTCCTGGAGCTGTAATCCGCGGTTCAACCGTGACCGGGTATGGTGAAGGGTTGATTAAAGCAGCGCTGCGCGTTGATATTGGCGAAATTGAAACAATAGCCCACTATAAAGGCGCCGACTTCTTCTGTCCCGGTGTTGACTTCATCTTGGACATTGGCGGACAGGACATGAAATGTATGCGAGTTCGGGACGGAGTAATTGAAAGTGTTCTCTTGAATGAGGCGTGTTCCTCAGGATGCGGTTCATTCCTCGAAACGTTTGCTAAATCGCTGGACATGTCCATTGAGGAATTCGCCCAGGAAGCCCTGACAGCACAGCGCCCAGTAGATCTGGGTTCGCGCTGCACGGTGTTTATGAATTCCCGTGTCAAGCAGGCTCAGAAGGAAGGCGCCAGTGTGGCCGATATTTCTGCCGGTCTGTCATATTCAGTCGTGAAGAATGCTCTTTTTAAGGTGATTAAGATCCGCAGGCCCGACGAACTCGGTGAAAAAATCGTTGTACAGGGCGGTACCTTTTACAACGATGCTGTCCTGCGTGCTTTCGAACGGCTCACCGGACGCACCCCCGTGCGGCCAGATATCGCAGGGATTATGGGAGCCTTCGGAGCTGCCCTCATTGCCAGAGAACGCTGCTCACAGAATCACCGCTCTACAATTTTAGGGCCGGATCAACTGGCTAACTTGGAAGTAAAAACATCTAAAGCCCGCTGCGGACTATGTGTAAACAATTGTCTGCTCACCATCAACCGTTTTGGAGAGGGCGAAAGGTTCATTTCAGGTAACCGCTGCGAGCGCGGCGCCGGCGGAAAACGTAATCCCAATAAACTAACCAACCTCTATGCAGCCCGTTATAAACGGCTGTTCGATTATGAACCGCTGCCGTTAGCGAAAGCACCCCGAGGAAAAATTGGCATCCCACGGGTTCTTAATATGTATGAAGACTATCCGTTCTGGTTCACGTTCTTCACGAAGCTGGGTTTCCGTGTCGAACTCTCACCCGACTCTTCTAAGGCTGTCTATGAACAGGGTATCGAGACAATGCCCTCGGAGTCAGTCTGCTATCCAGGTAAGCTCACTCACGGGCATATCGTCAGCCTAATCGACCAGGGATGTACAACGATCTTTTATCCCTGTATCACTTTTGCGGCAGAGGAAGAGTCAAATGCGGACAATCACTTTAATTGTCCAATTGTCACATCGTATCCTGAAGTGCTGAAGAACAATGTGGAACGGCTGCGCGAGGAAAATATTAAGTTCCTAATACCCTTCCTTCCCCTGCACAATAAAGAAGGGCTTATTGAGCGCCTCATTGAAGAACTTGGCCCTGCTTTAGATCTTTCTAATGAGGAAATCGAGCAAGCTGTTGAAGCTGCTTGGGAAGAACAAAAACGCTTTAGAGCAGATATGCGGGCCATGGGCGAAGCAGCTTTGCAGCGCATTAAAGAAGAAGGTTTGACAGGGATTGTACTGGCGGGACGGCCATACCATATCGATCCTGAAATTAACCATGGTATTCCTGAACTGATTAACTCGCTTGGAATGGCGGTTCTTTCAGAGGATTCTATTGCCCATCTCGGTCAAGTGGAACGACCATTGAGAGTGGTTGATCAGTGGAGCTACCATTCCCGGCTATACGCAGCTGCCGACTTTGTCACAACCCAGCCTAATTTAGAACTAGTACAACTTAACTCCTTTGGCTGCGGCTTAGATGCGATCACCACCGATCAAGTCCAAGAGATCCTAGAAGCCAAGGGCAAGCTCTATACGGTGCTAAAAATCGACGAAGGCAGCAACTTAGGTGCCGCTCGCATCCGTCTGCGTTCTCTGCAGGCAGCAATCAGGGAACGGGCCAAAACACCAGAGCAGCTGGCCGAGAAATCGTATGCGTTCGAAAAACGCGTTTTTGAAAAATGGATGAAAGATGAACATACTATCTTGGCTCCCCAGATGTCGCCCATCCACTTCGACCTCATAGAGGCAGCTCTCCGCTGTTCAGGGTACAAGGTCGATGTACTGCCGTCAGTGGATCACGAATGTGTAGAAGAAGGCCTGAAATACGTCAATAACGATGCCTGCTATCCGGCCATCATTGTCATCGGACAAATCATTTCAGCCCTGCGTTCTGGCAAGTACGATCTAAACAACACATCGGTTATGATTACGCAAACGGGAGGCCAATGCCGTGCCACAAACTACATCGGCTTGCTCCGCAAAGCCCTTCTCGAAGCCGGTTTTGGCCAAGTTCCAGTTATTTCACTGAGTGCACAGGGCTTAGAGAAGTCTGGGTTTAAGTTCACACCGTCTCTAATTCACCGCGGCTTGATGGCAGCCGTTTATGGCGACGGTTTAATGCAGCTACTGCACCGGGTGCGGCCTTACGAAAAAGAACCTGGTTCGGCCAATAGACTGTTCGAGAAGTGGAACGAAATCTGCAAGCGTTCTCTCTCAAGTCTCGATATAAAAACCTTCAAGCGCAACATCTATGAGATGGTACAGGAGTTCGACAATCTGCCAATTATAAAGAAGGTAAAACCTCGAGTCGGAATTGTCGGTGAAATCTTAGTGAAGTACCATCCTACGGCCAACAATCAAGTGGTTGAAATCCTCGAAAAGGAAGGCGCTGAAGCTGTAGTACCGAACCTAATCGATTTCCTCAACTATTCCCTATTCGGGATGCAGTACAAGTACCGGTATTTAGCGGGACCGAAGCTGGATCAAGTATTGGCTCGTGCCGCAACCTCGGTCTTAGAGCTTTACAGAAAGCCGCTTAAGAACGCACTTGCTCAAAGCAAGCGTTTTACGCCGCCTCGCACCATCTACGAGCTGGCGCAAAAGGCAAAGAAAGTGCTTGCTTTGGGGCATCAGGCTGGAGAAGGCTGGTTCTTAACCGGTGAAATGGTTGACCTGATCGAATCAGGCGTCGAAAACATCATCTGCATGCAGCCCTTTGCCTGCCTGCCAAACCACATTACAGGCAAGGGTATGATTAAGGAAATCAAGCGGCTCTATCCACAGGCAAATATTGTGGCAATTGATTATGATCCAGGTGCAAGTGAGATCAACCAGTTAAACCGCATCAAGCTCATGCTATCAGCAGCGTTTGAAGCCATAGAATGTGAGAAAGCGGCCGCGTTTTAGCACAGCTCAAAAAACGGCGAGGCTGCCCGAATGGGCAGCCTCTATTTGTTGCGTAGGGGAAGTTTGTTTTCAGATTAACCCTTCACAGCCCCGCCCAAGATTCCCCGAACAAAGTACTTCTGCAGTGAGAAGAATACAACCAAGGGAACAAACATGGACACAAAGGCTGCTGCCGTCAAAAGATGCCAGCTCTGACCATAAGAACCCACAAGACTCGAAAGGCGCACAGTAAGTGGGGCCACAGATTCATGTCCACCCAGATAAATTAGGGCCACCAACAGGTCATTCCAAATAAACAAAAATTGGAAAATTACCAGCGATGCAATGGCCGGCACTGAAAGCGGGATGGCCAGCCGTACAAATGTGGTCCACACAGACGCTCCATCGATATAAGCCGCCTCAAACAAGTCGTCTGGCAAAGAATCGAAAAAGTTGTGCAGCATAAACACAGCAAAAGGTAGGCCATAACCAGTATGCACCAGCCACAAGCCAAAAAAGGTCCCGCTCAAACTCAGTTTATTATACAGCCGCAGTACAGGCACAAATGTCATCTGAGTTGGTACAACCATCATCATTACAATTAGAGCATAAAAGAAAGCTCTGCCGCCAAAATACAGCCGGGACAGACCAAAGGCTGCGAGAGCAGCGATGAAAACAGATAAGAATGTTCCGCCAATGGTGATAATAAAGCTGTTGCGGAAAGAAGTGCTCATGCCGCCGGTGGACAGCACTGTCTGGTAGTTCTCAAGGGTATATTGAGTGAACTTCAGAGGGCTTGTCAAGACCGTCCACCAACCGGTACTTGAAACGTCACTGGCCGGACGGAACGAAGTGACGAATAAACCCAGCGTGGGTATAATCCAGATTACCATGGCAAATATGACCAGCGCATTCAGCGCAATGCGGGGCATCATGCGTTTCAGTTTGGATCTACCCATGCTTACGATTCTCCCTTCAGCTTCTCCCGGACATTAGCAAACATGATCGGGATGATAATCAGAAACAAGACTACCGCGATGGCGCTTGCCCTGCCTGTATTAGCAAATTGGAACATCTCTTTGTACATACGGTTGGCAATCACTTCGGTACCATAATTGCCGTTCGTCATTACATAGATAATGTCAAATATCTTCAATACATTTACCAGCATCGTGGTAACCACCACAGACAAAGCAGGTTTCATTTCGGGAATAATGACATGCCAAAAGAGCTGCAGATCATTAGCACCATCAACTTGACCTGCTTCCAGCAGTTCAGCGGGAATCCCTTTATACGCGGCTGATAAGATCACCATACAGTATCCAGTCCAAATCCAGAGTCCTACCGCGATTAAGGCGAAGTTATTGAGTGGTGATTCTAAGAGCCAACCTTTTGGCTCAAGGCCTAAGACCACGAGAATCTGATTCAACAGCCCGATCTGATTGGCTCCTGGTGGCCGGTAGTTATACATGAACTTCCAAACCACACCTGCCCCTACAAAAGAAACAGCCATGGGCATAAAGATCACTGACTTCGCCAAACTCTCATATTTAACCCGATCAACCAAAATAGCCAACAAGAGTCCAAAGCCGACAGTCCCTGCCGTAAAGAAAATTACCCACAATAGGTTGTTTTGAAAGGCCCGCAGCATCGTGGGTGAAGTAAACACATAACGGTAATTATCTAACCCCACGAACTTCTCGGACCGGCGATCCATAAAGCTGAGGATGATCGTATGTATCGCGGGATACACTTGATACACGAGTAAAAACAGCACGGCCGGACCCACGTATAGAATGGGCGCCAAACGCCCACCTCTGCGCTTCATTCCTTCACCCCTTCACAATGGCTGAAGGGGGCTGGCCGTTTGGCCAGCCCACCGATAAAACTTAGTAAGCTTCCTGTGCTGCGGTTTCCAGATATTCTAAAACGCTGTCCAGATCTTCTCCGCCAATGTACATGACAAGGGCCTCGAAGAATGCACCGGAGCCAACAGCTGCAGGCATAGAGTCGGAACCATCGAAGCGGAATACTTCGGCTTGGTTCAGAGCTTCAGCCATATCTCTCGTCAGATCATCGGGATATACAGCTGGATCAATCTTATTGTTGGTACCAAGCTTACCCAGGCCGCCGACCCAGATGGACTGAGCTTCAGCAGAAGCCATGAACTTCATGAATTCAACAGCTTCAGGTGTCTCGTTGAAGAGAGCGAGCATATCACCAGCGCCAAGCATTGGATTGCCGTGTTCTTCCTTAATTGGTGGGAAGAGGAAGAAATCAACGTCTTCACCGATGACTACATCAGGATTAGCTTCCCGAATAAAGCTAGTAATGAAGCTTGCCTGACGATGCATGTAAGCGTTAGGAGGATCGGTGAACAGTTCATTTACAGAATCACCGAAGTTGGTAGAAAGAACGGTGATCGGACCGCCGTAAACCAGGTCGCTGTTCAAAACGATCTTGCCGAAAATCTCGAAAGCTTCTTTGACTCTTGGGTCTGTCCATGGAATCTCATGGTTAACCCACTGATCATAGACTTCTGGCCCGGCTGTGCGGAGCATAATGTCTTCGATCCAGTCGGTCGCTGGCCAGCCGCTGGCGGCACCAGATTCGACGCCAATTGCCCAAGGTGTATCGCCGTTGGCTACCATTTGTTCCATTAGAGCTTCCATTTCAGCCCAGGTTGTTGGAACTTCATAACCCTTGGCTGCGAACTGGTCAGGACGATACCAGACGAGGCTCTTCAGGTCTGCGGCGATCATAAGGCCGTAGAAGCCATCACCGTGGGAGCCAAGCTCGATCCAAGCAGGACCTAAGTCTGCTGCAATAACGTCCATGTCAAGGTGCTTGGACAGATCGACAAGCGCGTTCCGCTCAGCATACTGATGCATCGCACCAGGTCCAGGAATAGCAGCGATGTCAGGTGGATTGCCAGCAGCCAAACGAGTCTCTAAAACTGTTGGCAGATCCCGGGTACCTTCGAACTGCACGGTAATACCAGTCTTCTCAGTAAAGGCATCCATCACTTGCTGGAAGACCTCAAGCTCCTGGCCTCCCCACACACCAAGGATGGTGACAGTTCCCTGCGCCAGTGCGGCACTTGGAACTATCAAAGTTGCAATGAGTACAAAACTGAGTGCCCACAACCAACTTCTTTTCATTCTGTAAGACCTCCCTATCAAATAATTTGAAATGTAACCGGTTGTATTCGGGGCAACAAAATACAGCCCGGTCATTCTTGTAATTGGACACGAGCTGCTAATTTCCTGCTAAGTTTTGGAACTTTATTGAGATTGTTTGTGCATATTGGGTCCGGCTGTGTTGCCCGGGTTAACCAGCTCCACGGGCAGAGTTATTTTACGGCATCTTTTACCTTCTTCTAACACCCCTAATAGGGTATGAGCGACCTGTCGGCCTAATTCATTAATTGGCTGCTGTACCGTGGTGAGCGGCGGGGTGAGATATTTGCCGACTTCAACTCCGTCAAAACCGATCACAGATACATCTTCAGGTATCCGCAGACCCTCTTCCTGGAGAGCCTGTATAGCACCAATCGCCATCAGATCGTTACTGGCAAAAATGGCGGTTGCTCCCAACGCTCGTTCTCCAGCCAGGCGCTGTTTAACCACTTGATAGGCACCTTCACGGGTAAAATCTCCCTGCCAGACTAAATCAGGATCAACATCAAGGCCAAGGTCAGTCATTGCTTTTTTATAACCCTGCCAGCGGTTAGCCGTTGAAACCAGTCCCTCTTCCCCTGTAATAATTGCGATGCGGCGATGCCCTAAACGGAACAGCTCCTCGACGGCAGCATAAGCGCCACCTACGTTATCCCCGTCGACCCAGGACACATCTGAAACATTAGTGCTGCCTAGAAAAACAAACGGAATACCACTTTTCTTCAAGAAATCGATCCGAGGATCATCTAGACGCGGCTCGGTGAGGACAACACCGTCCACCCGGCCTTGAGCAGACAGCGATGTGATAGTCTCCTGCACATCATTGGGACTCACCTGGGGAAGAAGCATGCTGTAGCCGTGCTCAAAGAGGACGGAGCTCACCCCATTCAGATACTCAAGGAAAAAAGGATCTGCGATCGTACGAGGTGCGGCCGGGAGCATCATCCCAATCGTTTTTGATCGCCCTCTGGCGAGGTTGCTGGCTACGGCATGCGGACGATAATTATAACGCCGCGCCACTTCTTTAATGTAAGCTTTAGTCTCGGCCTTAACCCGAGGATCGTCAGCGAGAGCGCGCGAAACCGTAGCCTTAGAAACCCCACATTTACGGGCGATTTCTGCCATGCTGATCTTCTTCATGCCAAATCCTTCTCCTCAGCAGCTAGCACAACCTGAACATGAACCTGGCGGGTGCGAGGGCCGTCAAACTCGCACAGATAGATCTCCTGCCAGCGCCCCAAACGGATCTGGCCATCAGAAATAATGACATGCAGACTGGTACCCATTAGTGAAGTCTTAAGATGGGCAGCCGTATTGCCTTCGTAATGCCTGTAATTAGGATCGTTCCAAGGCACAAGTTTGTCCAAGAGATAGAGCATATCATAAACAACATCCGGGTCTGCACCTTCATTGATGGTTAGGCCGCAGGTAGTGTGGTCAGTCGTGATTATACACGCTCCTGCCTTTACCCCACTGCGGCGCACCACTTCTTCGACCAAGTGGGATATGGGTACAAATTCTGCGTTTTTGTTAGTACGAACTGTAATAGTTTGCATATTAGATCCCCCTTGCAGATACCAGAACTTAATAGGCCTTGCGCAGTTCCTGGACATGGCGGGGACGACTCTCCCAGCTTCCATCGCGCACGAAAAATGTCTTATTTCGACAGGGGATGTCCAAAATCATCTTTGACCGGCCAATCTGCAGCCTAACTCCGGGATAAAATATATCTGCGCTGATCATGCCACCTTCATCTACAGCAGCATATGTTGAGCCCATTCCAGGAGCACCCAAACTGTGAGCGCTGATTACCTTGCCTGCCCAATACCTGCCAACACGGCAGTGTCCAGAAATAAAAATCGCTTCACCAGCCATAAATTCACAGTCATAAACAAGAGGCCCTGTCACCTCAATGACGCCCGATGCTTCGACGACGGAGTTTTGGCAGTATCGCATTCGAACATGTGCTCTTTCCAACATTACGTTAAGAGTGTAGCACGCATCTTCAAGTGCATGGATATCATCGGCAACAGCCTTCATGTTTTTATAACGCAGCGGCTCCGCTCCTACAAAGTTTTGGGAAGCTTGTTGAATCCGAATAAACAAGGAATGGTAGTCGTCCAAAGTAGTCTGAGACTCAAGAAATTCCGCCCAACGAGCAAGCCGATGAAGCCGCTTCGGCAGATCTGGAAAGGATTTTTCCAGTACTGTTTTAACGAACACTCCCGGCTTTTCAAAATCAGAATCTGCCGTTTGTTCCACCCAAGGACTGATCATGTAATAGAGGTGTCTTAATTCAGGCTGAACCTCTTGGAGAAGCATCCCCAACTTTGCCAGCGCGGGATGCCGGTGTCCAGCGGTGATGTGACTGCCGATCGCTTTTCCGCGGATGACTACGTCTTTGCCCGCTGCAGTGCGTGCATGGTATACACTGCCTTTGATATCAAGCCAGCCACCTGCCTTGACCGTAAGAGTTTCTTCCACATTGCCTCCGATAGCGACATTGCCTTTGAAGCGCACGTTGCCAGTCGATACATTCACAGATGACGGCAGAGTCAAATGCCGCTTGACGCAGAGCCGATCATGTTCTATGATTGGCCTTCCGGCGGTGGCCGCAACGGCGATCCGGCGTCCTTCAATCAGTTTTACGCCTGAGCCGACACGAAAACGCGCCTCTTTAGGCGCTGGTGGAGCAACTCGTTCTCCGTAGACATTCCAACCTGGTAGTCCCGGCACCGGCGGATGCCAGCGAGCAAGAACATCGCCTTCCTCCACCGAGTTAAACTGTTCCCTTTCGAGAAGGTTAATCCGATCCCAATCTTCTAGATTTGTAATCGGCGAATAGCGAGGCTTCAGATCACAAATGATTTCCACCCGCCCGTCGATCGGCGGAATGGGCGGCCTGCCCCGCAGCACCACAACCGAAGCATTTTCTAAGCTAGTGCAAACAGAAATAACCGCTGCCTGATCAAGTTCACCTTTAAAACCCTTTTGATTAAGAACGTGAAAGACAGCTTCCGGATTAATCGGTGCAGGAGGAACTTCCTCACCTTTCTCAGCAATCAGTCTGAAGCGGCGGGAAAACCCCTGCGCTTTTAGCCGGTAAGTCTCACCGGCTTCAAACTTGGTGTGAAGAATAACCTCCATTCCGTCCTCAGAAACTGTCAGCTGAAAGGTGCTGACAGGAGCCTTGTTTTTCGGAACAGCCACCAGATCCTCTACCGATTCAACTACAGATGGTTCGAGAAGTTCTTCGCCCTTGTGGAACGTGACCACGTTCGCAGATGGTTCTATAACCGGCCAAGATCCCTCCCCCTTCGGCTTAATCATAAGAAATTGGCCATCCATGTAGGCCAATTTTCCACATACATCATTCAACTGCAAAATCCCAACCCCCATTATTGCAAACCTTCTCAGCTGACAACTGATATTACTGAGAAGGCCCCCCAATCGCTACTTCATCAGCAGCAAGTCTCGGTAATACTTTTTCAAGAAAGACTTCAACAAGCCGCGGATCAAACTGAGTACCAGCGTTGTCTCGCAGCTCGGCGGCGGCCTCTTCAATGCTCAAAGCATGTCGATAAGGCCGCGGACTTGTCATGGCCGCCCATGCATCAGCCACGGCTACGATACGAGAATAATACGGGATTTGTCTGCCCCGCAATCCTCTTGGATAACCGGTTCCATCATAGCGCTCATGGTGTGCAAGAATATATTCAGCGATATCCACCATTTCGCTCATGGCCCCGATGATGCGGTAGCCGAGTTCAGCGTGGCGCTGAACATGGGCGTACTCGTCTTTGGTGAGTGGTCCAGGCTTCTCCAAGATCTCTCGATCGATGGATATCTTGCCGATATCGTGCAGCATACCGATCGTGTGCAGTTTCTCGATCTGCTCCAAATCCATGTCAAGTGCTTCACCCAGCAGCTCACAGATGTGGGCAACCCGCAAACTGTGCTCTTCTTCCTGCGGTATTCTGTCATACAAGGATTGAAGAATGACAGCGATGGCTCGAGCACGGTAAACCGGTTGGTCCAGAAGCTTGTGCTTGTACATGTCATCTTCGGCCTTCTTCATCACATCGTTGATCGATTTTTCAAGGCTTTCCCGCGTCTCGAAACCGAGTGAAACAGATATAGTCAACCCAGCCACCTGACGCTTGGTCGCGGCCTCCTTAATGCGGTGAACAAGGTCTTGAGCGGTTTGACGATCAATGTTTGGCAGCAGAACAATAAACTCGTCGCCACCTAGACGGGCACATACTCCCAAATCGGCAATTACTTCTCGGAGAACCTCAGCGGTAGACTTCAAGAGCTCATCTCCCACCGCATGTCCAAAGGCATCATTGGTAAGTTTCAAGCCGTTCATATCGGCCATGATGACACTAAATGGCAGAAAAGCAGGATCGTCGAAGCGCTCAATCTCCAGCTGAACCCAGCGCCGATTATAAAGTCCAGTCAGAGAATCACAGTAGCTCAAGTACTCAATATGCCGCTGCGATTCAACTTGAGCAGTAATGTCACGAAAAACTACGATTCCGCCCCGCACCTGGCTGCCTTGATCCAAAATAGGTGCAAACGTACCTGCCACCATAAGTTCCTGTCCGTCACGGGCGAGAAGACACTCTTCTTCAATTTCCATGGAACACTCATTAGTGAGCACATGATGCAGAGGATCGAGGCCAGAAGCAAGGTGGAACACTTCATGAAAGTCCCTGCCGATCGCCTGCTCGGAAGACCAACCTGTTAAAGACTCCGCAGCAGGATTAAACATTATGATCGAGCCCAGACAATCTGTGACGATTACGGCCTCACCAACAGAAAGCAAGGTGGTGCGCAGCAGATCCTTCTCGCCGGCCAGATCCTGTTCAGTTTTCTTCAAGAGTTCGAATTGAGAACTGAGCTGCAGGTTCACCGTTTCTAGGTCTCGGGTGCGGCGCTCAACTGCCCGCCGGAGAGAGGCAACCCAGCTGAATCCAATCACTGCCAGCGCTGCCAAGATGCCTATTACGATCCCATAGCGCCGTAGAGCATCCCTAAAAGGACTCGGCTCATGTACGCTGATCCACTTCTGATATATATCAGCATACCGGCCAGTGGCATTTAAGGCCTGCAGGCCCTCATTCAGCGCCAGGAGAAGCGCCGTATCTCCTTTGCGTACAGCCATGCTGTAATCATATTCGCCCAAGATAAGCCCACTGCCCCGAAGATTCGTTAGGTTATATTCTGCGATGCTGTAGTAGCCAGGAACCCTAAGCACTGCAGCGTAATCAACCTCGCCCTCGGCAACCAGCCGGAGAGCTTCGACAACCGTCGGACGAGGCACGAACTCAATATCCAAGTTTTGGGCGCGCAAATATTCGTGGACGATATCACCTTCCTGCACAGCCACGCGCTGACCGCGCAGGTCTTCCAAGGTACGCACCCCGTCCCCATCCCTGCTGAAGACATCTCCACTGGCCACTGCATGGCGGATAGCAAAGTCAAATAACTCCGCCCGCTCGGGTGTATAAAACATGCCGGCCACTACATCAATCTCACCAGTTTCCAGCTTCTCCTTCACCCGAACCCAGTGATCAAGGTCGAATCGAACTTCCCAACCCATCAGCTCACCAACAGCCATAGCCAGCTCCACCGAAAACCCAGCAGGCTGGCCTTGGGCATCGCGAAAGCTGAATGGTGGATAGTGCAGATCATCGCCGAAGACCACCACAGTTCGATCGCCAGTCTGCCCGGAAGGGACAACTTGCGCGAAGCAAGCGCCCGCCAGCAGTAGGATGAATGTGATGACCATCAGCAACCCCCAACGTACATGCACAGCTAGATCATCCACAATTCAAACTCCTTTGGGCAAAGACAAAGTATTCCATCCCATGTAATATTTACCACAATTTCAGGAACTCCTGCAAGTTAGATCCTTTATAAATCTTTCGGTAAGCGAAACCGTCCCACTAAGTCCTGAAGAAGTGCAGCCATTTCCGTCAAACCCTGAGCGGCGTGGGATACCTCAGATGTCGAAGCTGCTTGCTCCTGAGTTACGCTGGCAATGTCAGCGCCTCCCAGGTTGAGTTCTTCCAGCCCTTTTGAGATATGCTGCACATCTTCCACAATAGTGCGGACGGAAGCCAGAATCTCCCTCAATATCTGACTGCTGCTCGTTACCTGGCCTAAGGCCTGCTCAGCTTCCTCGGCTCCCTCATTCATGCCAGCAACAGCTTTGGCAATGCCACTTTGAATCTCTTGAATCAGATCTGTTATTTCGGCAGCAGCCTGCGACGATTCTTCTGCAAGTTGACGAACCTCTTCAGCAACCACCGCAAAGC
Source organism: uncultured Peptococcaceae bacterium (assembly GCA_937988745.1). Classification (GTDB taxonomy): domain Bacteria; phylum Bacillota; class Limnochordia; order Darwinibacteriales; family Darwinibacteriaceae; genus JAAYMS01. Next base: position 38,906 of record CALKAR010000207.1, read on the forward strand.
CTCTGCCCTGTTCGCCAGCACGAGCGGCTTCAATGGCCGCGTTTAATGCCAAGAGATTAGTCTGGTCAGCAATACCTGTAATAGTGCTTACAATTATACCAATTTCCTGCGATATTTGTCCCAAATGAGAAATGTTATCAGACAATGATTGCGAATTATCGCGCACCACTGTGAGCTGATTAAGAATTTCTCGCAGAGCTCCCTCACCGGCAGCCGCCCGATCAGAGATTTCCTCAGCCCGCTGCCGCACCCCAATTGCGCGCGCGTTTACCGCTTCTAAAGTGGCTGAAAACTGATTCGTGGTACTGGCCACTTCTTCCGTTGAAGCGCTGACTTCTTGTGATGCTGCTGCCATTTCTTGACTCATACGAGCCAGAGTTTGCGCAGATTCCGCCACCTCCTGCAGAACACCTGCTATTCGCTCCACGGCCGCGTTTAGGGCACTGATGGTAAAACCTACCTCGTCCTTAGATTTGACCGCGACCTGCACCGAGAGATCGCCTGTGGCGATGTCTTCTACCGCAGCCCTAACCTCCTCCAATGGACGACTTACGCCCCGCCCGAGAATCAACGATGCTCCAATCCCTAGGGCAATAAACACGACCGAAACAGTCAGCATAACAGTGCGGAGACGATAGACATTGGACAGCATCTCACTCTCTAAGGCACTAACGGCTAAAGTCCAATCAGTGAGCCCAACCGGGACGAGTGCATCGACGCGCCGAGCTCCGTCATTTGTTTGATAGCTTGCGGTTCCTCTCTGCCGAAGGCCCAGCGTCTGAATGGCTGCACCTGCGGGAGCAAAATCACCGGTTTTATCATAGATGCTGCTGCGTTTTAGAACCATTTCTTGAACAGGGTGAGCCATGATGGTGCCAGCTCCACTAACGATATAGGCCCAACCGTCATCAGCAAATTGGAGATCGCGCACTGCTGCGCTGAGAAATTCCTGATCAAGCTGACCGACTAAAACACCTACCACAGCGCCTAATCGGTTGATAGGGACGGCAAAATATAAAGAAAGCTCCCCATCTAAGGGACTTACGACTAAGTCAGAAACTGCCGCTTCCCCGGCTAAAGCTTTCTCCACAAAGGGCCTTCCACTAAAGTCTAGGGTTGTCCCGTTGGTAAAGCGAATCCGCCCTGTTTGATCAGCTGAACCGAAGTACTCGAAGGTCTTGAGACGTTCAATTTCCGCCAAGAGGACAGGCCGCTGCATGTCCCAATTCATTCCTGTCATCTCTGGCCGGGCAGCGATCGCTTCAAGGACATCAAATTGTGCCTGCAGTTTGCTTTCCAAGTGCCGTGCTGCTTCATCGGCATAAGCGGTTAGGGCCTTGTCTACCTCTTCTAAAACCGCCTTAGTTCCTTGAGTGTAGGCAAAATACGCGAACGCTAAACAAGTGACAGCCAGAAGAACAACGGCGTAGACGGCGATTCTTGTTGAGACTCTTCGAAATTCAATTCTCATAATACCACCTCGAAAAAGGCCCTCTTTGCGTTGTTAACCAGTTCGCCACAAAAAAAGAAAGTCCTGCTAACACTGGCTTAACCATTAAGGCAGGGGTCTGAGTCGGAAAAAGCGAAGTTGTGATAGTCAGAACTATTTCTATGGAGGGAAATATTATTATGAAGAGCTTGAAGGGCACACGCACTGCACAAAACTTGCTCACAGCATTTGCAGGAGAATCGCAAGCCCGCAATCGCTACACTTTCTATGCATCAACAGCGGACAAAGAAGGCTACAAACAGATCCGCAATATCTTTTTGGAAACTGCCGACAACGAAAAGGAACACGGTAAGCGTTTCTACAAATTCCTTCTCGCCGGTTTAGGTGATGAACTGCCAGCCCACATCGAGATCAACGCCAGCTTCCCTGTTGCCCAAGGCACGACCGTCGAAAACCTCGAGGCGGCTGCAAGTGGCGAGTATGAGGAATGGGCTGAAATGTATCCTGAATTTGCCGACATCGCTGACGAAGAAGGCTTCCCTGAAATTGCTGAAGCATTCCGTCGCATTGCTGATGCGGAGAAGAACCACGAAATCCGCTTCAAGAAGCTGGCTGAAAATATCACGAACGGTACTGTATTCAAGAGAGATCAGCCCGTCCGCTGGAAATGCGGCAACTGCGGCTACATTCATGAAGGAACAGAAGCACCTGAAGAGTGCCCTGCCTGTGTCCATGCCCGGGCCCACTTCGAGTTGTTTGTTGAAACATACTAAGAACACATAGGTGACATGGAAACGCAGCGCTTAACTACGGCGCTGCGTTTTGCATTTATTGCCTAGAGCTGGGAATTTGGGATTGGAGAGCAATATTTTGGGATTGAGAATGAGAATCACTTGCAATTCTTTTCCGGGTGTGCTAGACTTAAGTCAGAACAGATTCCGAGAGGAGTTGAGCATATGTTTGAACAGATAAAGCTCACATATGACTTCAATGCTCTAGAACCGCACATCGACACTTTGACAATGGAAACTCACTATGGAAAGCATCATGCGGCTTACACCGCTAATCTAAACAAAGCCGTTGAACAGCTCCCAGAGCTGAAAGGCAAGACTATCGAAGAGATTCTTACTAACTTAGACGATATTACCGATGCAGCCCTGCGTACTACCGTCCGGAACAATGGTGGTGGCTTCTACAACCACAACCTGTACTTCGCCATTATGGCACCCGGCGGAAGCAAAGAACCGACCGGGGAACTGCTTGAGAAAATAAACGCCCATTTTGGCAGCTTTGATCAGCTTAAAGAAGAGCTGACTGCAGCAGCAAATGGGCAATTCGGTTCGGGATGGGCATGGCTGTCTAGCGACGCCCAAGGTAATCTGCAAGTTAGCAAAACTCCGAATCAAGACAACCCACTGATGGTTAACGGAGGCAAATTCACCCCGATTCTCGGGATTGACGTATGGGAACACGCCTATTATCTGAAGTATAAAAACCTCAGAGGCGAATATGTAAAAGCCTTTTTCGAGGTAGTTAACTGGGATGAAGTGGCTGCCCGCTATGCAAGGGTAGTTAACTCATAAATCCTCCTCACTCTCAATTCCATTCCCAACTTCTCACTCCTAGGCATGTGCCGCTAGACGGCAGAAATGGCAAAGGCAGAAGGCTCATTACGAGTCTTCTGCCTTTTTTACGGTCTGTAACGCTCGTACGAACCGAGCGGTTATATCTTGAGGCCTTGTGATTGCACTGCCCACAACCACCGCCCACGCACCTACTTCCAGAGCCTTGATAGCCTGCTCAGGATACCAGATGCCCCCCTCAGCAATACAGGGCACGGGCAATCTTGCCATCTCTTCGATTACCTCGAAATTAGGCTCCGCTCCCCAATTCCCTTCCCGGAAAGCAAAAGTGGAGGCTACCAAATCTGCTCCGTATGCCACTGCCTGTTCCGCATCAGCCACAGTGCGGCAGTCAGCCATAACTAGTACACCTAATCGTTCCTTGAGAGCCGGAATTAGTTCCGCAAGCGAGTCTCCAAAAGGACGCTCCTGGCGGCAGTCCACAGCAATGATGCTGGCTCCTGCTTGCGCTAAAGGTTCTGCCGCTGCATATGTGGGCGTAATACACAGCTCACCTTCTTCGGAGACTTCCTTCTGTATTCCGATAACAGGCAAACCAGTAATCTTGCTGCATACTTCGACGTCTTGTACACCGTTTGTGCGGATACCAACTGCTCCTCCAAGGGCTGCTGCACGAGCCATGGCCGCCATGAGCATAGGGCCATGCAGCGGCTCATCTTCCAGCGCCTGACAAGATGCAATCAGACCGCCACGCAGGCTTTCTAGAATATCCAAAGTATCTTCGTCTCCTTATTCTACCTCGGCAAGGAGCTGCTCTACATACGCAGGCAGGGCAAAAGCACCTTTGTGAAGAGCAGTTGTATAATACCGGGTTTCGAGCCCTAAACTCTCCCAAGCTTCTGCCTGCAGATCCCTTACCGGATGATATTTCTTCGAAGCAAACCCAAACAGCCAGTGCCCCGAGGCGTAGGTAGGAATATTCGCCTGATAAACGCGGCTGATGGGGAAAACCTCTACAATACGGGCGTGAGCACGCTGACACGCTCGGGCATCTTCTTCGTAAAATGGACCTTCGTGCTGATTGACCATGATGCCATCGTGACTTAGAGCGTCAAAACAGCCCTGATAAAATTCACGCGTAAACAACCCTTCACCAGGACCGATAGGATCAGTAGAATCAACAATTATCAAATCGTATTTAGTGCTGCAGTTCTTAATATACTCGACTCCATCCTGAAAATACAGGGTTACTCTTGGATCTGTCAGCGCACTTGATGTGAACGGAAGCAGCTCCTTTGACACTTCCACCACAAGCTCGTCAATTTCAACCATGTCAATCTTTTCTATCTGCTCATAGCGGCACAATTCACGCACAGTTCCGCCATCGCCGCCTCCTACAACCAGCACACGGCGGACAGCGGGGTGCACAGCCATAGGCACGTGAGTGATCATTTCATGATAAATGAACTCATCGCGTTCGGTAGTCATTAGAAAGCCATCGATCACTAAGACCCTGCCGAATTCAACAGTGTCAAAGACGTCGATCTTTTGAAATGGACTCTCGCCGCTGTACAGATGACGGGTCACCCGCATCGACAATCGCACATGGTTAGACAGATTCTCCGTATACCACAGTTCCAACCAATCCACTCCTTTTAATAAACATTGCGTCCACTGAAAATCTCAATCATTTCGCGCCTTAAATTAGCTGCAATTTCCATACGTTCCTTAGGAGGCAGCTCGTAGGCATCTGTATTAAATAGGTAGTTCTGCAGGTCTAGTTCCTTAATCAAGAGTTTTGTGTGGAACAGATTGGTTTCGTAGACATTGATATCTACTGCATCATATTTTTCCAGAATTTCGGGACTGATGAAGTCCTGAATAGAAGTGATTTTGTGGTCAATAAACAATTTGCTTCCATCAACTGCACGGGTGAAACCGCGCACCCGATAGTCAATGGTAATAATGTCTGAGTCAAATGAGTTGATCAAATAGTCTAGAGTTGATAAAGGGGTGATTTCCCCACAGGTGGCCACATCAATATCCACGCGGAAAGTAGCCAAACTTGTTTCGGGGTGATACTCGGGATAGGTGTGTACGGTTAAATGGCTCTTATCGAGGTGGGCCACAATCGTGTCGCCTACAGGAACTAACTCATCCTCCGCAATCAACACCGTAACCGAGGCGCCCTGAGGTTCAAAGTCCTGCGTTGAGATGTTAAGAACCTTAGCACCGATCATATCTACCATTTCTGTAAGAATGCTGGTCAAACGCTCTGAATTATACTGTTCATCAATGTATTGGATATAGTCTTGTCTTTCTCGTTCCGTTTTTGCATAGCATACATCGTAAATATTGAAGCTCAGCGCCTTAGTAAGGTTGTTAAAACCATACAACCGCAGTTTTTCTTTCAATTATCGTACCCCCCTCATTTAAAAGACGCAAGCTGCTGGCCCGCGCTGCGCCGGCACTTGCGTCTGCCAGACTATTGAATACCATTATGTACAACCACTTTTTGGCTGCCTTAAGAATAGCAAAATGCCCACTAACTGTCAACCTCCACGACACTGGTCTAACCATGCTGTAATGGTATCTAGGACGTGGTCTTTGTCCAATTCGTTGTGAAGCTCGTGGTAAGCACCTTCCCACAGCTTGAAAATACAGGTAGAACCAATGTTTTCTGCTAGACTGCGGCTCGCTTCTGGGTCAGTAATATTATCCGCACTGCCGTGCATTAAGAGCAGCGGACTTCTAATATTTTGTGGATTTGCCATCACCCACTCTGCTGCTTTTGTCAATTCCACAAATGTCTGCACTGTGATCAGGTTATGCACAAGAGGATCTGCTTCGTAGTCTGCCGCAACCTGTTTGTCTCGGCTGAGATTCGTGCTTGCTAACCCGTTAGGCCTGGCCAGCGCCGGTTTAACACGGACTAACAGCTGCATCAGCCCAACAGCAACCCGCGGAATCGGACTTGTTAGTTGAAGCCAAGGACTAGTTACGACGGCTCCAGCCAATGAAGGCTTCCTGCGCGCCAAGTAATTCAGTACGATGTTGCCACCCATACTGTGCCCATATAGGAACAATGGGGCACTCGGAAACATCTCATCAGCCCTCTTCAGCAGTTCACCGACTTGTTCCATGATATGTTCGTACTTCCCCACATGTCCCCTCTCTCCAGGAGAGCGGCCGTGGCCAAGGAGATCTACTCCCAAGAACGCATATCCATGGCTGCTGAAGTGCTCAGCTGTATGCTCATAGCGGCCGATATGCTCTCCTAAACCATGAACTAAACAAATAGCGCCTCGAACCTCGTTCTTCGGCTCCCACAGCAAGCCTCTCAGTGACTGGCCCTGCCAGTTCAGAACCCATTCCCTTCCTGCCATCTTCCTTCCCTCCCAATCAGCTCAGCTCAAAGCCGGCTTCCGCAGTGAGGACAGAACTGGAACTCAGCGCGCAATCGCGCACCACAGTTCTGACAGATTGGCTCCGCATAAGAAGATGTCTGCCTCACAATATGTTCAGGCCGCAGCTGAACAACCTCCCCGCGAGCAAAGCGCTCACCCACCGCAGGATCTAATTCCAACGCACGCCGGCAGCACCGTGTCTGCACAACATAGCGCCTATTCCACTTCCAAATAGGAATAAAGAAGAAATGTAAGTAAGTATAAGCATGTATTACTTTAAACCGGTCAAACGACTCACAGCTTGGGCACACTCCACTTCCCTCATAAAGGTCTTTCCGCCCTGGCTGTACACCAAAGATTCCTACAAAGAACAAACTGCACTTCCCCTTTCAGTTCAACCAAATCTTGGGCAGGAAACCCCCTATCCCAAGTGGAACACATGGGATGAGGTGACTAGCATGAGTGATGCTCGGATATTTGCTTTAGATATCGGCACCCATAAAATCGCTGGGCTCTTGATGAGCCGTTCTCCTCAAGGTTATGTCATCGAACATGCCGTTATGTTTGATCAACTGCCCCAAGCCATGCGCGATGGACAGATCCACCAAATTGCCAGTGTGGCCCAAGTGGTGCGCGCGGTCAAGGCTTATCTGGAAGAGGCCAGCGGCATTGCTTTAGAGGAAGCCGCGGTCGCGGCAGCTGGCCGTTCTCTAATAACGCGCAAGGCGAAAGCTGCCCGGACTCTGCACCCGGCCGAACCCCTTTCCAGTGACGATGTGAAAAGCCTAGAACTTCAGGCAGTAGCTCATGCCATGGAGGAGCTCACCGCAATCTCGGGCCAAGGTGCCTTAGATAGCTACCTCTGTGTGGGCTACAGTGTGGTCCAATACTGGCTGGACGGTGCTCCGATCGGGTCCTTAGTCGGACACAGAGGTCTGAATGCTGAGGTAGAAGTGATCGCTACTTTCCTGCCCCGGGTAGTAATTGATTCTTTGACCATGGCGCTGGAAATGGCAGAGCTCAGAATGGCATCAATCACACTCGAACCAATCGCTGCTATGCATGTAATTGTTCCGCCCACAATGCGCATGCTTAACATTGCACTCGTAGATATCGGTGCTGGCACAAGTGACATTGCCCTAGCTGCCGACAGTACCATCAAGGCATACGGTATGGTAGCGGCGGCAGGCGATGAAATAACCGAGCAGATTGCCCACCGTTTCTTGTTAGATCTCACTACGGCTGAGAAAGTCAAGCAAAGAGCCAATCCAGAAACAAACGTGCAGTGCCAAGATGTCTTTGGCAATGCGCTTTCCCTCAGCTATGAGGATATTCTCGAAGCTATGCTTCCCAATGTAGAGAAGCTGGCGGATGAAATCGCCGACCAGATCACTTCGCTAAACGCGGGGCCCCCAAGCGGTGTACTGCTGGTCGGTGGAGGGAGCCAAACGCCTAAGTTGGCGGAGCTTATTCAAGAGCGTCTTCAGCTGCCTGCGAACCTAGTACGCCTGCGCGATCGCACTAGCATAGCCAATGTAACTGGCTGCCCTGAGTTCACGGGCCCACAGGTGATTACCCCAGTCGGAATCGGCTGCGCCCATTTGGATGGCATTACTATGCAGTTTATTAACGCAGCCATCAACGAACGCCGCATTCAGTTCTTGAAAATGCCCGGGTCCTCTGTAGGTGACGCCTTGATTCAGGCAGGATACACCCAAGCAGACTTAATGGGAGCCGACGCCGGTTACATCAACGTGAAAATCGGCGGCCGTTCTCTCGAACTGCCCCGCATACAGGGCACCACTGCCCGGGTCATAGTAAATGGACAGGAAGCCGATTTGTCAACACCGATTTCGGATAACGCTATAGTAGAAGTCCGCCCAGCTGATCCGCAAAATCTCATCCCGATCCGCTTAGCGGATCTCCTAGACTCCGATGCGGCCTGCTTTGGCGTGAAGCTAAATGGCGAACCCATTACGATTGAACCCTTAGTTTTGGTAAACGGAAAACGGCAGAGCATGGATTATGAGCTAAACGACGGCGACGAAGTCGAAGTGGTTCCGATTCAGACCATCGGCGAACTTCTTGAAACGCGCGGGATTGAACTCTATTACCAAGTGAGCTACTTCCTAAACGGCGAAGCCCGCACCGTATCGCGGCCGCTGGCAATCACCGTCGCCGGTCAAGCTGTAAGCCATCACACTGGCCTTATTCCTGATATGGAAATATGGTATGAAGTGCCCCGGATCACCCTGAAGGACATTCTGCCGGATAATTTAGCTCAACCGATTACGGTCACAGTCAACGGTCAATCGGTGACTTTGGAGCCAGAAGACATCAAAGCTCATGTGAATGGTGAGCTCCAATCCCTCGACTACACGATTCGGGACGGGGACCAGATTGCATATGATGAAAAGAGCTTTTCCTTCATCGTCACGGATATCTTCCGCGTATACGAACCTGATCCCCAGTTTACTGCTGCGGGCGGTCAAATCACAGTCAACGACAAAATGGTCGGCTTTACTGCACCTTTAAAAGACGGTGATGTTATAGAACTTATTCCACAACCTGATAACCATGCCGTTCGAAGGCTTCCTTTACATCGTCCAGATTAATGCGGCGCATTCGGGCACCCTTGGGAATGGTCATCACCCGGCCAACTGTGCCCAGCATGCCCGGCTTTGTGATTTCAGAAAAACCCACTTCTGCCAAGATCGCCACCGCTTCGGGGTGTTCTTGGCAGATTTCATATACCGACTTCTTAAGGTCGACAATCTTCATGGGAGCCTCCTCTAATCCTGTCTAGGCGCGCAGTTCCAGCTCACCATTTCTTCGAATTCTCTGCGCGGCCGCGCTTTTTGCTCCTCCTCTGCTGGATAACCCATGGGAAGCAGCGCTACTACCTCTAAATGCTCTGGTAGTTCAAGGACTTTATGTGCGAGTTCTGCGTCAAATGCACATACCCAACAGGTTCCAAGGCCCAGTGCTGTGGCGGCCAGAGTCATATGGTCAACCGCAATAGCCACGTCGATGTCGCAGTGGTCTTTGCCATCAGCTCGCTTCCACGATAGACTGTGATCGCCGATAGCTGCGATAACAACCGGGGCCTTCTTGAACCAATCCCGCGAATACGCCTGAGAAATCCTCTCTTTCAGTTCAGGATCTGTTATCACAATAAAATGCCGAGGCTGATAGTTCACCGCCGAAGGTGAAACACGAGCAGCCTCTAATACCTGCATAATCTTTTCTTTTTCCACTGGGCGGTCGGCGAATTTCCGCACCGACCGTCTCTGTTTTAGTACTTCAAACAGCTCCATCAACGAACCTCCTCTGCAGCACCAATTAGTGCCAAAATGTGGTTGTGCCAAATTTCTTCGCCTCATGAGGTATTATTCCTTCATATAAAAAAACCATGGCTCGGGTTCAAATTACCTCAAGCCATGGTTTTTACTATTTTTCACTATATTACTCAGCGACCTTGGCAGCCTCGACAATAGCTCTCAGATAGCCGTCAGTGTCAACCAGGGTAGCGCCGGTTACAGTGTCAACAAGGTCAGTCTTGCTGTAAGAAGCAAGAATGTTTTCCAGTTCGGCAATGGTCTTGCCTTCAGCGAAAGCTTCGATAGCTCTGAAGTTATCAGCGATGGATACGGTGGAACCTGCTCTAGCCATGTTGTTGCTGTAGTAGTCGCTGTTAACCTTCTTGGAGGCCAAAACGCGCTCAGGGTTAGCAAAATCAGCAGCAAAACCGTTGGCTACATCAGAGTTGGGAACACCAACTGCTTCAGCAGCAGGCAGGAACTGATACTCATCAATGTATGCACGAATGATTGTGTCGCCTTCAAGAACAACAAAAGCAATAGTAAAGCATTTGTTGCCGTGAGCAGCCCATTCAACTTTACCAACCTTCAGATCAGCAGCCAGAGCGCTGGAAGCAAAAATGCCAAATACGAGTACTGCAGCGAGTACAAGATTAAGAGCCTTTCTCATGTGAAACCCCTTCCTGGAATTGGTATCAATATAAACTAGTTTAGATAAACGCGTTTATCCTTTGCTCATTATATAGGGGGATCTTGATAAAGTCAATAGGGAATGTGCGTGCAATCACATTTTGGTGAAAACAATTAATACCAGGGTTTGTGCCTGGTTTATTGCCGCTCCAGCGACAGTTCCCTGATGATTTCACCGATGGTTTCAGCACTGCGCCGGAAAGCCCGCCGCTCCTCCTCACTAATGTTGAGCTCAATTAAGCGCTGTACTCCACGTCTGTTTAGAACAGCCGGCACTGACAAATAAAGATCAGAAACACCTAGGTGTCCATCCAACAGCGTTGAGACGGTAAGCACTGAGTTTTCATGCCGAAGAATCGTTTCACAGATTTCAACCAGTGCTAAACCAATGGCATAGTAGGTAGCCCGTTTCTTCTCAATGATGTGGTATGCAGCATCCCGCACCTGAGTAAAAATAGCGTCACGCTCGTCTTGATGACAGGCGCGCTCACAAGCAAGGCAGTATTGGTCGAATTTCATTCCAGCCACGTTCGCCAGGCTCCACAGAGGAACCTCGGTGTCGCCATGTTCACCCACAATATAGGCATGTACGTTTTTCACATCAACTCCACAGTGCTGACTGAGCAAAAAACGAAAGCGAGCAGTGTCAAGCACTGTACCTGAACCAATAACCTGATGGGCTGGCATTCCAGATAACTTGTAGGCGACATAAGCCATCACGTCGACCGGATTAGTTACAATCAGCAGAATAGCTTCCTTAGTATACCGAGTGATTTCTGGGATAATCTGTTTGTATATTTCCACATTGCGGTGCACCAGGTCCAGCCGAGTTTCATCTGGCTTCTGCGCAGCACCTGCGGTTACGACCACGATATCTGCCCCAGTACAGTCCGCATAGGTCCCGGTCCGAATCTGCGCGGGTTGAGTAAAAGCCATACCATGGTTCAAATCCATAGATTCACCTTCGGCCCGGTCTGCATTCTGGTCGATCAGCACGATTTCAGAACATACTCCTCTGATCATGAGCGCATAAGCGAAGGTCGCACCGACAAAACCGGTTCCTACTATTACTACTTTCCCCCGAGTTCTTGGGATATCAGTCACCGGATTCCCTCCTAAAGTGTCTAAGTTAGCAATTCCTAAGTTTGTCACTAATGTTTTCTGCAAACGCTGAAAATTTCCTTCCTATCTGCCCAAAAGTAGGATTTAGCTGGGAGAACATAGAAGTAATTAGACAAAAACTCTGCTGCAAAGGGGAGTCTAGACATGGGAAGTTCAATTAATATCTTGAACTTTGATAATGTCTACCTCAGTCAGCGATTCTACGAAACCGCCAGCACAACATGGGTAGACCTAACCGATCTTAGAAACATAAACCGCTGCTGTGAGCTGGCGTCTTTAAAAAAGATAGACGGTCGTTTACAACAAGCGCGGCACCGCGTTACTTTCATAGGGAGCGGTAATTATCACTACGTCACCCTGCTCTTCCTCAGGCGGGTGAAAGTTCCCTTTACTCTCATTTTGATTGACAACCACACAGACCTAGATCCGCTCCTGAGTGACTCCTTGGTCAGCTGTGGCTCTTGGGTAACCCTAGCATTGAGAACGCTGCCGCTGCTGAAAAAAGTCATCTTAGTCGGAACCGCTGATCATTATGCGGCTGAAATACCGCTAGGTGTACGTGATAGGGTGGCTGTCTTTTCGCAAACACAGCTCCGTAGGCGTCCCTGGCTGAAACATGCTATCGCCCGTGCTACACCCACACAGGCTGTTTATATAAGCATTGACAAAGACGTGCTTCATGATACAGAAGTTTTCACTAATTGGGACCAAGGAAACTTGACCTTGACCGAACTTCTAGCCATCCTTTACAGCCTGCGCAGGGCTAAGAAAGTATGGGGTATGGACGTCTGCGGTGAATACGAAAGCGATCCTCTAAAAGCCCTCAGTTTGGAAATCAGGTACTGGGCACAAAAAAACAGCCAGGTGAACCGTGCTCTCCTGGCTGCTGCCGCTAATCTCTCACAAGCAAGCTGATTCCCCAGGAAAAACCTGGGGAATTCTTTTATGCAATCCTAAACTGACCAACCAGCGCGTCCAATCTTTGGGCCAGATCATGCAATTGGCTGGTGATGTGGGCCAGCTCCTGCGTCGAAGCCGACTGCTCTTCTGTAATGGCGGCAATCTGCTGGCTGCTCGAACCGATCGTTTGGATTCCATCTACAATCGACTGAATCTGAACGATCATATGCTCTACAGAACGAAGGACATTCTCCAGTACCTCACCGCTTTCCTGGATAGCCTGACTGTTTTCCCTAGCTTTATCGGCACCAATGCGCATGTTTTCGATAGCAGCACTGGTATCAGCTTGAATTTCCCGAATCAGCTGGGCTATGTCAGTCGCGGCCCTGCCCGACTGCTCAGCAAGTTCCCGTACTTCCTCTGCAACGACTGCAAAGCCGCGGCCCTGTTCACCAGCACGCGCTGCCTCGATGGCAGCATTTAGAGCAAGCAGGTTTGTCTGGTCTGCAATACCAGAAATCACGCTGATAATCTGTTCAATTTGACCAGAACGCTGCCCCAGGTCTGCCACTACATCAGCCAGCTGGCTGATGGCAGTATGCAGTTCCTCACTCTTCGCTATGCTGTTCTCCAGAGCACTGCGGCCTCGATTTGTTTCATCAGAGACTGCGCGCGCAACTGCCGCAACATCCTGCGAATCACTGGAAACCGCATCTGTTACAGAGGCTAATTCATTCATGGTGCTGGCCACTTCTTCAATAGCAGCACTCGATTCTTGAGCCGCATCATGAAGATGGCGACTGACGCCCTCGACCTCTCCAGAACCATCCATCACTCTCTTAATCAGCTCTCTCAAGTTGCTCAGCGTGGCGTTCAGCGCTGAGGCCATTTGGCCTACCTCGTCGCCCCGATCTAGTTCTGCCTTCTGGGTCAGATCACCGCTGGCCATGGCGCGTAGCACTGTCAGAAGCTCAGCAACGGCCTTCGACAGAGATGTTGACATAAAAACTGCCGTTGTGATTGCGATCACGATCGCAGAAAAGCCGCCAAAGACCATCACGCGCGACGTAATTTCTTGAAGGGAAGCACTGCGCGCAGTGCGTTCTTCTAAGAGGGCCATTTCGGCTGCAGAGATATCAGCAATCAGGGCCTGCATCGCATCCATCTGCGCTTTGCCCTCTTCCCTCCCGAGAAATTCTGCAATTTCACTCAGAGACCGGCCAGTGGTAGTCAAGACAAAAGCTGGTTCCACAAATGCCCTATCCCACTCTTCATGAATACGCCACAACTCCTCGAGGCGGGCCAGCTGGTCCGGATTGTCATGATACCGTTCCCTTGCCAGTTCCACCTGGTTCTGAAACTCAATCTGACCCTCGCTGTAGGGTTTCAAAATGGGCGAGGCTCCTGTAATCACATAACCCCGCATACCCGTTTCCATTTTAAGCAGACTGATAAGCATTTCATCAATGTCTCGAACTGCTTCGAAGCTGTCATTGTTAAGCGCAATGGCTTTTGTTTGGTTCTGAAGTACAGCGTATGATATTCCTAAAACCACTGCGTTGATAAAGATAATGATGCCGAATACAACAAAAAGCTTAGTTCTCAGCGTCCAATGCTTCATACTCTATCCCTCCCTGGCTCTATTTTCGAGACTACATTATCATCTTCGTCACTTCCAACAATTTCCCTGCGTCACAATAATACCATTGCGCTGGGCAAAAGCCTGGGTTACAATGTATTCATACGGTTGGAGGTTAGCATAATGCGTAAAGGTCTATTCTACTTCATAGGTTGGACATATGTGGTGTTAGGCACACCCCTATTACTAATAGCTCTGCTTATACGCAGGCTTGGCCGTGCAGAACTAAGCGCCAGCATTACACAGAAGTATATGTCCTGCTTGGCTTCGCTTCTGCTTAGGCTTGCCGGTGCAAAGGTGACCGTGGAAGGCAAAGAAAATCTTCCCGATGATCTTCCCGTCGTGTTTATAAGCAGCCATCAAGGGCACTTTGACAGCGCTGTTATTCTTGCTAACATCAAAGTGCCGATGAGCTTTGTGGCTACTACAAATGCTTCGAAGTTCCCTATTATCAGCCGGTGGTTTGACTTAGGATACACCGTTTATATGGAACGCGGGAATATGCGCCAAAACTATGAAGCCATCAAACAGGCAGAAGAAGTAATTAAGAACGGTAGAAGCATGGTGATTTATCCTGAGGGCATCATCAGCAATGGCCCCGAGATAGGCGAATTTAAACGGGGCAGCTTCAGACTCGCAACAAATACCGGAGCAGCTATTGTGCCACTGGCCATTGATGGTTCCTGGCAGATCATGGGCACGGAGAACAACACAATTCAACCAGCTGATATCGTTATGCGGATCCTTCCGCCTGTCCCAACCAAAGGGCTCTCTCGCCAAGAAATCCAAGAACTCCATCAGCAGGTTTTTGAGCTGATTAAGGCCAATCTCGCCGAGATACAAGCTGACGGACAGCGCTTCCGCAGCTTTTCGAGCAACCACAACCAGCGTCACACAATCTCAAGTTGAGACTTAGAAAACGATCAAGCGTCTGGCACCAAAGTGCCGGGCGCTTGTTTTTTGCCAAGGAAAGAAAAAACCCACCACCTTGTTTGGTGATGGGCTGACTTGTACTTTTTAGAGACCGAGAGCATCGTTTACAGCAGCGATAATACCTTTGCTGGTGCCGGTTGCACCACTGACTGTATCGACATCGGTGGATTGAGCAGCGATAATGGCTTCAGGAATAGCCTCATATGCTGCATCAGAAAGGACAGGAGTCTCGTCTTGGCTGACGATGGTGATGCTTGCAATCTTACCGTCTTTAACTTCTACCTCAACAACGATCTCGCTCTTGAAGCCCTGGCCTTTGCCGGTGTATGTACCATCTTGGAAACCAAGAGCGTTCTGAACCGCAGCAATGATAGCCTTGCTGGTTACGGTAGCACCAGACACGGAGTCGACTGTCAAGCTCTGCTCAGCAATGATGCTTTCCCGAACGGTCAGACCATGGTCAAACAAACCAGGAGTCTCACTGTGCTCCACAACTTCAATTGCGCTGATCTTACCATCAACCACAACCACTTCTACTGTGAGAGGACCATTGTGGCCGTCAGCGGTTCCTGTGTAAGTTCCATCGTTCCATGCCAGAACACCGATGGACAGAACGCTGATGATGGCGAGGGACAGCACTGTTACAACAAGTGCTCTAAACTTCTTCATCTCATCACCTCATCAAATTTTTTGTGAATAAGAGCATAACCACAGTTTACATGCCTTACCTTATCTTGTCAAGAAGTTCGACTGATAAATAACAATCAATTTCCGCGGTTTCTCGGCACGAGTTTATCAGCCATACGATTTTCGCACACAAGGCACCTTTTCAAGCCGCGCATGCCACTGATAGTAGTTTAACACAGTTGATTCATCAAACTCCTTTGATTCAAGGGTCTTGGCGGAGATATATGTGTTAATTTATATGTGAAAGTGATTGCAATCACGCGTATATTGATATTTTTTTGTCAATCAGCAGGGTTCGACAACGAGTCCATAGAAATACGTGAAGGCCTAGGCAAAAAAATGGAATTACAGCAAAATCAGGAGGTTTGTAAGTGAAGCACAATTTGAAGAGCATCGTAACAGCAGTTGTCGCACTACTAGTCTTATCCGGATTTGCTGCAGCAGCTGAAGTCTGGAGTACTGACATTGTAATTGTTGGCGGAGGAGCCGCGGGTCTTTCTGCAGCCGTTGAGGCGAGTCAAGCAGGGGCCGACGTTATGCTCTTTGAAAAACTCCCCATCGTAGGCGGTTCTACCATGGTTTCCGGCGGAGGTATGAGTGGTGCCGGTCACAGATTCCAGCTTGCGGCTGGTATCACCAATGACAGCCCTGAGATTCATCTGCAAGATATGCTCCGCGAAGGATACTACGAAAACGATCTAAGATTGGCGAAGCGGTTTACCGAAAACGCTGGCGCAGCCATTGACTGGCTTGCTGACCTGGGATGTCAGTTTGAATTCCAGCCCAATTACCAAGAACACACTATACAGAGATTTGTCCGGTCTCATCCATATCCAGGTACCGGAATTGCCATTATCCAAACCTTAGAGAAGGCTGCCAAGGAAGCTGGAGCTAAAATCTATACCAATCATCTTGTAACTGAGCTCATTACCGATACTTCCGGTGCAGTCATCGGCGTTCAAGTTACCAAAAAAGACGGCAGCACCTTAAACGTTCTTGCTGATAGAGTGATTTTAGCAACCGGTGGGTTTGTGGGCAACGATGAGCTGCTCCACAAGTTTGCACCTGATATCATGGCTATGAATCCTAAAGTCGCTGGTGACACAAGACTCCAAGGTGAGGGCTTCTACCTTGCCCAAAAAGTCGGAGCATCTCTCCAAAACATGCACCACATCAAAGTCTATCCAACAGGATCGACAACAAAATCTGGTAAAGATGTTTACACCCGATTCTACGTAGCTTGCCTAGAAGGTGGTATTCTTGTAAACAGAGAAGGTAAGCGTTTTGTAGACGAAAAAGCGGCCTTTGCCAGAGTTTATGACGAACTGGTTAAACAAACCGACGGCCGCATGTTCGTTATCTTTGACAGCAAGCAAGCCGAACGTGTTCTCCAAGCTGATACTCCCTTTATCCTAGGCTGGAGCAACGAACAAGTGGCAAAGGATATGGAAGAGAACACCCTAATCGGCCGCTTTGATGCAGTTTCCGACCTGGCAGCTGCTTACAATATTGATGCTGACGCATTAGCAGAAACCATTGCCAACTCGGAACTCTCCGAAGCGCCATTTTACGCTGTTGAAATCGGACCTAACATGATGTTCACTCTTGGTGGCATTCGCATCGATGATGATGCTCGGGTCCTTGATGTAAACGGTCAAGTTATTCCTGGCCTTTACGCTGCTGGTGAAGTTGCTGGAGCTGGACACGGCGGCAACTACATGAGCGGAAACTACGTAGCTTACGCTGTCGTATTTGGACGGATCGCTGGTATTAATGCCGCAAATGACATCTTAAACTAATCTTACATTGAAGAGACTGCATCGTGCAGTCTCTTCGCTTTTTTGAAAGCAGGGTTGCAGTGGCTGATGGTGAAGTATGTAGATGACTTCATGACTTATTTTGTGCAAAGGATGGATGTGATTGACTGCACGTTATCGTGTACTAGCTCTTGATCTCGATGGAACAACACTGCTTCCCGATGGAACCATTGCCCCCGAAACAAAACACTGGATAGATAAGGCTGCCCAAGCAGGAGTGTTGGTGATATGCGCCACTGGGCGAGGCCGGCCAAATGCAGAGTCGATCTGGATGGAACTCTGCCCTAACTCACCTGCTGTGCTGGCTAACGGCGCAGACATCTGGCTTAACCTCGATACCCCGTTGGAACGCCGCTACATGAAAGCGGAGTATGTTTTTAAATTATATGAACTGGCACAAGAGGTCGGTGGCTTCTACTGGGCCTACAGCGCCAATGGTTCAATCCAGGACGGAGATGATATCTTCCAGCACGAACCTGGTGAAGGCTGGTTTAAGTTTGGAATCCATCATCCCGATCCTGCTGTCATCACGCATGTTTGGAATACGGCCTCGGCTTGGAAAGAAATCACCGTAACAAGCTCCCACCCATCGAACGTGGAAGTGTCCGCGCATGGAGTATCGAAAAAATCAGGTGTAGAACGAATCTGTCAGGAGTTTGGTTGGTCTCTAGATGAAGTGATGGCTGTCGGTGACAGTCACAATGATTTGGAACTGCTCACAGCCGCAGGCTTAGGAGTTGCAGTAGCTAACGCGACCAAAGAAGTACAAAAAGCTGCAGATAAACTCACCAAATCGAATGCGGAAAATGGCGTGGCTTATGCCATTCAGCATTTTCTGCTACAAAATTAGCTGAGTTCAAGGAAAACGTTGGTACATCAAGAATATATAATACGGCACATGCCTAAAATTCAACCTTCAAGAAGGGATGGATGTTTTTATGAAGCGCTTTTTTCCCACGCTGGTGCTAGCCCTGGTCTTCTGTCTAGCATTAGGGGCACTAGCTGGGGCACAGGATGCTGTCGTCATTGAAGGAAACATTGCAGAAGTAGACAAGTATGGCAACGTCACACTCGATCTGAAAACTCAAGTGCTTCTGGATGCAGGCTTGGAGTTTGGAGACATGCTAACCGTTACAGTAGACGGACATGAATTCGAAGCTCCATTTGTAACTGCTTACAGCGATGTCGATGTAGGAACCGAACTGGTAAGAGCTCCAGGCGGCGATGGTGAAAGAAACATCATTGTCGCAATCAACATGGGGAACTTCTCGGAGACCTACAGCGCTGATGCAGGTGACTCCATCACTCTTACCCTGCTTGAAAAAGGTGCCTACCTCAACGAATGGCTCATCCGCCAGCTCGTACGGACCAACGAACGGGAAGACTACGCGAGCGATGCAATCTTCGCTAACTTCCGCAATGTAGCAGTGGGCAATATGGGAGCCGGTACTTACTTCCGAAGCAGCAGCCCAGTGAACAACGAATTGTGTCGTGCGCCTTATGCCGATGCACTGGCCAAAGAAGCAGGTATCCGCACCGTGATCAACCTTGCAGACTCTGCTGAGGAGCTGGAAAGCTACTTCGCCCAAGACGATTTCAATTCTCCTTATTACAAAGAACTTTATGAGCAGGGCAGGGTTGTCTTCTTAAACATGGGTGTTGACTACCGCTCTGACGATTTCAAGGCGAAACTGAAGACTGGACTCGAATTTCTCATCGCTAACGAAGGTCCATACCTCATCCACTGCAACGAAGGTAAAGACCGAGCTGGATTCGTCTCTGGCCTTCTCGAAGCTTTAGTAGGTGCAACTGTCACCGAAATCAAGGAAGATTACATGCAGACCTACATCAACTACTACGGTGTTGAGTATGGTTCTGACCAGTACGAAAAGATCGCCGAAAGCAACATTCTGGAAGCTCTGCGGGAAATCGCCGGACTGCCCAAGGGTGCGGACCTCACTGGCGTAGACCTTGAGACAGCAGCCGAAAACTATCTGATGGGCATCGGCCTCTCGGCAGAACAGGTCCAGCTTCTAAAAGAAAGACTCACAACTAACACAGCAGTTTCTGACGCTGCTTAAAAACAAACGCACAGCAACAAACAAGAGGCTGTTCACTAATGAACAGCCTCTTGACGCGTCTTCTCTCTTCGGTAAGTGCGCCCCGTTGGGATTTATTCCGATACCGGTCTGTTATTGCCTCAACCAACTCTTAACTTGCTCATGGTCATAATTAATACGCAACCTTCTTACCTTTTTCCCTTCGATATCCTCCACTACCTGCCAGAGGCAGCCCTCTTTAAGCAGTTCCTTGAGTGCCTGCGCCACTTCGTCGCGAGGCGCTTGAGTATAAACCCGGAGGGTGGAGCCAAAGGTCAATATCTTACCCATCGAATCACCGCTCTGCATAAAGCGGATTAATGATTGATAATCGAACTCTGCAATTGCTTCAGAACCATCAAGCGTCCGTACCTCAGCAGTACGCAGTTTAGACGAAATTGTTCCATCCACACCAACGATCACAACGGTCTTTCCGTGGCGGATGCGCAGGCGGTTTACAAGTTCACTAAAATGCCCATCACCTGAACCAAGCACATAAGTAGTCACCGAATCATCATCGATCAAAGTCTGATAGATGTGGTTCAGCATGTTGAAATCCGTAAACTCTTTAAACTTGCCATTTCGTTCAACAGAAGGTTCGCTGATGATATCAAATGTGTTAGCCTTAAAGCGATTCTCATATTCCTTAAGCCCGGGATTCGTAAAGTCACCAAAACACTTATAATATTTGACAGTGCCATACTCATTGGCAATCTCTACTAGTTTTCCGGGGTCAAGCTTTGCACGAAACCTGTTAAGATAGCCATACACTAAATTTTCGGCGTCAACAAATAGACCCACAACTGACATTGCCGATCTCCTCTCGGAGGCTGACACTTACCTGTTCTAAAATTTTTCTGAGTACCGGTATCGTTTCAAGTTTATCAGATATTCATTGAAAAAGATAGACCAAAGATAAATCCCAGGCCGATTACCCTGGGATTTCTTTGCTCCACAAATTAGAACCTGGTTCCACAATAATCTTTTCGGCCTCCAGCTCCCAATGGAATTGATCCTTATATCTAACAAATGCTGATACCTCGTATGTGCCGGGTAGGAGGCGTTCGAGAGAAAATTCCAAGATACCGTTTTCAAAAACCAGTTCGGCGAAGGGCCGTGCGACACCATTTCGTCTCACGGAGAAACCAACTGTTAGATCACCAAGCACTCCATCGAGTTCTTCCAGTATGAATCTGGGCAGCTCAAGGCGGAAATCCAGCGATCCGAGCAAGTCACCATCTAATATCTTCAGCACCTGCGCCGGGTTCACAATAAACCCATTTTCACCCCGGGCGACAAACTGAGCCGCGTTGATATCAAAGATGAGCTCCACAACTGTATCAGCCTGAACGACTATATCCACGTTCTTTACCTGCAGCTTGCCGCTGGGTACTTTCAGCACTGCCTCGGTGCCATCCCTGAGCACAACATAGTTCGCTCCAGCATCCTCGTTTAGGACTAAGCGAAATTCACTGTAACGGCCGGCAGGAATGGACTTTTCAACGAGTAATTGAGCCTGTGCTTGCAGATCGAACAAATTGACCTTGGCACCGCCGCTTAGTTTTGCGATTACTTCCCAGTGCCCATCACGCTTGGCTTCGATCCGATTAATCGTCACCCAAATCTCGTCAATCTGCGAGACGTCAGCCTCGGCACTCAAGGGCATCAAGCCATGAGTATCAGCCATGTACAAGCCTACCGTAGCCGTTGGTGATCCGCCTGTTCCTCCAAGGCAGCCTGTGAAGAGAAAGGCAGCTAGGAACAGAGCTATCCATTTAAGCTTCACAACATACACTCCCCGCATTGTAAGATACCCTACAATATACGGTGGGAGACGGTGAAACATTAGAGCAGGTAAACAGAACAATAAGTGTTACTTTTTTCCTATTTGGTCTTAGGACCCGATGCTGCTACCGCCAATTCCTCCAATACCTCGAGCTGTTGTTCCAGTTTCTTCTGCTGGACGTGCACGTAGCCTGTATACCCTAGAAGCAGCAGCCATACAATGCTGTATCCGACTACAAAGTAGACCATACTGTTCTCCCCTTTTGCACTGAGCTTAATAGACCAGATTTTCCTTTAGCGCTTCTATCCTCTTTCGCAGGCGCAGTACGCGCAGCCGCATTCCCATCAGATATGCGTACAGTGCTGAGAAAGTAATAATGCTAGCAAATAAAGCGGTTTTCATCCTAGGATCCAGATTCATTCCCTCGCTAGTTACGACAACAGGATGGATCGAGCGCCACCATCTCGCAGAATAAAAAACCAGCGGCACATTAACAAAAGCGATAATCCCATAAACGGCTGCAAACCGCCGCCTACTGTCTGACACTCCCCCGCCCTGCAGTGCGATATATGCCACATACATAAACCACAGAACAAGAGTGGTCGTAAGCCGTGGATCCCAAGTCCACCAGGTATTCCAAATCGGATAGGCCCAGATAGGCCCTGTCAGAAGTGTGCAGCTTATAAACACTACGCCGATCTCTGCTGAAGCAACCGCCACTTGGTTTACTTCTTCGCTGCGGCGCCACAAGAAGAGAATGCTGCAGATGAACACCACCACAAATGCGAGCATCCCTATCCATGCGGAACCAACATGGAAATAGAATACCTTCTGCACCACGCCCATAGTGCGTTCGATAGGCGCGTAGATACCTATGATGTAAATATTAGCTAGAATCAATCCAGCAAGAACAAGAAAACCAACATTTCTCCGATCAAATTCCATGTCTAGCCCTCCAACACAAACTCAAACATGATAAGGGGCAGCACTGTAAAGAGAAGGTCATAAGCCCCTAGAAAGTAGACCCATCCCAAGGCACTTCTTCCCACTCCCATAAGTGCTGAGTCTGAACAGCGCACCACCCCGATAAACAGAGGTATCAAGAGAGGAAACATCAATATCGGCAGCAGCATCCTAGCGTTCGGGATCTGAACGGTCATGGCCGACAGCATAGTGCCCACAGACGCCAATCCCCAACTGCCCAGCACAAGAGCAGTCAGGAGAAGCCCGATGTTCGCTCCCGAACAAGAAACATCTGAAAAGATCCAAAGTACAGGCAGAATGATCAATTCAAGGACCAAGAGAACCGTGAAGTTGACCAGCGTCTTCGCAGTAAAGATTATACCTTTATCGCCCACGGCAATTAATAGTGCATCAATCGCACTGTTTTCGTTTTCGCGCGTAAACGAACGCTGTACCGCAAGTACTGCTGCAAAAAAGATTGTCACCCACAGTACTGCCGGTAGAACCCGGCTCGTATCCACGTCTGTAAGCTGAAAAGCAAAGCTTGTGATAAATACAAGCATGATCCCAAAAACGACGGTGGAGAGAAAGTCATCGAGTTGGCGCAGTTCCTGCTTAAGATCTCTGAAGTATATAACCTTAGTTTTTTGCATGTATCTTCTCATCGCGCACCTCTCCGGTTGACCTTACCTTCCGCTAATTCTAAATGTTCGTAGCGAAGGTCACCCAACAGATGAGGGTCATGGCTCACCACAATCTGTAAAGTTCTTGAGCGCAGCTCGCTCAAAACACTGCGCAGCAGCTCCTGACCGCTGAAATCAAGTCCGGTGAAGGGTTCATCATACAAAATCAGCTTGGGCTCAATTAGAAGTGCCCGAGCCAGTACTAGTCTCTGCTGCATTCCTCGGGATAGAATCTTCGCACGCTCATGCCGGAATATCCAAAGGTCCATCAGCCGTAAGAGATTTTCAATGCGTCCTAAAGGCTTATCATACAGCTCAGCAAAAAACTGCATGTTTTCCAGCACTGTTAGACTTTCGTACAGCATCGGCTCATGAGCCACATAACTGATAGACCCATGTTCAATACTGTAGGGGGATCCATTCCACAAAACCTGACCGCTGGTCGGTCTACTTAACCCCGCCAGTATGCGCAGCATTGTGGTCTTACCCCCGCCGTTTGCACCAGTCACCACGATCAAATCACCAGTCGCAGCACTGAATGAAACGTCACGCAGAACCATACGGCTTCCCAATCTCTTTGAGAGGTTCAAGACTTCAAGCCGATCCGACATTTTTATCCCCCTTTAAAAGGAGAAGTACACCAAGAAATACAACTGCGGCACCGGCCCAAATCCAGCTCACAAAAGCCAAACGTTTGATGTGAAGCTGTGCCGTTTGACCCTGCCACCCAGCCAAGTTGAGGTATAAATCTTCAAAAGGCGTGCTGAAGATCCCAACCTCTGTATAAGGCTGATCATCTGTTCCATAAAAGGTCTTGGAAGATACTAATGTGCCTGCCTTTTCTCCTCCCCGCATAATTTGGAGCGCCGTCTGCACGTTGTAGTAGTCTACACCCCACTGCACTTGAAGCCCGGGATATTCTAAAGCGTATCCGCCAAACTCGATGGTTTCACCTGGTTCTACCGTACGATAGACCTCCTCTACAAATATGGAAGAGCCAGTGATGCCAATCAGCATAACGATTATGCCAATGTGGACCACAATACCACCTACCTGGCGCATCTTTGGCTGCCTGAGGAGGGCAATAGCTTGGCCTGCCAGAGCCCAACCTGCCGCGGTAAAGCTGATGCTGCCTAATAGATGGCCGCCGCTGGCCCGATATGAAACCACACCCGCTGTGAGTCCTAGAAGAAATCTACCGATAAACCTACGCCTTTCTACAGCAGGATAAGCACCCATCAGGAATACTAGGATGATAAAAAGCGGCACTGAAATGGCGTTGAAGAAACCTTCATCAAGGATCACTTCACGTTTTAAGAAAGTGCGGGAGATTAAAGGGAACATCGTTCCCAGAAATACACCAGCAAAGATCAACATGAGGAGAATGATATTGACAAACAAGAACGCGGCTCTTCTTTGTCCATCTGCAGTGCGAGAAGCGGCTCCCAGAAGAACTCTCCGCCGGCTAATTCCGAGCCCAATAATGAAAATCGCCATGATGAGCAGCGCACCGAGGAACACATTCCCCATTGTCTCATTAGAAAAGGCATGGACTGAATCAAGTACACCGCTGCGCGTTAGGTAGGTTCCAAAGATGGTCAGCAAGAATGTGATTCCCGCCAGGCTGTAAGAGAGAAGTTCCTTTCCATAGAAATCATTTGGAACAAGCATTGCATGCAGGAACGCGGTAGCTGTCAGCCAAGGGAAGAGAGAGGCATTTTCCACCGGATCCCAAGCCCAATATCCACCCCATCCCAGTTCGTTATAGGCCCACCACCCTCCAGTGACGATGCCCAGTGTGAGCATGCCCCAGGCAAAAAGCGCCCAAGAGCGGCACTGCTTCATCCAAGTACCGTGTCCGGGGCTCCATATAAGCTCAGCAGCAGCTAAGGCAATCGGAATTAGACAACCGCTGAAACCTAGGAAGAGAATGGGTGGATGGACGATCATCCCCACGCTCTGGAGCATGGGGTTAAGACCTGCCCCATCCCTAGGAATGGGATGAGTGGCCGCAAAAGGCTGAGACAAAAACAGCAGGATCACAGTGAACAGCACCCGCACTGTGTTGATCATTATATTGAGCTTAATATCCAAATGACCAGTCCGATACTTTTTCGCTCCGTGTATATACCATAGAAACAGCGAAATAATCAGGTGCCACAGCAAGAGAGATCCTGCCTGGCCAGCCCAAAAAGCGCTGATTTTATAAATAAGCGGCAGACTCCGCTGTGAAGAGCGAGCCACGTAAGCCAAACTGAAATTATCTGTCACGAACGCTATCATCAGAAGGCCTGCGGCAGCAGTGATGCTCCAAATAGAGACAAGGGACAACCATCGGCTCTGTCTCGATAGTACTTCTTTCTGCTTGTTGATGCCCCAAATGCCGAATAGGATTGCTCCAGAACCCGAAAAAAAGGTCAGCCACAGAAGGGCTGATCCAACGATGCTCATACTCTATTCCCCTTCATATTTCGATGGACACTGCAGCATAAGCTTATTGGCGGAAAGGCCCGCCTCAGATAGAACACCTTCCAAAATGACCTCTTGAGCATGACTGAAGTTATCCGGTATCACACCCTGGTATCTGACGGGAAGTTCCGAATCCCCATCAGACAGAGAGAAGCTCAGGAGGGGTTTTTGAGGGTCGTAGACTACAGTATCTTGGAGTACTTCACCCTTAATCCGGATTTTTTGACCATTCATTTGCAACGAAGCTGCTTCTGAGATGGTGTAATAATAGACCGCCGCATTTTCAAGAGCCTGGAACGCCAAGAAACCGAGAAGCAGCATGGCACATACAGATGCGGCAATAACTACAGGCTTCTTTCTCATCAGCATGACCCCCTATTGTCATGACGATAAACACGAGAGAGGAAAGTGCCTCAAAAGCACTTTCCTCAGCTCTATAATTAATGACCCTCGTGGCAGGGCGCGCAGTCCATCTTGCCGATGGTGTCATCTGCGTAGCCGCCTACGTGACATTCGTAGCAAGCCTTTGTCTCTTCACTCATGGCTATGGTTGGTACAAATGTACCAGCTAAAACTTCGTTCATGTAAAGAGCTGTCTGTGCTGCCACATCACCAGTGAGAGCTCCGCAGCGTGGTCCCCGCTGACTGGCTTTCAAGCCAGAAGCCTTAACCCAGCGAGAAATAGAAACATGACACAAGGGAGAATCCGCGACGCTCTGCACTTCAGCGTTGAGCGGCAGAGGAGTCTGAGAATACCAGCCCATGACTTCATTAATAATAGCTGTCGCCTGCTGACTGCGGCCAAATACAAGGCCAACCGCCGCGGCGGCACCGTTTAATGCACCACAAAGAGAACCCCAACCGGCAACGCCAGCTTTGCCAAAGTTCATCATCTCAGCCGGGATGTAGCAGAAAGGTTCACCTAATTCGGTAGTAAGGGCCCGGAAAGCAGCCTCACAGCAGCCCTGACCTTCACCGAAGAACTGGACACCAAGTTCCCTCACCTTTTCTACGTCCAAAGGCTTGTCAAAATACTCAACCCAAGGATACTCAGGAAGTTCACGTCCTGCTGCTCCTGCCTTAGGTGCTAAAACCCCTAATCCCGAGCTAGCCAAAGCCAAACCGGCAGCCGCTCCACCTGCACTTACCAAGAACTCACGACGACTGATACGCTTCTTGTTATCCATGTAGACTGTCCCTCCTTAGATTTCGATCCCTGAAGCACTCTGCACAGAACTACTGCTTCTTATCCTTTTTTCTAACCACCACCTTTCCCAAGAGGATGCTGAGCTCATACAACAGGAGCATCGGCCCAGCCATCAGCGTTTGAGAAATCACATCAGGTGGCGTAAAAATTGCTGCAGCAACAAAAACCCCAAGAATTATGAACCTGCGATAGCGAATCAGCGTCTGCGGCGTCAGGATGCCTGCCCAGCAGAGCAGAACTACCACTAACGGCATTTGAAAGACTACACCAAAAGGCAGAATAATTCCTAAAACAAAGGACACATAGCTGCCAATAGAAATGACAGGCTGCAGTGTTCCACTGCCAAAACTCATAAAAAAACGGTAAGCTATTGGGACAATCACCTGATAGGCAAAGACTACGCCCCCTGCAAACATCAGGGCTGCAAAAGGAATGCCAACAAACAGTGCCCACTTTTCCACATCATTTAAAGCTGGTGTAACAAAACCCACCAACTGGTACAGGATTACAGGCGATGCTGCTGCCAATCCGAAGACAAGAGCCAATTTAAGGTGAACAAAAAAGGCCTCGCCTGGATACAAGTACACCAGCGGACCTGGAAGTTCTGCTATGTACGCTACTATCCGGTCAGATAAATAAAAGCCAACTACCACGGCAATAGCAACAGCCAGCAGCGTAATAATGATTCTCCGCCGCAGCTCAGTAAGGTGTTCTACCAAAGTCATGTCAGACTGTTGGTTCGCTTTTCTGCGCAACCTCTGGAGCATATCCACCAACCTATCAAGACTGCGTTATTGTTATTCCTTGTTAGAAGCTTCTGAAGGGGAATCATCTGTAATTCCCTTGGCGGCGTCTCTAAATTCCCTCATCGCATTACCCACCGCTTTACCCATTTCAGGCAGCTTCGATGGCCCGAAAACAAGCAGGGCGATGATCAGGATAACGACTAATTCGCCAAATCCAATTCTACCCAACTGTATTTCCTCCCTTGTGATCGTTTTATCATTCACATATTAAATTACCACTAATTAACATGCAAGTCAAGGAAATGCCCAGCTGTTCTGATTTTTGCAGGGTTCTTTCTTTTTGCGGAGAACTTACCGAAAACAGGAGGGGATCATTTGAAGCTGATTTCATGGAATGTCAACGGATTGCGGGCCTGTGTGAAGAAAGGTTTCCTCGATTTCTTTCATGAAATTGATGCGGACTTCTTCTGTGTACAGGAAACAAAGCTTCAGGAAGGCCAGATTGAGCTGGATCTACCTGGATATGAGCAGTACTGGAACTATGCGGAGAAGAAAGGCTATTCTGGAACAGCCATTTTCACAAAACATCAGCCTCTTGCTGTTCAAATGGGGTTAGGAATCGCAGAACATGACCAAGAAGGGCGCGTCATCACTCTAGAATACGACTCCTTCTATTTGATGACTGTCTACACTCCCAACTCTCAGCGGGGTTTAGCAAGGCTTGATTATCGGATGCGCTGGGAAGATGATTTCCGAGCATTTCTAGTTGACCTCGCCAACGATAAGCCTGTTATCGTGTGCGGCGATCTGAATGTGGCTCACAAGGAAATCGACTTAAAAAATCCTGACACCAACAGGAAAAATGCAGGCTTTACTGATGAAGAGCGGCAGAAATTCACTGAGCTCTTAGAAGCAGGCTTTATAGATACCTTCCGCCACTTCTACCCCGACAAGACTGATGCCTATACTTGGTGGTCGTACTTCGCCAAGTCGAGAGAACGCAACATCGGCTGGCGCATCGACTACTTCCTTGTATCTGAAAACCTCCAAAGTAGCCTTGTCGATGCCTTGATTTATGATGAAGTGATGGGCAGCGATCACTGTCCCGTAGGCTTAGACATCAAAATCAAATAGGACATGACGGTATGCAAAAGCCACCGCCTCAGACAGAGTGCGGTGGCTTTAGTTTTCCATTACTTAGAGAATAGCCATAATAATGAAGTTGATGATGAACAGGATCGTCGAGACCCAGAGAATTGGGTTGATATCCTTGGCCTCTCCCTTAACAATCTTCACCAAGCAGTAGGCGATAAATCCGGCTGCGATTCCGTAAGAGATGCTGTAGCAAAGCGCCATGAAGATACCAGCGAAGAACGCCGGAACTGCTTCGATGAAGTCTTCCCATTTGATATCCTTGAAGGAAGAGAGCATCATGATACCGACAATAATCAGCGCAGGCGCTGTAGCGGCAGAAGGAACGGCACTGATAAGTGGCGCAAAGAAGGCACTTAAAGCAAAGCAGATTGCCACAACAACGCTGGTAAGTCCTGTCCGGCCGCCTGCTCCAATACCAGCTGCACTTTCTACGAATGTAGTGGTATTAGAGGTTCCGAAGATAGCACCAATCGAAGTAGCTGTTGCATCAGCAAAGAGAGCCCTGTCCATTTTGGACTGGAATCCCGAGCTGGTTTCGAGAGCCGCAATATCTTCATCGGAGAAGATACCTGATCTGCGACCTGTACCGATGAAGGTACCGATGGTATCGAATGTATCGGACAGACTGAAAGCAAAAATCGTCATGAGAACCAATGGAATCTTGGCTGGATCACTGAACAGCGACAGCATACCAGGATTGCCAAAGGCAGCAAACATGGTAGTCTTCAGTTCAGAGACAGCTTGTCCAAAGCTCATAGTGGTTCCTACTTGAGTTACACCAAAGGGAATGCCCAACAGCGTAGTAATGACAATGCCAATGAAAATAGCGCCGCGAACGTTCTTTACCAGAAGAACAATGGTTACAGCCAAACCAACGAGAGTCAACAGCAGCGTTGGGTTATTAAGTGGCGCCAGTGCAGGGATGCCATCTTCAAACCCAATCAAACCAACATTCTGGAAACCAATGTAGGCAATAAATATCCCAATTCCACCGCCGATCGCGTTTTGGAGGCTTTCCGGGATGGACTTAATAATCAATTTCCGGACGCGTGTTACAGTGATCAGAATATTGATTACACCACAGATGAACACCATCGCTAGTGCTTCTTGCCAAGTGAAGCCTAAGCCAAAAACAACTGTGAACACAAAGAAGGCATTAAGTCCCATGCCAGGAGCTTGTGCATACGGGACATTTGCGAATAGACCCATAACCAGCGTGCCAATAATTGATGCAATGATTGTGGACAGAAATACAGCTCCCCAGGGCATTCCTGAAAGAGATAAGATGTCCGGGTTAACCATAATGATATACGCCATTGCAAAGAACGTAGTCAGCCCGGCAATGATTTCTGTACGAACGTTAGTGCCATGCTCCTTCAACTTAAAAAAGCTGTCCATCACTAACTCCTCCATTTTTTTGATATATGACAATAGGGAACCGGTTCCTATTATCTCCAAAAAAAACAAAAAACAGCCATCGAGTGCTCGACAGCTGTTGGATCACAAAAAGGGAATCAGCGCGACTCCCTTTGTGCACGCGCTTAACGAGGCACTCATAGCGTAGGCGATATAGGTCGCCACGTAGAGACTCCTGCACCAAATTTGCAGGCTTATATGAGTGACAAGCACTTATTCAAATCACATTCCTAAAGTATCACAAATCCCAGGTGAAGTAAAGCACTCTTTTCGTAAAATCGCAAATAAAGCGATGTAGTCTTATCTCACTTCTGGAATTGTCTTTACTTTGAAAAGGAAATATAAGATGTGGCCTAACCAGACCGCCAGCAGAATCAGGCGGCCAATAAGGATTGGCCCCATCATGACAAACCCAATGCCGATGGTGATAGTTACGCTTGCGATCAAGCGCAGTTTGGCTCGGCGGGTCATGCCCAATCCTTTTAAGTAACTTTCAAATGTCTCTTTATAGATCTTTGTAGACAAGAACCACTGATGCAGCCGTTCAGAACTGCGAGCGAACCCAAAGATTGTTAAGACAACAAACGGAAACGCGGGCAAAAGCGGAATTGCAAACCCTACAAAGGACAAAATCAAACCAATAAAGCCGAGAACTAAATAGAAAAACCTTCCCATCATTCACTCTCCAAGCTTTTCTTAGTCAACGGCTTATCTATTCTGCGATAATAACTTATTTCCCTGCTTATGAATTCTCAGAAAAGCTCGTCAAGCAAAATGTAGTATTCAATCCGCTCCCAATCAACTTCTTTCAGCCCGTAATAAGTCAGGAAGGCTTCCACCCATTTCTCGTCCCCTAAGTTAAACCGGATAGACCGCACAGCTAGGCCAATATCTTGATATCGATCAGCCACTCCAGCTCGCCCTAAGTCGATAAACCCACTCAGCCCGCCATCCTTCAGAATAATGTTCGGCAGGCAGTAGTCGCCATGAGTAAAAACCAGTTCTTCCCTTTTGGGCCGCCGAGCAATTGCCATCTCGTATACCTGCTGGGCAGTCTGGCCTAACCTTTCAGCATCGAAGTCTTCTTCATCCACAAGGCCTTTTTCCACCCTCTGCCGCGCCTTATCCAGCTTGACATTCAAAGTCTGGTTTAGAGGACAATCTGAAATATCCAATTTATGCAGCTGCTTCAATCCATATGCGAGCTGACGAACCGTGTTTTTCGGCTGGCGCAGGTTACCCTCTCTGGAGCAGTCCTCACCCTCCACTTCACTCATCAATAGGTATTCCATGTCCCCAAACTGTCCGTAATAGAGCACTTCGGGAACAGGAACTTTACC
Organism: uncultured Peptococcaceae bacterium; assembly: GCA_937988745.1. GTDB lineage: Bacteria > Bacillota > Limnochordia > Darwinibacteriales > Darwinibacteriaceae > JAAYMS01. Next base: position 70,318 of record CALKAR010000207.1, read on the forward strand.
TTGGAGCCACCGCAGGACCTCCACCTCATATCGCAGACTCTCAATTGGATCGTACTCTTTAAACTTCAGGTATGCCGGCCGACTAAAAGCAGCTGTCTCTCTCAGGTAAGCCACCACAGCACCCGACCAACCTCGATTGTTAAGCTCGACATCCCCTTGCCCAATCAAGTTTCGCAGTTCTTTGGGAAGTTTCTGAAGCATTGTGCTGTTCACCACAAATCCTCCATGATCTATATCGCATTCTTGAACATCTCAAAACGCAGTGCTAAGCGATCCCGATCCGGCCAATCTCTGCGACGCTGTGGCAGAATGAGGCTGCTCTCATGCAGCGCTTTAATTCCGTACTGAAGCATAAGGCCATCCTGTTCGTCAAGCACATCCTCACGAACAAGGATCTTATAATCAGGACTTACCCCGATGATATTCTGGTCATAAGCCGCGTGATGAATCTTGCACAACGCTAGGCCATTAGGAACTATCGGTTCACCCGCTGCCTCGCGGTCCGGAACAATGTGAGCCGCATCGAGAAGTTCGAGATGTCTCAAACGGCAGAAAGCACATTGACTGCGATACGCATTGATAACCTTCTCTCGAAAAGCCGCTTGATGGAGCCGCACTCGAACCGCCGCTGTTACATATCTCCGCCTGTAATAATTTTCCTCTCCTACAGCCTCGCCAGACACTGGATTGATAGACTCAACGGCATCTACCGCTACCACAAAAGCCAAATCAGCAGGACGATCATCCACAATAAAGACCGGCCACGCAGGAACATACTTCCCATCACCTATCCCGTGGAAGTAGATGAGCGGGACGTTCTGCCGCATGGCTTCGCGCAGGCCGACATTATCGCGGTGGAAAGGATCCGTCCCCCGATAACTGTACAGCAGAAAACCATCGTCCGTCAGCTTGTCGCGGTAACCTGACCGCGGCGCAGAGCGGATGGAAATGGGAATCTGAGCGAAGACCTTAGGTTTCCAAATCCCCTGCTGCCCAACTAGGGTTACACGTTCACCTTGGAAAGTAAACCCCTGAACTAAGGTATGCCAGGAAACCACATCAGTTTGTGCCGTCTGCTCTTCTAACCAGCGGAAAGCAGCCATCCGAATTTGTGCCTCGCGATGCACCACTCACCCCTCCTCAGGTGCTGCGTTCTACCCTTCAAGGAGATCTAAGGTTTCGATCACACTTTGAACCTCGTTCTTGAGATACTCAACTTCACGGAGCGTTGCATTAATACGGCTCTGTGTCATCCAGTCAGAAATAATATTGTCGAAGGCAATATCTACAAAACGCTGCAGTCCACCAATGTTCAGCGATTCCTGTACTGTTAAATCGAGATCACCGAGTTCGTTCTGCAGCCGTTTGAGCGCTTCGCGCACTTGCTTAAGCTGAGCCTCAGCTTTGTCGATCTTGCCGAACTTGATAACGCTGGAAATTAGGCTTCTGCTCGCGAAAAGATCGAAGAGACCCCAATTACGAGCTCCTCGCAGTGTTGCTTCCACTTTTTCCAACAGAGAAAGAACTTCTTGGGCCGCAGCCCGTGCTTCTCTAACTTCTTTCTGGTCGACCACTTACTTCGCCTCCACACTAAGCGCCTTGCTTGACCAACTTCAGTTGGGTATACTAGGATCTGCCAACGCTTTATGATAAGCGTCACTACATTCTCCTAGGAGGGCAATAATGAATCCTTTTTCTTATCCTAAGTGTCCGGCCAAACAGATTCAAACTGACGATGGCCATAAAATTTCCTCCGGCCTGCATCTTACAGGCCCACACGCTGAGTTTGCCTACAGCGTCTTCGTCGATGAACTGAAGCTGTGGGCAGAAGATTTCATCATCTGGCCTGTAGGCGTAGAACTACCTGAACGAGCAGCCAGTGCAGAACTAATCTGCGATGGTTCAGACCCAGAGCTGCCGGAAAATCCTGAAGGATACCGCATTGAGTCTAAGCTGGTAGACGGACTGCTGCGGGTGTCCATCAGTGCCCACAACCAACGTGGACTGCGTTATGCGCTCGTCGCGTTTGCTGAGAACTTCATGATCGGCCGCAAAAACATCAGGCTCGGTTATGAAGTGAGCTGGCCAGATTTTCCCGTACGCGGGATTGTGGAAGGGTTCTACGGGACACCCTGGTCCCACCAAGAACGTATGGACATGATCGAGTTTTTGGCCCGTTACCGCTTTAATACATACATGTATGCTCCGAAAGACGATTTCTACCATCGTCCGAAGTGGACTGAGCATTATCCACCAGAGTTAGGTGCCAAGCTCTCTGAACTTTTTGCTCATGCAGATGCTCACGATCTCGAGCTCGTTTACAGCATCGCTCCTGGGCTTACAATTGAGTATTCCTCAGAAAAAGACCTTGAGATTCTTAAATCTAAATTGAGCAGTGTGATCAAATTAGGTGCCAAGAGCTTCGCCCTGCTGCTCGATGACATCAACACTCAGACTGTGCACGCTTCTGATAAAGAAGCATTTCCCAATCTAGCTGAGGCTCATGCGTACCTCTGCCGAAAAGTATGGGAACATCTCCAGAGTGAACTTCCAGGGTGCAAACTCTACTTCTGCCCCACTGAGTACGCACAGCTGGCGATTGGCTGGGTTTCCCAAGATTACCTTAATATCTTAGGTGAGAAGCTCCCACCTGAAGTAGAGGTACTCTGGACCGGCCCCTTGGTCTGCTCACGCATTATCGATGTGAATGACGCGGAGTTCTTCCAGGAAAGACTGAACCGGCCGCCTGTCTACTGGGATAACTATCCTGTCAACGATGCCGATATGGTTCGTGAAATGCACATCGGCCCATACGAAGGGCGAGAAGCAGGCCTTTCTGGCAAGTGCCGCGGCTTCTTAGCCAACCCTATGAGCGCAGTCGAAGCTTCTAAGATTGCACTGGCAACCTTGAGCGAATACTGTTGGGACGCAGAAAATTACGATGCAGAGAAGGCTTGGGATGCAGCCCTTCATCAAGCGGTAGGGCAGCCTGCGGACTTGTATCTCAAGTTCTTTGGCCGCACCGTTCTCAAATCACCACTGCGGCCAAATGCCCGAACACCACTGGCAGATATCCCTGCTTCAGATGTGGACGGCCTGCGGCGCTTCGCTCAAGAAGCAAAACAGACTGCTGTTTATCTAGCATCCTTCATACCCAACCAGAAACTGCTCCAAGATATCCGGCCCTGGCTGGGTGACCTTTATCACTGGGCAGAGGTGCTCGAAGCAGCTCTCAATAAAGACAAAGCTCGAGTCGACGAGTTAATGAAACACGCTTCCACCGAAGCTGAGACCATCGGCAGAGACGTCAGAGAACTCCTGCCCAAACTCTTCTAAAACGAATATTGATGCGCCCCGCCCACAGATTGCGGGGCGTTTTACATTATCTGTTAGAATATTTTCCACGTTCATCAAGCGGTTCCTGCTCATCTACCACAATCTGCCAATGTAAAAACAAAACCTTGCGCGCCGGCCAAGCCCGGGTTGCAAGGTTTAGGCGAAACGCTCCACAATGTATTGTTCAATGGCGTCAGCTACTTTCTTCGAAAGACGGACCGCTTCGACCACTGCAGACACCGCTTAGCGTCTTCGATAACATGTTTGCTCATAGCTCAATCATCCTCACAATTTCATGTAACAGGTGTTTTTCATGCGCATCGATTCTAACTTATACACTCAAAAAACAAAGATGCTACGAGCCGACGGAAACATACTTTCGCAAACCTAAGCGCCAGAAGAGGTAGGCAGGCACTGCAAACAGCAGCCCACCAAGTGGGCTCAGCATGTACAGCAGGTTCGACTCACGCTCTAACAGATAGAGCAGTGGATAATACTGAAACAGCGCTAGGGGTATCACGTAGGTCAGAAATTTCAGCACTTCCTCCCCGTATATAACGAAAGGATAGCGCCCAAACTCTCGCCCACCATCGGTAAAGATGTTCATAAACTCCAGGCCTTCGATAAAGAAGAAGGCGAACCCCGCATAGATCAAGAACAGGCAGAAGAACACTTTGCTGCCGCAGAGAATCATCAAGAGCAGAGTGAACACCTTATCCCAAGTCCACTGCACACCGCTCGCCGGTATGGTATAGGCAAAGACTAATAGTGCCTGCACAAGCCTCCCCAGCCGCGAAAAGTCGATGCGGGCAGCCAGTACTTGAAAGATAGCACTACGTGGACGTACCAATATCCGGTCAAAGGTGCCGTTGCTGATCAGCTGAGGGAAGTGGTCAAATCCTCGTCCGAAACATTCCGCTAATGAAAACGCCAGTAAGACAGCAGCGAAGCCAAGCAGTACCTCTGGAAATGAAAACCCTTCCACTTCAGGAAAGCGTTCAAACATGAACCAAACCCCTAAGAGGGCGGTAAATGATGTTAGAAACTGCCCAAGCATGGTCAGCAAGAATGATATCTTATACTGCATCTGACTTTTGAGGTGCATGCTTACGAACTTGAAATACAGCATTATCCTATCCCCCTTGTACAACAGCTCTACGAAGGGCGAGTTTCATCCAGGCTCTGCCGATGCCGACCAAGATCAGTAACCAGAAGACCTGCATAAACAAGCCGCACACCGCAGCTGCCCCACTGATATGGCCGCTATAGATCCTAAGAGGCATATTCTGCATAGCCGCAAAAGGCAGCAGTTCGACCACTCCGCGAATCGAATCGGGAAAGAACGGGAGCGGTATTATACCTCCTGCGAGGAAATCCGCGAGTATCGACGCCATTATGCGGACGCCCAGAGGCGAAAGTGTGAAGAATGCTGAAACGTAAACCAACATGTTAAAGGCCACTACCACACCCAAGCTCAAAGGAACAGAGATGAGGAAAAGCCCTAATTGTCTTAAGTCCGACGGCAGAGACATCCGCAGCGGTTCTGGTACAATGAAGGCCACTATCAGGATAGGAAAGCAGCGCAGCACTGCTCGAGCCAACCGATTAGCTGCGGAGTGACAGAACCAGCGATTATACAGATCTATTGGTCTGACCAGCTCATAAGCAATGGCGCCACTAGTAATAGTCTCAAAGATTTCGGCTTCATAAAACCACGTCATAAAAAGGGCTAAGAATGCCTGTTGGAGCCAGATGTATGACGCCGTTTGAGAAAACTCCATAGGAAAAGCAGCTGGATTAGCCCTGTAAAAGGCCGAGAAGGCAAGGAGTTCCATAAAACCCCAGGCGAACTGTGTCGCAATTCCACCAAGGGCCGCCGCCCTGTACTGCAGACCACTGCTGAACCGAATTCTGAAAAGCGCCTGATACTTTCTCATATGGCATACTCCCGATACACCTGAGCCACCATTTCTTCGGCACTCATGTTCGCCACAGATATGTCAACGACATCAACCTGGGCGGAAATCTGAGTAATGGCCTCTGACACTGACATCTGCTCAGGATTTAGTTCGATTGTCAAACGATGGGGTCCACACTCAATAACCTGCATGCCAGGTGCTACAGCTGGCTCCCCGCCATGGTACTCAAATGTAATCCGCTTTTTACCGGCAAAGCGCCGTTTTAGTTCCTGCAAACTTCCATCAAGCAGAATGCGGCCTCTGCCAATCAGGATGATGCGTTCGGTGAGGGCTTCGATATCCTGCATATCGTGGGTGGTGAGGATGACGGTAGTACCCCTCTCCTGATTGAGCTGCTTGATAAACTGCCGTACCGCGATTTTCGAAACCGCATCTAAGCCGATAGTAGGTTCATCGAGAAAGAGAATTTTCGGATTATGGATCAGTGAAGCAGCCAGTTCGCAGCGCATACGCTGACCAAGGCTGAGACTGCGGACTGGGGTCTTAAGCAGTTCACCCAAATCGAGTAATTCTGTCAGTTCAGAAAGACTGCGGCGGTAATCCGCCTCTGGAACCTTATAGATATCCTTCAGCAACGCGAAACTGTCCCCCACCGGAACATCCCACCACAGCTGGCTGCGCTGACCGAAGACAACGCCAATATCACGCACATGAGCAACCCGATCTCTCCAGGGGACTCTGCCGTTAATTTCGCAGTGCCCGCTGTCTGGATGGAGAATTCCGCACATGATCTTGATGGTAGTACTCTTACCCGCTCCATTTGGTCCAATATACCCCACCATTTCCCCATCGCCAATTGTGAAACTCACATCCTGCAGGGCATACACCGTGTCATATTGGCGCGCGAAAAGAGCCTTGAACGCTTCTTTCAAACCTGCTTCCCGTTTCGCTACTCGAAAGCTCTTAGTAATACCCTCTAATTGAATCATTTCTGCCACCCCTACTTCCGCGGAAAAACCACCGAAACCCGATGCGGATTTCAGTGGCCTTCTTGGCTATTCTTAGTACAACAAGAAAGGTTCACACTGGCGGCGAAACTCACGCTGTTCCCGTTCCCACTGAGCAAAAAGATCTGTGAGTGGCTCCCCATCCTCGATTATCTTACGAACCTGATCGGTTCCGGCAAGGAGGTCAAAAAAGTAATGGCGTCCTTGCTCTTGTGGAATTAGAAATTGAAACTCGGGGTACAGCCGGGCGATTTCGGCAACTACGAGGAGACCCGTCTCCACCGGTCTAAATGTATTTCGATCGACTACGTGAATCTGTACACCCTGGCAAAGTTCACCTACGTTTTTAGAAAATGTCGGGGTAAAGGCCGTCGGACGAAACTGCGCACCAGGAAGCTTCAAACCGTTCAAAGCAGCCGCAAGCTCTTCGGAATTGATAAACGGCGCACCCACGACCTCAAACGGGAGAGCTGTACCCCTTCCCTCCGATAAATTCGTGCCTTCGACAAAGCAGGTCCCTGCGTATATTAAAGCCGTCTCCATTTTAGGTATATTGGGCGAAGGAGGTACCCAAGGAAGGCCGAGCTCATCACCGTAGAGATGCCGCTGCCAGCCCTGGATGGGAACCACAGTAAGCTCAGCTTTAATATCATACACAGTATTGAAATAGCGGGCAAGCTCTCCAATGGTCAGCCCATACCGAACAGGTATGGGATAACCCACAAAGGACGTAAACTCAGGCTCTAAGATGTTACCTTCTACCACGCGGCCGCCAAGAGGATTAGGCCTGTCAAGCACAACCATTTGAATCCCATGTTCTGCCGCGGCTTCCATGGCATAGAGCAGCGTATAGATGTAGGTGTAGAACCGGCAGCCCACGTCCTGTATATCAAAAACGATGGCTTCTATCCCGGACAGCATCTCAGGTGTTGGCCTGCGAGTCTCACCATAGAGGCTGTATACAGGCAGGTTTGTCTTAGGATCATGATACGAATCCACCTTCTCACCTGCCTGCATCACGCCACGCACACCATGCTCAGGGCCAAACAAGGCAGAGAGCTGACCAGTAGCATACAGACGATCAACTGTTGAGGTCAGATTACGATCCACTCCACTGGGATTGGTAATCAGGCCCAGGCGTTTCTTTCCCACGTATTTATCTAGATTAGCACAAAACTCTTCTACACCGCAGATGACCGACAAAGCACGCCCTCCTCCGTTATTTCCTTGGAGATGTTTTCCACCCGCCAAGGCCTGACTCCTCCCATCAACTGCGAGCAGCTACAATTCGGTAGTAGACCCTTGCAGTCATCCGATAGACAAACCCATACAAAAGGGCGAACGCCGCGAAAGTAGCCACCGTGCAGACGATAAACACAATTCTATCGGTCAAATTGAAGACTAGAAGCAGCTTGGTAATCATCTTAAAGGCGAAGGCCACATGCACCGCCGCTGCCACAAGCGGGAGGAAAAACACGGATAACACCTGACTCTTGATGGAGTCTTTAACTTCATCAAGGCTCATACCCACCTGCTGCATAATGATGTAGCGCTGCCGGTCTTCAAATCCTTCGCTGATCTGCTTGTAGTAAATGATCAGCACCGCGCCGAGCAGGAACAAAAACCCTAAGAATATACCTAAGAAAAACAACCCGCCGTAAAGCGAATAGAAGTCTACCCGGTCGGCTTCTCGCGATTGAACCCAAACAAAGGCATCTGTACCGGAGGATAAAGCTTCTTTCAGATCGCGAAAGGCGGCTGTAGCGTTTTCACGAGGACCGATGACATCAAAACCGAGAGCGTATCGGGCTGCAGCTGTATCCCTCCCCTGCAGCGCAGAATCTCTCTGGAGCTCTTCTAACACATCCAGATCTTTCACGACAACATAGTAGCTTGAGAAAACCTCGGTTGTACTGAGGCCTCTGGCTGGGAACTCCTGCAGCCGATCCTTAACCACAAACTTTCGGTTGAGTAGTTCAAGCTCCGCATGTTCGTAGATACTCCGGTTAGAATAGACCAGAATTTCATTATCAGCGAGCGATACAGGCTCATTTACTAAACGATTATAGTCCTCAAGAATGGTAAGGTTTAGTTGGTGCACATCACCTGAAAGCCCATCCTTCGCTTCGCGATCAGTTGAAAACCTCTGGCCGTACTGGAACACAGGGAAAGTGAGAAACCTGAATTCCACTAGATCAGAGCTTTCCAGACCATACTCTGTTAAGATCTGGTCTGTCCTGCTTCTAATAGACTCAATGGTACCCTGGCTGTAGCTGTCCGCCTCCAGCAGAATCTCCCGCGGATAGCGAGTCTGGAGCACTTGTTCAATACCCACATAAAGGGAAACAGTAGTTGACAGGGTCACCAGTACCATCGTGGAGAGGATGCAGATATTGGCCAACCCGATTCCGTTCTGCTTCATGCGATAGAGCATGCCTGATATTGCGATAAACGGTTTGGGACGGTAATACAGACGCTTATTTCGACGCAGAATTTTGAGCAGCGCAATACTGCCTGCTGTAAAGAGCAGGTAAGTCCCAATGATTACAAACACTACCGCGGCGAAGAAGAACATAAGCGCATCTAAAGGATGAGAGATGGCCAGTGCCAAAAAGTACCCTGTGCCCAAACTAACTAATCCCAGTACCGCAATAATCCAGCGGGCCTTTGGTTCCTTTTCTCCCACATTACCAGCCCGCAAGAGCTCGATGGGTTGGGCGAGGCGCACCTGACGCAGGCTGTTGATAAGAATAGCCAGAAACAGAACTGCGAACAGCTGCAGCGTAACGTAAACCGCCAACGCCGGAACTTCAAAACCGATCACAATTGGGAACTTCAAGATTTTCACGAGCGCTAAGAGCATCAGCTTGGAGAGCAGTATACCGGCACCCAGACCAGCACCAATGCTGATTAGAGCAGTAAAGAGTGTTTCCCAAGCTAGGATTTGTGCGATGTGACGCTTCTCCATACCGAGGATGTTATACAAACCCAACTCTCTCTTGCGCCGCTTCACCAGGAAGTTATTGGTGTAGAACAGAAATACCACAGCAAAGAGCCCGACTACTGCAGCGCCGAAGTTGAGCAGCTGCTTGAGAGTGCGGCTGCCTGCCATCTTTTCTAACCCGCTGTTGCTGCCCAAGAAGAGAATAATATAGAACATCATTACCATTGCAGTGCAGGCTCCCAGATATGGCAGATAAGTCTGAGAACCGCGCCGCATGCTGTTTAAGGCTAACCGAGGATACAACAGTTTACGCATAGCCGGCACCTCCGGTGGTCAGCAGGGTTAGAGTATCCGCGATCTTCTCGTACATCTCCTCCTGTGAAAGCGATCCGCGATAGAGCTGATGGAAGATCTCACCGTCTTTAATGAACAGCACCCGCTTGGCATGACTAGCAGCCTTAACGCTGTGAGTGACCATTAAGATGGTCTGCCCCGCATCGTTTATCTCACTGAACAAGCGCAGAAGGCTGTCGGCTGCACGTGAGTCTAGTGCGCCTGTAGGCTCATCAGCCAAGACAAGCTGAGGGTAGGTTATGAGGGCCCGGGCAACAGCAGCTCGCTGTTTCTGTCCTCCCGATACCTCGTAAGGGAACTTACCCAGGATATCGCTGATACCGAGCTTTCGAGCCAACGGCTGCAGGCGTCGTTCCATCTCACCATAAGATTCTCCCGCCAAAACCAATGGCAGAAAGATATTATCCTTCAAAGAAAAAGTGTCAAGCAGGTTGAAATCCTGGAAAACAAATCCGAGGTTGTCGCGTCGAAATGCAGCCAGTTCCTTTTCGGTAAGCGTGGAGAGATTTCGGCCGTTCAAGATAACCTCGCCGCTGGTCGGTCTATCTAAGGTGGCTAAGATATTGAGCAGAGTTGTCTTTCCCGAACCAGACTCTCCCATGATCGCGGTGTACTCACCTTTCTCCACAGTGAAGGACACATTCGCCAAGGCTTGCACCTGGGCGCTTCCAAAGCGGCTGGTATAAATTTTACGCAGATTCTTTACCTCAAGTAGGTACATCTATCTCGCCTCCATTTGCTATCATCACAGCGAGTATAACAAAACGGGGAAATGCACTGCCATAACTTTGGCTTACATTTCCCCGTTTAATCTTACGGTATTGTAAGGTTGAATCCCGATTTTCACGCGAGTCCCTCGGCCGACTTCCGATTCAACAACAATGGTATGGTTGAGTCGAGTTAGAATCCGTTTGCACAAATATAGGCCAATACCCGTAGAATGCTTCTCTCGCCGGCCCGTGTATCCTGTATAACCCTTCTCAAAGACACGGGGCAGATCCTCAGCGGAAATGCCAATGCCTGTATCTTCAATCACAAGAGTATGAGGTGTGCTCTCATCCAGATAGATTGCGATGCGCCCTTTCTCTGTATATTTCAGCGCATTGGCTAGAATCTGCTCGATTACAAAACTCAGCCATTTAGAGTCTGTCAATACTTCAAGATCAACTCCCTCATAATCGAGGGCAATGCGCTTTTCGATAAACAAGCGGGCATAACGGCGTATAGCCTGCCGCACTATTCCATCGAGACTGCACCGCCTGATTACCAAATCCGATGATGGGCTTTCGACCCGCACATACTGAAGTGCCATTTCTACGTAGCGCTCAATTTTGAAAAGCTCTAGCTCAAGATCAGAGGTCTGCTCACCACCTGCTCCTGTCTGCAGCAGCAGCCGGGCTGCAGCGATGGGTGTTTTCACCTGGTGAGCCCAAAGCGTATAGTACTCATCCATTTCCTGCTGGGCCTGCCTCGCTTCCGCGGCAGCTTGTGCGCTCTTGGCAGTAATCTGGGTCAGCAGCTCCTGATACCTTTGTTCTACAAGATCCTCCGCTGGTGGTAGAGTATCCAAAGTGAAGGTGGCCTGTTTCGTAAGCTGCGCCAGCATGCGGCATCGAGCAGCAAAACGCCAGAAGTCTATGCCGAGAAATATTATTGCCAATACCGCGCAAAGAATGAGGGCATAGACCAGTGGTTCCAGCGGGATATCATATAGAAAAAAGACGCTGGCAAGGATAATAACAACCCCGGCCGCCAGCATGAAATCTCGCTTCCGGCGCCGCAAATACTGCCGCAGCAGTTTAAACCCGGTCATCTTCGTCACCCTATTCCACCATGTACCCTACCGATTTCTTAGTGACTATGAAATCATCCAGACCGATTGATTCCAACTTGCGCCTGAGCCTGGCAATATTCACGGTCAAAGTATTGTCATCAACATAGCTGTCTGTTTCCCATAAATGGGTCATGATGGTTTCTCTTGTTACCACCTGACCTTTATTTTCCATAAGAAGCTGGAGTATGCGGTGCTCGTTGCGCGTCAGCTCCAATTCCTGCCCCTTATAGGTTAGCGTTCCATCGCCAATATTCAAAATCGCACCCTTGTGCTCTAAGAGATTGGTCTGTCCGGCAAAATCATAAGTCCGCCGGAGCAGAGCTCGAATTTTAGCCGCCAGTACTGTCAAGTCGAAGGGCTTGGTGATAAAATCGTCACCACCCATATTCATGGCCATCACTATATTAAGGTTGTCAGAAGCAGACGAGATAAAAATGATCGGAACCTTTGATACCCTGCGGATTTCGCTGCACCAGTGAAAACCATTGTAATATGGCAGTGAGATATCCAAAAGAACAAGCTGGGGGTCAAAAGCGGCAAACTGCCCCAGGACATCCTGGAAGTCAGTAACGCATTCTACTTCATAACCCCACTTGGCGATCGTTTTCTTAATTGCGTTAGCAATTACCATGTCATCTTCTACCACTAAGATTCGATACACCAAAACAGCCCCCTGAAAAGCGTACTAGGATCTCTTTCGCTGAAGGGGTGCATCTTCCTACCTGCTAACTACCAGTGATTTCGAATGGGAATCCATCTAGGAACTCCTGCAGTTTATGTCTGATTCCATCACGAACTTCCCTAAATTGAGCCATTATCTCGGCCTCGGTCCCCTCTGCCTCGGAGGGATTAGGGAAAGGCCAATAAAGGCGCGCCACAGAATCGGGGGCTTCAGGACAGCCCTCCTCTGCTGCTTCACACAAAGTTATTACATAATCCATGCGCTGCATCAGCTCTGGATCGATGGGTTGAGGCTTTTCGCCGCTGATATCCAGTCCCAGCTCTGCCATAACAACCGCGGCTCGCGGGTCGACTTCCATGCAATCCAACCCCGCACTGTAAAACTCGAAGCGATCTCCACCTATGTGTCTGGCTAAGCCTGCCGCCATGCGGCTGCGGCAGCCATTCCCTGTACAGACAAACATGATCTTAATCTTATCGATCATCCCTCTGCCTCCCTCATTCCTTTAAATTATATTAAGTCAGGAAGATATGAATCATTCTATCTTTCACGGAAATACAGGAGCACAAAATAAAATTCAACGGACAGATGATGGGAACATTACGTGAAGTCTCTTGTTGTGGTTGTGGCTACAGCCGGTAAAGGAGTGTTTATCACAGTGAGAAAAATCATGAAGAGCAAGTTATTCTGGCTAGTATTGCTAATTGGATTTATCGATTTAAATAACAGTTCCCTCTTCATCGAGCCCTCTGGCCGGCCCACCTTGATAGCTCATCGAGGGCTCGGTCAGACCTTCTCGATGGATGGTGTAACGAGTGATACAAATACGGCGGCTCGGATCTATCCCCCAGAGCATATGTTTATCGAAAACACAATTCCGTCTATGGAAGCTGCCTTTGCTGCAGGCGCCGATGTGGTAGAACTAGACATTCATCCGACCACCGATGGTGACTTCGCCGTCTTCCACGATTGGATATTAGAATACCGCACCAACGGCAGTGGGCCAGTGCGGGATTATCCGATGAGCTATCTTAAGACGCTCGATGTTGGTTATGGTTATACCGCGAACGGCGGTAAGACCTACCCCTTGAGGGGCCTCGGTGTTGGGCTGATGCCAACTCTGGAAGAAGTACTGAACCGCTTTCCAGATAAGCGGTTCTTGATACACATAAAGAGTAATGATCCGCAGGAAGGTATTCTCCTCGCGCAATACCTAAGCCGGTTTGAACCAAATCAGCTCGAGCTGCTGACAGTTTACGGCGGCAATGAACCTATCGCAGCCCTGAAAGAAATCATGCCTGACATTAAAGTCATGTCCAAGGCCACCATGCTGCCGGCCCTAGCACAGTACATGCTTGTTGGTTGGACTGGCTGGGTACCACCGGCTATGCGAGATGCACATTTCCACATACCTTTACACTATGCCCGTTTCTTATGGGGCTGGCCACACCGCCTCGTGCAGAGGCTTGATAGAGTCGGCTCCACACTCGTGGTGGTACGAGGAGACGGCTCGTGGTCGGAGGGTTTCGACTCGCCAGAACATCTCCGAGACCTTCCAATAGGATTCAGCGGTGGAATATGGACCAACCGCATTGATCGCATAGGCAAGATCCTGGGCATTAGTGACACATTCCACAACTAACTTAACTATCCTGCATTTTTATGAACGATCTTAACCAAAAGGGGGGGATGCGCCTCCCCCTACTGATTCACTCATGCCTTAGTAGTCTTCGAGAATCTCTTCGATGATTTCAGCCAGCTCATCAAGGGTACTCTGAATTGGTGCGCCCTCGTTGAAAATGCGAGCCAGGGCATGGCGCCATTCGTTAGCGATGGCATCGTAAGCTGGATGCTGGTTGCGTGGGTTGATCCAGCTGCTCATGGACACCACATTCTGCATTTCTGGCTTTCTTTCAAGATATTCTGCGTACTCTGGAGTGTCAACTACGCTCTGACGTACAGGGAAGTAACCTGTTTTGTCTGCCCAGTATAAGTTGATTTCTGGGCTTGCCATAAACATCATGAATTGCCAAGCAGCATTCTTCTGTCTCTGAGAAGCTGCGGCAGGAATCAAGATGACCGAGCCACCAACTTCACTCTTGAAGCTCTCACCATCCATACCGCCTGGCAGCCAAGCCATTCCAACTTCGAACGAATCCTTGGTTTGCTCTACATAAGTATCATACAAGGAACTTGTGTGGAATACGCTGAACGCCTTGCCATCCCAGAACAGCTGACGCATATTAGCGGAGGCCGCAGTGCCGTAGGCGTAATAGGTATAGCCTTTATCGATCCATTCTTTAATCTTGGAAGTAATGTATACAGCCTGCTCGCTGTTAACGTCGGTGCCCGATCCATCTTCCAAGATAACCTGCACGCCGTTATTCTTGTAGAGCATTTCATAGTACCAATAGTCCCATCCGGCAATTACCGTCCCATAACGAGCGGTGGTGCCGTCTTCGTTAAAGAGGGTGGCTTTCTCTAGGAATTCTTCCATCTCATCGAAAGTCCGAGGCATGGTGATGCCTTCCTCTTCAGCTGCTGTCTTGTTGTAGAACATAACCTGCGTCGAAATGAGGTATGGCAAGCAGATCTGCTGGCCATCATAGGTAGTTGAAGCGATGAGGCCTTCACCGAAGTCCTCAATGTCAAAGCCATATGCTTCGATGTAAGGATCTAGGACTTCACAGATACCCGCAGCTCCATAGCTGGGCGGATACGATGTGTTGGCAGTACACAGTGCAGGAACGTCTCCGGAAGCAACTGCAGCAATTAACTGGGTGTTAATTTCAGTATAACTTCCAATGTAAACTGGTTCGACCGTGATCAATGGATTCTCTTCATTGAAGCGTTCGACCATGTACTGCAGATAGGGATGCCATTGGTCTTCATGAGCATGCCACCAGGTAATCGTGATTGGTTCGGTTACTTCAAACCGACTTACATCCGCGGCTGCGACTTGAAATGCCAACAGCATCACAAGTACGGCCAGCATTACAGCACTAACCCGTTTCATCCATTAAGACCTCCCCTTATTTTTGTGGCAATGTCTAATTCCCAGAATCATTGCCTTTATTTATAATGTTAATATTAAGGGGGTAAAAAGTCAAGGAATTTGCCAAACGAGTACGATTATCATTCATCACTTTGTTTGAGTTTTGTAAGAGCAGCTTCTTCCTCCAAAGGTTTGCTGTAAAGATAACCCTGCATGGTATTACAACCGTTTTCTACGAGGTATTCAAGCTGCGTGTCATGCTCTACACCCTCGGCCACAACCTTCAGGCCTAGTTTATGAGAAATTGCGATGATCTCTTTAATAATCAGCTGATGCTGATCTTTAATCAAGATGTTATCGATAAACCCTTTGTCAATCTTAATGCAGTCGATGGGCAGTTCTTCGATTCTAGACAAAGAGGAATACCCACTGCCAAAGTCGTCCAGCGCGATGGTAATGCCGTGCTCACGCAGCTTATTCAGCTTTGCCTCTGCCGCTGCAAAGTCTTCAATAAAAACCGACTCAGTGATCTCTATCTGCAGATTACGCGGCTCAATACGTTCCTTATGGACAGTCTCTACAACTTTATCTACAAAATCGTCCTGAAGGAGCTCGATTACAGAAACATTCACCGCAACATGCTGATCCTGATACCCCTCTTCAATAAGCCGTCTCATAAACTTGCAAGCAGTCTTCATCACCCAAGTCCCCATGGGAATGATCAGATTGTGGCGTTCCGCAATAGGAATAAATTCACCCGGGGAAATAAACCCAAAGGTGGGAGAATTCATGCGAGAAAGTGCCTCAAAGCCTACAATTCGTCCGGAAGCAAGGCACACTTTCGGCTGGTAGGTTAAGTAGAGAACAGGGGTCTTTGATTCGGGACACTCGGGAGAAAGAAAATCGGTAATTTCCTGCGTGATAATTTCCCTGCGCTTGATCGCTGCTTCCATATCAGCATCATAAAAGGCACAGCACTGATCACTTCCGTTGGATTCAATGGCTTCGAGTGCCACAGAAACCTTTGTAAAGATGTCGACTGCGCTTTGGAACTCCCCATTAAGCTCTAAAATGCCTGTTTTGAGCTGAAGCTGCCTGCCGACCGCATCGAGGCCAGGAACAACCTTGGTCTGAAAAACCTCACATTGGGTTAATAGGTCGTCCCTCTTGTTGTAATCCTGAATAAACAGCACAAAACGGTTGGCTGCAAAGCGGAAAACCTGACAGTTTGCCGGAACATACTGCTGAAGAGATTGAGCCAGATCTTGAATTACACGATCGCCGGTGTCAAAGCCATAAACTGAATTGATAGTGCTCATGTTAGAGACATGCACCATCAGTACCGCTGTCTTGCGGTTATCGGCTGAGCGGGACATAGTTTCTTCTAACACTTCAGCGAGATGTGCCTTATTCGGCAGTCCGGTTAGGGCATCGGTGTAGGCCAAGTATATCAATTCTTGGTTATGCCAGTAGTTAGAAAGCATCACATAGGCAAAGCCAATCAATACGGCTGCCCCAACTCCCATAACAGAATACATCACCTTGTTGAGCAGATCTCTTGTTTCGGCAGTGGATTTCCCAACCACTAAGGTTCCCGCGTAGGTGTCACCTACACGGATGGGCACATAGACCTCATACACCTCTTCCCCGGTATCAATTTGGTTGAACAAGGTGCGCGTCTCAAACGTGGCAAGTACTTCTTGAACCTCAGGGTGTTGAACCCTGTGACCTATGTAAGTAGGATCATCACTGGCGACAACAGTAAACTCCTCATCTACGAAATAGGCGTGGTCCACCAGTTCTAGACCCCGGATTTCATCCAACAAGCGCTGAGCTTCAAAGCTTTCCAGAAAGCTCGTAATAATGTCGGCTCGCACACCCAGCTGCACGAATCGGCCGTCTTCAAGCCTCACATAAGCATACTTGTACAAATTCCCCGATTCAGTATCTGCCCTGATTTCTTCAACTAAGGACGTAGCCCCGCTTTCGATAAAGTCATGAACGGGATGGCCAGGCCGTGCTTCCCACCCTAGGTATTCATCGGTTGTGGAATACTCAATGACTCCCGCAGGGCTGTACAAGTAAATCTCATCCACTGCTAGGCTGGCAGCCAGTTCCCGCAGGGTATCATCGGTTATATTATCGGAGTGCCATGCAGTTGTCCGAGTAGCTGATATAAGGCGGTTTTCCAAGACTGTATTGATAGTGCGGTATGCCTCACTGGCTTTGGCTAGGCTGTGTGAATAAAGGACCGCGTAGTTAATCGACTGTGTTTCCAGCATATCTAGAAAATAGCTGCGAATAGATTGGGCCAGAAAAAAACCCACCGTTGCAAAAACCACAGATACCGCGATGATTGCGATGATATACGGCTTAAAACTTATATACCTCCTACCGCTCCCGTGCTTCATCTTCCCACCCCGTTTTTCTTTTCCCTAATCAGACAGGATTCCTAGTAACTGAAGATTTCTCTGTTCACCAGCAATTCCCTGTTTGTTTGACGATTTGTGTCAACTTGTATTCTCCAGGTAACTTATTCCCCGCCTTTCTTGACTTTTTGCTGGGTTTTCGCGATAATTTCCACAGAATTCCATAAACGACCTCAATCCAAGGAGGCTCCCATGTTTAAAGTACGAAGAATCGGTGTACGAATCGCACTCGGTGTTGGCATACTGCTGCTACTATCCTTCTTGGGCCTAGGTTTCTTGGCCTACTACAACGGAGCGTCAGCAGTACTCCGAGAAGTAGAACGAGCTTTAGAGATGCAAGCAGTTAAGGCCAGTGAGTACATTGAAAGCCGGCTTGAGACGCAGCTCACGCTGCTAAGTGTACTTGCCGAGCGAACAGAGATGAAATCGATGAACTGGGAACTGCAGAAGGCCGTCCTTGACGAAGGCGCCCTAGAAATCGGGGGATTCCTCGCCTTTGGCGTGGTTTCACCAGACGGGACCACTAGATATCCTGATGGCTCCACTGCTGCCAACTTAGGCGATCGGGACTATATAAAAAAGGCCTTCCAAGGGCAGCCCACTGTGAGTGATGTGATTGTCAGCCGTGTCACCAACAGTCTGGTTTTGATGTACGCGGTTCCGATCGAAAGCGACAATCAAATTGTGGGTGTACTTATTGGGCGGCGGGATGCTTCTGTCCTCAGCGACATCACGGACGAACTTGGTTTCGGAGAGAGCGGCTGGGCTTATGTTGTAGGTTCCGACGGAACACTCTTTGCGTATCCCGACCGAGAACTGGTGTTCAAACAAGAAAACATCTTTAACCCCACCAGCCCCTATTACACCGCTGGAAAAGCACTCCAAGAACTAGGCGCTGATCAAGTGGGAATTATGCGTTATCGTTTAGCAGATAGGGCAGTGAGAGTTGTCGGCGTGTCCTCCATCCCCTCCACTGGGTGGAGAGTTGCAGTGGGAGCTCTCGAAAAGGATGTCCTGACGAATGTATACGCGCTGCGCAGCAGGCAGATAGGTGCCTCAGTCCTGCTGATGTTAGTCGGGTTCGGGCTGTCAATTGCGCTCGCTCGACGTATTTCTGAACCGCTGAAGAAAATCCAAGCCCTGATGTTATCTGTTTCTCGCGGAGACCTGACATCCACTGTTGAAATTGGCAGCGCCGACGAAGTAGGCATGGTATCTGAAGCCCTGAACTCCACCATTGCCAGCATTCGCGAAGCAATCGGACTGGTGGCCCAAACCACAACTGAGCTGGCATTTACCAGCGAGACTCTTGCAGCCACCACCGAGGAGGTCAGCGCTTCAGTAGATGAAGTGGCCGCAACCACCAATGAGTTTTCAACGACGCTCGATCAGGTTAACACAAACGCCCAAAGGGTCAATGAAGCTGCCGGTCAAGTCAAAGACCAAGCGTCCAAAGGTCAAGAAGCTTTAGCTGAAATTCTGGAACACATGGAAGAACTGCATGAAAATACGCAGAAAATGGCCGGCGAGGTGCAGGGACTCTCTTCTCTTTCCGGAGAGATTACAGAAATCGTCCATATGATCGCTGCTATTGCTGATCAAACCAACCTCTTAGCTCTAAATGCAGCTATTGAGGCAGCTCGTGCAGGAGAACAGGGCCGCGGTTTCTCGGTGGTAGCAGAAGAGGTCCGCATGCTCGCGGAACAGAGTGCCCAAGCTACAACGAAGATTGCAGAACTGATTGGAGAAATCCAATCGGGTATCGGCCATACTGTAAACAGCATGCAGGAAGAATCAGAGATGACAGCTCACACATTAGAGCATGTCCATGAAAGTGCTGATATCTTGGCTGATATCTTAGAAGCAGTGGAATCTATGGTGGTCCAGGTCCAGGATATTACGGCAGGGCTTGCCGACCTGAACCTGAGCGGCCAGGAGATTGCCAGTGCTACTGAAGAACAAGCTGGGGCCATGCAGCAGGTTGCCAATATGGCGCAGGATTTGACCGAGCTGGGAATCAAGCTGCAGGATATGGTCAGCCGCTTTAGACTGACCAACTAATTCGAATGAGGCGGGAGCCGTGGGCGTCCCGCCTTTTCTTCTTAACCATTTTCTTCTTGACAATGATTCTCACGAGAAATATGATTAGAAATGCCGCTTTTTCATGCCTGCACTTTCTACAAAACTCAATATAAAGGGTTGATGGCCCTATGAATTTAATCATAATGGCCGCAGCGTTATCAGTGATCCTTTACTTAAGCTTGAAGTTGTTCCGCCTTAAGAGAGAAACTGCGGCCGAAAAGGACCGTTTAATAAAGGCCCTGACAGCAAGCAAAACCTGCTATTGGGAGTGGTCAGTAGGATCCTCCAGTGTCAAACGCTCAGGAAGCTGTAACAGTATCTTGGGCTGCACGCATGAAAGCTGCCCTACTGTACCATTTTTCCAAAGCGAGTTGATCCATGAAGATGATGTACCCCGCATTAAGGATGCTGTGTTCGACTGCCTGCGAGGTGCATCCAGCCGCTTTTCTGTGCAATATCGGCTCAAAAGCGCCGACGGCCAGTGGAAGTGGATTTTAGACCGGGGAGCGGTTATTGCTTATAAAGGAAATAAACCAACTCTGATTGCGGGATTTACAATCGACATATCCAATCAAAAAGCGGTCGAACTGGAACTGAAAACAAAGAGCTACATTGATCCAGTTACAGGACTTTATAACCGAGCCTATTTTGAAAAACAGCTCCGTAAACTCGACCAGGAGAGTAACCTACCGCTCAGCGTAATCATTGGTGATCTGAACGGCCTGAAATGGACTAACGATGTTTACGGGCATCAAATCGGGGATAACCTGATCACCGAAATGGCAGAAGTCCTGCGCAGCACATGCCGCAAAACGGACGTGATTACCCGCTGGGGTGGTGACGAATTCATCATCCTGATGCCTAACACAACTCATAAAGAAGCTCAAGTGGTGTGCAATCGCATCCGGGAAAACTGTCTCGATGCTTATGAAGGTGGGCCCGTACCTTTGAGTATTGCCTTAGGAACGGCCACAAAAACCACCATGTCAGACGATCTTCGGGATATTCTTCGCATTGCAGACAAACGGATGTATGATCAAAAAAGGGGAGACAAGTTGGCTCGGCTGATCTAAATAAGCCAAAACTGCCTTCCCCACTCCTCCCCGGTCTAAAGCAGCCTCACACGAACCTTCCGATCGCCTCCCATAGACGGAATCTCAAGCAGCACGCTGCTCTTGCGTGGTTTTACCGAATATGCACCTTCTAAATCCACTTTAAAATCGCTGCTCGGAACATATACAAGCGAAGGGGCAGTGCCCTCTTCTTCCCATTCCATCGTAAACTCCTGAGTTTTGTAATCATAATGCCAGCACAGCAGCTTGCCGCATACGGCTTGCGGATACGGCCGCTTAAGAACCTGCAAAACCGGAGCCTTGTGAAACTCGTCTTCATAGCACCAATAGGTACTGCTCCAAAGATTCTGTGCGAAAATTCCTAGAATGTGTTTAATGTGATCTAAACCTTCGCTGTAGTGCTCATGTCCGCCCCATTCTCCTACCAATACAGGGATATTGAGTTCTTCCTGTGTCCGCCTGTGAGCAGCAAAGATGAAATCTACCCTTTTGCTGCTAGCCTGCTGAATCGCCTCGGTATCCACAACAAGGTCATATCCGTGTGGTGAATAGGCTTGATTAGGATCGACGACGCCAGGTTCTTTTTCGATGAGCGGCCCTCTGCACTGAATGCCCATATTAGAGAAGTAACAGTGCTCGCGGAAAATAATGGCCTCAGGGTCCAGCTCCCGCACAGCTTGAGTTAGATTGTTATAGAAATCTGCCAATGGCCCTTGATCAAAGGCGGCGACCAACTTTTCAGCCGCGTTTGCAAGAGCGCCATATACCCCACTGTCCTCCAGTAAAGACAGGGCTTTGAACTTCTGCGGCCGATCAGAAAATATTGCAAACATCTCTTCTACAGACGGCTTCCGTCCCATCATATGTTCCATTTGGTCCGCAAAAGCGGTAAGAATAGCACTCATAATATTACGCGCTGGAGTTCCGGGAAAGGGTTCATTGAGAAAATCATATCCAAGCAGAGCTGGATGTTCTTTGAAACGCCGCACAACATGCAGCCACATACCACGGTACCAGTCTTGGAGACCTCTGCCGAAAACAGGAGTATTAGACCAGAAGTGATCGAAAGCCGTCTGCACTGCTTCACTGAACAGGTAAGCATCACTCCACAAATCACCTGCAACATGGGGGTTCCCATATGTCAGGGTGGCCCATTCTGGTGCACCATCGCTGTAAAGGACACTGTATAAGTCCTGGTGCATGTCAAGGAAAGCATGAATCTCATATTTCTGGCAGAAGTCAAGCATCCTGCCGACCCAATCTAAGTACTCCTCGTTATATTGGCCAGGTTCAGGTTCCACCGCATCCCATATCAGTCCCAAACGAATTACGTTGAAGCCCCAATCGTGCAGACGCTGGAAGTCTTTCTCATCCCAGGTGGGGTAGTAATCTATGCAGTCGCTGACCCGCCTTCCTTTGTACACCATATTTATACCGTGAAGAATGACATGTCTGCCGCAGTCGTCGACAAACCGATTGCCCTGCACTCTAATTTTTCTCATCCTAAACCTCCTGTAGGCGACGATATGTACCACTGCTCGTTGATAAACTTACGGCAGATTAGAAGCTTTTCCCTGCGTTTTCTCTTATATTGAGTAGTAAAGATTGCGGTACAAAGGGTTTTCTCATAATAAGCCGAACTAATAATTGAAAGCATTACGTAATGTGACATGAGGTGGCAAAATGGTATCAGTGCATGAGAAAAAGGGTTTCATCTGCGATATGGACGGGGTTATTTATCATGGAAACCGCCTTCTTCCTGGCGCCAAGGAATTCGTGGAATGGCTGCAGGCTAACGACAAGCGGTTTCTCTTCTTGACAAATAGCAGTGAACGTTCACCCAAAGAACTGCAGGAAAAGCTGCAGCGCATGGGGATTGATGTAACAGAAGATCATTTCTACACAAGCGCCCTGGCAACAGCTGCTTTCTTAAGCAAACAGTGCCCCAACGGCAGCGCTTATGTCATTGGTGAGGCCGGACTTGTAAAAGCTCTTTACGACGTAGGATTTACCATGAACGACACTAACCCAGACTATGTGGTAGTTGGCGAAACCCGGCTGTACAATTTCGAGCGCATTGAACGGGCAATTCATCTAGTACTCAAGGGCGCCCGCCTAATCGGAACTAACCCCGACTTGACCGGCCCCACAGAAACAGGGATAGCACCTGCCACTCGGGCCCTGATTTCTCCGATTGAACTGGCAACTGGTAAACAGGCGTATTTTGTAGGTAAGCCTAACCCATTCATGATGCGACACGCTCAGAAGCTCCTGGGGTGCCAATCAGAAGAAACAGTGATTATCGGAGACCGTATGGATACAGATATCATTGCTGGTCTCGAATCGCAGATTGAGACAGTTCTAGTGCTAAGCGGCGTCACCAGCAGAGAAACCTTGGCAAACTTCCCATACAAACCAGACCATATCCTTGATGGAGTCGGAGATGTGGTAAAAGGTGCATAAAAAACAGCCCTGTCGCGAGACAGGGCTTAGTTATTGTGCTTCCTGCGGAACTCGATCTGTTTTCTGAGTTCAGTAATCACTTGGTTAGATGCTTGGTCATATAAAGCGGAAACGAGTTCAATCGAATCCTGACTGTGCATATACCAGGGGGCGATTGCGATCGGCCAGTTGTTGCCAACAGGCAGTGCATAGTGGAAGAAATAGAATAGGAGCCGATTACCGCCATTTTCATGAATGAATCTTATGACACAATCAAAACCAAGCGGAGTGGCAATCTCATAGGCAAAGGGAGAACATTCATTGGGAGAAAGACCTTTGGCGATCATCGCTTCATGAATCCCCACGAGACGAATCGTAAACGCTTTGTGACCATCGAGGGTGGCAAGTTCAGCCTCCTCGAGTGCATGTGCCCTTTCAAAAAGATGCGCCATGGGAAGGCCCACAAAACCCATCCTTCCCTGCCAGCCTACCTCGCCCTGGCGAGAGGTGCGCTGAACCTCAAAATCCTCGTTAATCATGCTAACTAACTCTGTGCCAGACACGGTTTGTTCTTCAACCTCAATCTGTTCGGGATTACGGTAATTCTGATACATCCTAAAGAGGATAGCCATGTGTTTCTCTTCCCTTCGGTGCTGCAGGATAAAAAAGCCTCAATCCTTTTTCAAGGATTGAGGGTGTGCGATGATTCAATTATTACTGACTATATTCGATGGATTAAAGGAATTTCCTTCCTGTGATTCATCGCTCACTTCGAGAGCTTCCTTCGATAACCTATAAATCACGAACTTCTCTAAAGGATCGATGGCTCCAGGTACCCGAACCTTGTTGATTTTCCTGAAGGGATACTGCTTGACTATCTGTTTGAATTCAGGCAGCGGATAATACAAAATCAGATCAATCGAACGGGGATTCTCCTCAACTGAATCCATAATGTTCCCCATTACTTTTTTAAATACCTTATGAGAAAAAGGATTAAAGAAATAAAAGCAGTTGTCTTCCGGCTTAACCCGATAATGCTCAGCTAAGCCGTATTTCAAACGAATCGGTGCATCGATGTGTTTCGCTTTGATGCGGTAACGCTGCTTGTTATCCAGCGCCTCCTCGTAAGTTTTGTCATTGGCTTCAATGCCAACTACAGGAACTCTAAATCTGCGGTGGATGTAGAAGACAACACGCCCTCTGCCGCAGCCGAAGTCTACCACGCGGGCGTCTTTTTTGATTTTATACGCCCGAAAGAGAGTCTCGAGAGCCTGATATGGAGTAGCCTCATACCGGTTATAAGCAGTATTGCCCTGCCACTCTCTAAGGCCGGTTGTTCTAATACCTAATTCCTGATCAAACAATTTCGCACTCAATGGTAATGCCCTCCCTTATTACCCTCTCACCCTACTTATACGCGAAAAAACCCCGGAAACGGGGTTTTTCAAAATAGCGCTTTACTTGTTAACCACTAGTGCGCCGCTTGGCTCAGGCAGCTCCGTTTCGTCAATGCGGTTCATATGGCAGAAATGCTCAAAGAAGTCACGAACTTGCTGCTCATCGTCGGTGCCCCGCTTCAGTTCAATGACATCCTTCAGAATCTGTGCCATCCAGATGTTATCGAAATAGCGATGGCGTCCACTGTTCCATGTCATTCTGTGTGGATGACGGCTGTTTACATAATACTTCCAAAACAGCATCTTTTGAGATTCCTCTTCTGTCAGCCGCAGCCTATACTCTGGATGGGCCGGAATCATACCGTCCTCATTTTCTTTACCGATGTATGCCTCATCTACCATGAACATACCGACAATGCGCCGGTTTTCCTCAGGCTCATCAGGTAGTCTAACGGTAATGAGGCAGGCGCTGTTTTGGTGAAGGCGGGCCAGGCGGTTTGGTTCGCCCTGCCGAGGGCCGCTCTTAATAACCCCAGCCGAAACCTGCCACTCGGTAAATACCTCATCCAGTTCCTCAGGTTCACACCAGAAGACAGCCTGTGATGCAGGTGACAGTTTGTGGTTCTTCATGAGCTTCTCGAGTTCGAGCATGCGCTGCCGTCTCTCATATTCTAATTCTCTCTCTTGCTGGAGAATCATTTCCTCTTCTTGACGCTGCTCTTCAACCTCTTCTTTGAGCTGCTTGACTTCAACGGCGATGTCTCTGTCAACTAACCGCAAGAATGTTCCCATCGCATCGGGAAATAAAAATCTTTTCGTACCGCATTCGAACTCTACGATCATTACGGCACCTTCGTGTTCCACTACGTTCCCTTCTCCGAACGTCTCGTGGATCACCTGCTTGTTGCGCAAATTCATCAATCAATTCCTCCGATTGTCGAAATACGAACACATTCTATCATAGCACATCCGAGAGGAAAACGCAAATTATTCGTTGACATGGTATCAGGGCTGGTGTAAACTATATATTTGTGTCTTGCGCTGGTCCTTAATAAACCTGCATCTTCATACAGAAAACCGAACCACCCGACTTAATAAACTCCGAAGTATCCACACGAAGCACGATATAACCGAGGTTTTCCAGAGCCGCGATAGTCTCTGGGCACGAATGTTGAATTATTACCACGCGCCCATCGGGAGAAAACGCGTTGCATGCGAAATTAGGTGCATACGCTTCTTCACGAGGAACCTCGATTACATTCTTAAACAGCTTCCGCAGAATTTTCATTCCTTCCTCGCCAACACCTTCAGGATAAACCACACAAGTATTCTGGCTGACCAAACAGAGCGTCGTATTAAGATGATAAAAATCCTTGTGCTGCAGATGAATGCCAATGACTGGGAAACCAGTGATTTCCGCTATCTGCCGGAGAGCTACTAAGTCAGTGCGGTGGTGCTCAGTGCTGCCGTATCCCGCAACGATTAAATTCTTCCCTGGGAACCACACAGCATCACCCATAGCCTCGAAGCAGCAGTCATGCAGGTGACGGATCTTGTATCCTGCATTCTTGTACCAGGCTTCAAAGTAAGCCACCTCCTGCTTGCGCTTTTCCTTGCGCATGATGCTCATGACAACTTCCTTTTCGCCAGTCGCAGGATTAATATAAGGAAAGCTTTGGTTCGCACAGAAGACTGCATCTTCTAATCCGTACGGTCCACTGATAAGTTCTACCTCATAGCCAAGCGAGTTGTATAAGTCCTTAAGATAATGCCACTGCTGAACAGCCCTCGGCTTGTCCACTTGGTTGAGGACAACATGATCTCCCTCACGCCTGTACATGAACTCATTAATTGCCTCAGTTACATCGAAGTGTTCGGGAGTGCACATTAGAATTTTCTTGGTCGGTTCCCTATCACATAGTTCATCGATATCAAAGTCAATTTCGTCTGCTGTCAAATAGAGCCGCATGAAATTCCTCCTCTTTCAGTTCTTCATAATTAATTCGTATCAAGCCCAGGACTTCCCTTCGCCTGGGCTTTTTTGTGATCTCAAAATGAAACTTCATGAAACAATGAAACTTTTTTGCAACTT